>JBJOKR010000205.1:0-8290 GCA_046045995.1 Pseudomonadota bacterium | reverse complement strand
CCGGCCAGCCGCTCCGCCAGCTTGCCCAGGCGGGGACCCAGGCCGGGCAGGGTGCCGATCGGGGCGAACAGGGGGAACAGGATCTCTGGGCGCAAGGGGCCGTGCTCTCACGCTGACGGGAGGGGGGCACATCGGGGGGATGCGTCACCGGGCCGGATGACAGCACCCGCCCCCGGTTCTATATCGTACGCCGTTCGTTCCTTCACCTAGGGAAATCACCCATGCCGACCGATGCGCCCGCCATCGATCCCCGCCGCAAACGCCTGATTTTCCGGAGCTGGCACCGTGGTACCAAGGAGATGGACCTGCTGATGGGAAGCTTCGCGGACATGCACCTGCCCACCCTGACGGAGGCGGAGGTGGATGCCTATGAGGCCCTGCTGCTGGAACAGGACCCGGACGTCTATGACTGGATCCTGGGCCGGGCCGAGGTACCGCCCGCCCATGACACCCGCGTGATGGCCCTGCTGCGCGACCACCGCTATGCCGGGGCGCCCACCCGGGCGTAATCGTGATAGCGGGAACCTACCCGCTCAGCCGGCTTGCTCACGAGGTCCCGGCCCAAGCGGATGCCGGTCTTGCCGCTCCTGAATACAGGATGGCCGGCCAGATCGGTGTTGCCCCGGACGGCTATGCTCCACCCTTGCCGCGGGCCGGATCGTCGCTATTAGTTACGGGACGACCGGTGGGGTGACCCCTCCGGCGGCGGCATCCATGGGCGGGATCGGCACAGTGACGCTTACAGATCGGCTTTCCTTCGATTTCGCGCGGCCCGGCCGTACCCTGATCGCCGGTGCGCCGGAGGGGCAGGACGCCCGCGTACTGGCCCATCTGGCCCGCGCGGCGGGGCCTGCCGGTCTGATCCACATCGCGGTGGAGGATTCGCGCGCCGCCCGTCTGGCCGATGCGGTGGCCTTCTTCGATCCAGGCATCGATGTGGTGCAGTTCCCGGCCTGGGACTGCCTTCCCTATGACCGTGTTTCCCCCAATGGCGACATCGTCGCCCGCCGCATCGACGCCCTGACCCGGATGATGGAGCGGGCGGAAAGGCCGAAGGCGAAGGCGGGAACGCCGGCCGATCCGCCCCGGCCCCTGCTGGTCGTCACCACGGTGAACGCCGCGCTGCAGAAGGTGCCGCCGCGCCTTGCCTTCCGCAACGCCACCTTCCGCGCCAAGGTGGGGGAGCGGGTGAATGTGGCGGAGCTTCAGCGATTCCTGGCCAATAACGGCTATACCCGCACCTCCACCGTGCGGGAGCCGGGGGAATACGCCGTGCGCGGCGGCATCATCGACCTGTTTCCCCCCGGCACGGCGGAGCCCCTGCGCCTGGACCTGTTCGGGGATGACCTGGACGGGGTGCGCAGCTTCGACGCCATGACCCAGCTGACCATCGAGAAGCGGGAGGGCTTCACCCTGAAGCCCATGTCGGAGGTGTTCCTGGACGAAATGTCCATTTCCCGCTTCCGCACCGGCTACCGGGAGCTGTTCGGCGCGGTCACCGGCGATGACCCGCTGTATGAGGCGGTGAGCGCCGGGCGCAAGCACGGGGGCATGGAACACTGGCTGCCGCTGTTCCATTCCTGCCTTGAAACGATCTTCGACTACCTGCCCGGTGCCGCCGTCACCCTGGACCCCAACGGGGAGGAAGCGCGCGACCAGCGGCTGGACCAGATCGAGGAGTTCCACACCGCCCGCCGCACCCTGAAGGAGGCGGAGAAGCAGTCCGGCAATCCTGTCTACAAGCCGGTACCGCCCCGGCTGATGTTCCTGGACGGGGAGGGGTGGGATCTGCATCTGAACGCGCGGCCTGTCGGCCAGCTTTCCCCCTTCGCCGCGGTGGAGGGGGCGCCCAACGCCGCCCTGCTGGATGCCGGGGGGCGCAAGGGCCGGGATTTCGCCGATGCCCGGGCGCAGTCCGGCGTGAATGTGTTCGAGGTGCTGAAGGAACATGTGGATGCCCTTCACACCGACGGCCGGCGGGTGGTGATCGCCGGTTATTCCGCCGGGGCCCGCGACCGCCTTCTGACCGTGCTGAAGGAACACAAGGTCGACAGGCTGAAGACCGCCGACACCTGGGATGACGTGTGGGGGATGAAGCCCGCCGTCACCGCCCTGGTGGTGCTGGCGATCGACCACGGCTTCGTCACGCCCGATCTGGCCGTCATCACCGAGCAGGACATCCTGGGCGATCGGCTGGTTCGGACCGGCACCAAGCGCAAGCGCCGGGCCGCGAACTTCATCGCCGAGGCGGCAAGCCTGAACCCCGGCGATTTCGTCGTCCATATCGACCACGGCATCGGCAAGTATGACGGGCTGGAGACCCTGACCGTCACCGGGTCGCCCCATGATTGCCTGCGCATCATCTATGACGGCGGGGACAAGCTCTATGTCCCCGTGGAGAATATCGAGGTCCTGTCCCGCTACGGCAGCGAGGAATCGGGCGCCACCCTGGACAAGCTGGGCGGGGTCGGTTGGCAGAGCCGCAAGGCACGGGTCAAGAAACGCCTGAAGGACATGGCCGATGCCCTGCTGAAGATCGCCGCCGAGCGGGAGCTGCGCCGGGCGGATCCGGTCGGCATTCCCGACGGCACCTGGGATGAGTTCTGCGCCCGCTTCCCCTATGCGGAGACGGAGGATCAGCTGAACGCCATCCAGGATGTGATCGACGACCTGGGCAGCGGCCGGCCCATGGACCGTCTGGTCTGCGGCGATGTGGGCTTCGGCAAGACGGAGGTGGCGCTGCGCGCCGCCTTCCTGGCGGTGATGAACGGGATGCAGGTGGCCGTGGTGGTCCCGACCACCCTGCTGGCCCGGCAGCACAGCCGGACGTTCGAGACCCGGTTCCAGGGCCTGCCCGTCAACATCGCCCACATGTCCCGCCTGGCGACGACAAAGGAGCAGAACCAGGCCAAGGCCGGGCTGGCCGATGGATCGGTGGATATCGTCGTCGGCACCCATGCGCTGCTGTCCAAAAGCCTGGACTTCAAGAAGCTGGGCCTGGTGATCGTCGATGAGGAGCAGCATTTCGGCGTGAAGCAGAAGGAGCGGCTGAAGGAATTGCGGGCCGGTGTCCATGTCCTGACCCTGACCGCGACACCGATCCCCCGTACCCTGCAACTGGCCCTGACCGGCGTGCGGGAGCTTTCGCTGATCGCCACGCCGCCCGTGGACCGGCTGGCGGTACGCACCTTCGTCCTGCCCTACGACCCGGTGGTGATCCGGGAAGCGATCATGCGGGAGCATTACCGCGGCGGGCAGAGCTTCTATGTCTGCCCCCGGATCGAGGATCTGGACAAGGTGCGCCTGCGGCTGGAGGAACTGGTGCCGGAGGTGAAGGTGGTGGTGGCCCACGGCCAGATGCCCGCCACCCAGTTGGAGGAGGTGATGACCGCCTTTGACGAAGCGAAGTACGACGTGCTGCTGGCCACCAACATCATCGAAAGCGGGCTGGACATCCCGAACGCCAATACCCTGATCGTCCACCGGGCGGACCTGTTCGGCCTGGCCCAGCTGTATCAGATCCGCGGGCGTGTCGGCCGGTCGAAGACCCGCGGCTATGCCTATCTCACCTATCTGCCCCGGACCGTGCTGTCGGCCACGGCGACCCAGCGCCTGCATGTGATCGAAACCCTGGACAGCCTGGGCGCCGGTTTCCAGCTGGCCAGCCACGACATGGATATCCGGGGTGCCGGCAACCTGTTGGGGGAGGAACAGTCCGGCCATGTCCGGGAGGTGGGGGTGGAGCTGTACCAGCAGATGCTGGAGGATGCGGTCGCCGCTGCCCGCCAGGCGAGGGCCGCAGGCGGGGCCGCCGGTGCCGCCGCGGCGGGGGAGGCCGGGCGGGAGACCTGGTCGCCCCAGATCAACCTGGGCATGCCGGTCCTGATCCCCGACACCTATGTGCCCGATCTGGGCGAGCGGCTGACCCTGTATCGCCGCCTGTCCGATCTGATCGACCGGGCGGAGATCGATGGATTCGCAGCCGAAATGATCGACCGCTTCGGCCCCCTGCCGGAGGAGGTGGACAATCTGCTGAAGCTGGTGGAGATCAAGCGCCTGTGCCGGCTGGCCGGGGTGCAGTCGCTGGACAGCGGGCCCAAGGGCGCAGTCGTCGGTTTCCGCGACAACAGCTTCCGCAATCCCGGCCGGCTGGTGGAATTCATCCAGGCCCAGGCGGGCACGGCCAAACTTCGCCCGGATCATAAGCTTGTGCTGCTAAGGCCCTGGGACAGCACGGAAACCCGCCTGGCAGGCACGCGCCAGTTCATGACCGCGCTGGCCCAGATGGCCGCGGGGGAGGCACCCAGCGAACGGCTGACCCCGCCGCCCCCGCCGCCGCCGCCCCCGGCCCCGCCGCCCAAGGCGGTGAAGAAGCGCTTCTATCCCCCCGGCTGGCGTCGCTGACCGGCGGCCGGGCCCCCGCCGCATCAGGGCCGGCTCGGTGGCACGGTGGCGTAGCGGATGGCGCCGTACATCAGGCCCATGACCAGGACGATGTCGCCGAAGGTGGTGTAGAACAGCCAGACATCCTTGCTCGCCACCTGGACGACGGCATAGTTCAGACCCGCCCCGATCAGACCGACGGTGCCTACGGCCCGGGCCAAGCGCTGGACATCGATGTCCGGTGCGAAGATGTAGCGGCGCATGCGGGCACCCAGATAGCGCCCGCCGAAGAGCGAATCGCCCAGGAACAGAACCGCGGCGATCAGGCCCAGGATGGTGGGCCGCATCTGCACCGCCGTCTCATCCTGGAAAACCAGGGCATAGCCAGCCGACAGCAGCATCATGACGATGCCGAACAGGGCCAGCCCGCCCAACAGGTCCACCCGTACGAAGCGCTGCACCACCACCAGGGCCAGCCCCGCCCCGGCCCCCACCAGGGCTGCGGTGGTCAGGTCGGTCATCTTCGCCACCACGAAGAACAGCAGACCCAGGGCGATATCCACAGCAAGCGAAGGGAGGGTGCGCTTCATCTGGGCCGAATCCGTGCCTGCTTCGGCCAGCATCGCCTCCTTCATCGTGGTGCCCCGCATCGCTTCCGCCTGGACGCGCATGTTTTCAGGATAGGCGATGGTCCGCCCCGGGTGGCTTTCATGGATAAGCACCCCGTCCAGCCGGACCGCGATGCCGACCGACACATGGGAGATGTATCCCGCCTCCACTGCCAGGGCCCGCCCATCGGGCAGGGTGGCGGAAAGGGCGTGGTTGCGGGTGCTCCCCGGGCCGAAGGCGGGGGTCTGGTCCGTGGCCCGGACCTCCCCGTCCAGGGTCAGCGTGCTTTCCATCCGGTTGGTATGGCTGCGGATCACCACCTCCCCCCGGTGCCCATCGATGGTGAAACAGCGGCGGTAGGTCCAGATCAGCATGGCGGTTCCGGCGGGAGGGTAGGGGACGGGCGGCGGACAGCGGATGTGGGGGCCGCAGCCCGCTTCCGCAACCGGCCGGACCGGGCGTGGGGGCCTCCAGGCGTTCAGGCGGCATGCGGCCCCTGGTCCAGGGCGGCCAGATCCAGGAAGGGGCCGAAGGTCTCCACCTCCTGGGCGCCGGCCAGCCCATAGCGGCGGTTGAAGACGAAATAGGGAACGGCCTGGATGCCCAGCGTGCGGGACTGCCGGTCCGCGGCCCGGACGGCCGCCACCTCCGCCTCCGACTCCAGATGGGTACGGATCCGGTCGGGGGCGCCGCCGGTGACGGCGGCCCCGATCTCCGCCAGCACCGACCGGTCGCCGATGTCCCGCCCCTCCAGGAAATAGGCGGTGAACAACGCCTCCACCATCGCCGCGGCACAGCCCCTGTCGTCGGCCAGACGCACCAGCCGGTGGGCATCCACCGTGTTGGGCGTGCGGGCGATGCGGTCGAAGCGGATCGAGAGCCCCTCCCGCGCTGCGGCCTGTTCGATCATCTGATAGACCTGGGCGGCGCGGGCGGCCCCGCCGAACTTCATGGACATATAGCGCGGCCGCTCCATCCCACCGGGCGGCATGTCCGGGTTCAACTGGAAAGGCTGGAAGGCCAGATCGATCATCAGCCCCGGACGCCCCGCCAGTGCCCGGTCCAGCCGCCGCTTGCCGATCAGGCACCAGGGGCAGATCAGGTCGATATGCATCTCGATCAGCATGGCGCACCTCCCGCGTGCGGTGGCGTCGGGACAGTGTAGCGGGCCACGAGGAGGAAGGCGAGGAAGGCGGGGGAGGCTTTGCGTCCCGTGCCGCTGTCGGTTAGGCTGATCCCACGGGATGCACATAGAGGCGAACGGGGTTGCGACCATGGCTGACACCTATGTGACGCTGAAGGTGCGGGAGGCGCTGAAGGCCGCCGGCGGCAGCCGCAGCCAGGCCCAGCGGGTTCTCGCGGCCATGGCGCTCGATGACGAACAGCTCCTGCGCGGTCTCTGCCAGCCCTTCCTGAAGGCCATCGCCGCCAGTGCTGTGGAACGGGTGGTGCGGGATGCCAAGCCCTTGTCCGGCCCTGTCCGCACAGCCCCGCCTGCAGCTGCACGCGGTGGTCTGCGCTCCCAGAAGAAGCTGTCCGGGGCCGCCCTGGATGCCCTGGTGGCGAATATGGGCAGGGGGCCCGCGCCCGCGCCGCTGGCCAAGGCCGACAGCGCGGCGGAGGCGACGCCCGACCAGGCCAACGCCATGAAGGCCCTGGCCGCTGCGTTCAAGGATCGGCGTTAAGCGAGGACCGTTCCGTTTCCGGTTCGATCGGGGATGGTACCGGGCCGCCCCTCAGCGCCCGCCCGCGGGCTTCGCCGGCTGTCCCCGCTCCGGCCGGAGCATCAGGCACAGCCGCTCCACACAGCGCACAACCACGAAGACATCCTTCTGGCCCGTGCAGGCGATGCGGTACAGGGTTTCCGGCGTGCCCCCGGGGGTGCGGCGCAGCACCTCCACCTTGCCCGGCGGGCAGTTCGACTGCCGCGCCACATCCTTCGCCTCCGGCTCCGACGCGGAGGCCAGGCCGGGGAGGATGAGAAGGACCGCCAGGACAAGGGCGGCTGCGGGGAGGGGAAGGGCGCGCATGGCCGCCATTGTTCCGGAGCGTTTGCGGCGGTTCAAGGGCGAAGTCGGTGGCATCACCCCGGATGCTGAATGCAACTCGACAGGGCCGGAGTGGTAGAAATCCGCAAGCGAGTATGGTTCCATATCGGGGTTGTAAAGCATCGACAGATAACCTTAGGCGCGCAAGAGGCTGTAATGTCTGATGATTTTGTAACGGATGATGAGATTGAGCAAGCGCCAGAGGATCCGGGCTTGGCATTCTTGCATATTGCACAGATTGCGCTTGGCCGACTTGGAGAAAAGCTCATTGCTTCTTCTTCGTATGATGAACAGGAGACTTATTACTATAATGTTGAGGTCAAATATTCCTTCGTATCAAATATCGTGGCGTTTGCAAAAGCCTATGGGGTTAATGAATTTTCTGGCGTAGAGTTACCTGCCCTTAGAAATTTCAGTGATGAAAACTACAAACAATTCAGGCTTGACTTGGATTTCTACATTGATCAATTGCGCGTGAGAAAAGCGAATTTAGCTCGGAAGGCAGCGGTGCCTCTCGATGCTGCACAGAAAGAGAGAATACGAGTTCAGGTGGTTGGCCTTCGAAGGCTTGTTGATGAGCTCAAGATTGATGAAGGCAGGAAAAGATCTCTACATGAGAAGCTGGACAGATTCGAAGCTGCTTTAGAAAAACAGAGACTGAGCCTCCTTGAACTAGCGATGATTTCCGCAACCGTTTTTGGGCTTCCTGGGAGTGTTGCTGCGTCCTCAGATGTAATCAGTAAATTGACGGGCAATATATGGCAGGTGGTTGGGGACGCGCAACAGCGTCTGGAGGATGATCGAAAGCTTCCTCCTCCCAGTGAGCAAAAAGCCCTTATGCCGCCTCGTTCTCGGCCTGCTGGAGAAATACAAGCGCCAATGCCAAACTTGGACGATGAAATTCCTTTCTGAATGCGAAAAGGCCGCCCGGTGGGGGGGCGGCCTTCCGTAGGCTGATCCGATCGGAACCGATCAGACGCTGTAGTACATCTTGTACTCGATCGGGTGCGGGGAGGTCTCGAAGGCCAGGACCTCCTCCATCTTCAGATCGATGTAGCTGTCGATCATGTCGTCGGTGAAGACGTCGCCCTTCTTCAGGAAGGAGCGGTCGGCGTCCAGGCTCTCCATCGCCTCGCGCAGGCTGCGGCAGACGGTCGGAACCTCCTTCAGCTCCTCCGGCGGCAGGTCGTACAGGTTCTTGTCCATCGCCTCGCCCGGATGGATCTTGTTCTGGATACCGTCCAGACCGG
>JBJOKR010000204.1:0-8296 GCA_046045995.1 Pseudomonadota bacterium | reverse complement strand
GGCGGTCCCCGAACCGCCCCAGCAGCATCTCCATACGTACCCCCCAATTCAAACAGCATACCCCCCCAAAGAATCAGCAAGCATCAAACTCTTCAAGAGATGTGTGAATGTGCTAGCCCATTGAAGGAGAGGGGGGCAGGGTCCCTATCCCTTCGCCACCCGGCGGATCAGCTCCCGCGCTTCGGCCGGGGGTTCGCGTTCGATGCGCCAGTAGCTGCGGCCGTCGCGAGTCCGGCCGATCAGCTTGTGGTTCACCAGTTCACGCCGGATCAACACATGGTCGCCGAAGCCGTGGCAGGCTGCGATCTCCACATTGATTTCCGGCTCGGTGAAGGTGCGGCGGGCCGGGATGTGCGACCACACTACCCAGAGGCAGGGTTCCTGGTGGCTGTACTTGGACGGCCAGCGCATCCACCGCCCGTCCGGCCCGAAATAGCGCAACAGCCGGCCGATCTTGACGAAATCGATGGCCGGTGCCGGGGGTGGGGCCTGTTCCAGGCGGGCTTGCGCCTGGGCCTGGACCCGGAAATGCTGGAAGTTGCGATAGCCAGCGGATCGCGCCAGCATGTTCAGCATCTCCACATGGCCGGGCGTGCTCTCCGTTCCCGCCAATTGGGTGCGGAGCGAGCGGGCGATGTGGGAGATGTCCGCCGCGTGGAACGGCAGGGTTTCTTTCGACATGGCTTATCCCCTCATGTGCCTGTCCGGGGACGGATGCCGGTGGTCGCCCTTCCGACGCGGCACGGGAACAAGTGACCGTCGAAATCGTGATGGCAGGTTTAGCTCCCCGACCGGGGTGGCGACGCCTGGGTGAACTGCCGACCGGACGGAACCATAGTGCAAAGCCCGCCCCGGCGGAAGGGGCTTTTCCCCACCTCCCTTCCCCCGCTGCCCCTTGCATTTGCCCCCTTCCCGTCCGATACCGGGCGCCATGACCCAGCGCTGGAAGATCACGATCGAATATGACGGGCGGCCCTTCGTCGGCTGGCAGCGGCAGGAGAACGGACCGTCGGTCCAGGCGGCCCTGGAGCGGGCGATCAAAGGCTTCAGCCGTGAAAGCCCGACGGTCCATGCCGCCGGCCGTACCGATGCGGGCGTGCATGCGCTGGGCATGGTGGCCAGCTTCGACCTGGACCGCCCCCTCACGCCGGAGAAGTTGCGGGAGGCGATGAACGCCCTGCTGCGCCCAGACCCGGTGGCGGTGCTGACGGCGGAAGCGGTGGCGGATGACTTCCACGCCCGCTTCTCCTGCCAGGGGCGGGCCTATCTGTACCGCATCCTGGACCGCCGCGCCCCGCCCGCCCTGGATGCTGGGCGGGTCTGGCATGTGCCCCACCGGCTGGAGGTGGGGGCTATGCAGGACGCCGCCCAACGCCTGATCGGGCGGCATGATTTCACCAGCTTCCGCGCCGCCCAGTGCCAGGCACAATCACCGGAAAAGACGCTGGACCTGCTGGAGGTGACCCGGGCGGGGGCGGAGATCCACATCGTCGCCCGCGCCCGGTCCTTCCTGCACCATCAGGTGCGGAACATGGTGGGCACCCTGAAGCTGGTGGGCGAAGGCCGCTGGACGAACGATGACGTGGCCCGGGCCCTGGCCGCCCGCGACCGAGCCGCCGCCGGCCCCACCGCCCCGCCGGACGGGCTGTATTTCACCGAAGCCTGGTATTGAGGGACAGTCTGGCCGCGGGGCCCGGGTCAGGGCCAGATCAGGGCGAAACGGGCGGACGCCCGCCGATCTCTGCCGTGATGCGGGAAGCGGCCTCCCGCACCAGATCACCCAGATGGGCCATGCGGGCATCGGTGATCCGCGCCATGGGTCCAGAAAGGGAGATGGCGCAGGCCGGTTCCCCATGTTCGGTGTGGACGACGGCGGCGACACAGCGCAGGCCGACCGCATGCTCCTCATCATCGATGGCGTAGCCCCGCTCCCGGATCGCCGCCAGATCGCGCCGCAGCGCCGCCTCCCCCGACAGGGTCCGGGCGGTCAGGGCGGCCAGCCCGTGGCGGGTGAAAACCTTCGCCACCTCCCCCTCCGCCATCGCCGCCAGAAGCGCCTTGCCCACGCCGGAGCAGTGCAGCGGCACCCGCGCGCCCAGCCGGGCGAAACTGCGCATCATCTCCCGGCATTCCACCTGGGACAGGTAGACGGCCTGCCCCTGGTCCTCCACCGCCAGGTTCACCGTCTCCCCGCTGCGCTCCATCAGGGTGCGCATGTGCGGCCGGGCCATCTGGACGACGTTGCGGGTCTTCAGGAAGCCGTTGCCGGCGATGAAGGCCTGGACCCCCACGGACCACAGCCGCGTCTCCCCATCGAAACGCACATAGCGCTCCGTCTCCAGGGAGGTGAGAAGGCGGTGGGTGGTGGACCCGGCCAGCCCCACCGCCGTCGCGATCTCCGTCAGGCTGAGGCCACCCTCGGCCTGGGCCAGCAGGTTAAGGATGGACAGGGCGCGCCCCAGCACCTGCACCTGCCCCCCCCGCTCTGCATCCGCGGATTTGGTCCCGCGCCCGGGCATGGTCACTCCCTTCCAACTGTGATGACCGCAAGCCGAGCCCTGCCGTCCATTCTTCCACATCGTGGAAAGAGTTCCATGGGACATGGACAGGGTCCGCCGGTCAAGCCTATAGACAGGGCCCCCGTTCCACCGCCCCGTCAGGAGCAGACCCCATGACCGCCCGTATCGATGTCCATGGCCTGAAGATCGACGCCGACCTGCACCGCTTCCTGGCGGAGGAGGCGCTGCCCGGAACAGGGGTGGATCCTGCCGCCTTCTGGGCCGGGGTGGCGGCGGTGTTCACGGAGCTGACGCCGGTCAACCGCGCCCTGCTGGCCAAGCGGGACGATATCCAGGCCCGCATCGACCAGTGGCACCGGGACAACCGCGGCCCCATCGATCCGGCGGCCTATCAGGGCTTCCTGCGGGAGATCGGCTATCTGGTGCCGGAAGGGCCGGATTTCGCCATCGGCACCGCCGATACGGATGCGGAGGTGGCGCAGGTGGCCGGACCCCAGTTGGTGGTGCCGGTGATGAACACCCGCTTCGCCCTGAACGCCGCCAATGCCCGCTGGGGCAGCCTGTATGACGCGCTGTACGGCACCGATGCGCTGGACCCCGCCATCGCCGATCCGGCGGCCAAGGGGTATGATCCCGTGCGCGGGACCGCGGTGATCGCCCGGGCGCGCGCGGTACTGGACAAGGCGGCCCCGCTGCTGTCCGGCAGCCACGTCGATGCCACCGGCTATGCCGTGAACAACGGCCGGCTGGTGGTCACCACCGGCGCCGGGCAGACGGGGTTGGCCGATTCCGACAGTTTCGCCGGCTATCGCGGTGACGCTTCGGCGCCGACGGCGATCCTGCTGCGCCGGCACGGGCTGCATCTGGAGATCGTGATCGACCGGTCCCACCCGATCGGGCGGACGGATGCGGCCGGCGTGGCCGATGTGGTGATGGAATCCGCCCTGACCACCATCATGGATTGTGAGGACAGTGTCGCCGCGGTGGATGCGGCCGACAAGGTCACCATCTACCGCAACTGGCTGGGCCTGATGCGGGGCGACCTGACGGCCAGCTTCGACAAGGGCGGCCGGGTGGTCGCGCGGGCGCTGAACCCCGACCGGACCTATACCGCCCCCGATGGCGGCAGCCTGACCCTGCCCGGCCGGTCGCTGATGTTCGTGCGCAATGTCGGCCACCTGATGACCAATGACGCAGTGCTGCTGCCCGATGGGAGCGAGGCGCCGGAGGGCATCCTGGACGCCATCGCCACCAGCCTGATTGCCCTGCACGACCTGAAGGGCCTGGGCCGCACCCGCAACAGCCGGGCGGGCAGTGTCTATATCGTGAAGCCGAAGATGCACGGGCCGGAGGAAGTGGCCTTCGCCGGCACCTTGTTCGACCGGGTGGAGGATCTGCTGGGCCTGGCCCGCCACACCATCAAGATCGGCATCATGGATGAGGAGCGGCGGACGACGGTGAACCTGAAGGAATGCATCCGGGCCGTGAAGGACCGGGTCTGCTTCATCAATACCGGCTTCCTGGACCGCACCGGTGATGAAATGCACACGTCCATGCAGGCGGGAGCCATGATCCGCAAGGGGGACATGAAGACCACGGCCTGGATCCAGGCCTATGAGAACTGGAACGTGGATACCGGGCTTGCCTGCGGCTTCCGCGGCAAGGCGCAGATCGGCAAGGGCATGTGGGCCATGCCCGACCGCATGGCGGACATGGTGAAGACCAAGATCGCCCATCCGATGGCCGGGGCCACCACCGCCTGGGTCCCATCCCCCACCGCGGCGACCCTTCATGCCCTGCACTATCATGAGGTGGACGTCGCCGCCCGTCAGGCGGAGCTGGCGAGCCGCGGCCGCGCCGCCCTGGCCGACATCCTAACCGTCCCCGTCGCCCCCGGTACCAACTGGTCGGAGGCGGAGGTGACCCAGGAGCTGGAGAATAACGCCCAGGGCATCCTGGGCTATGTGGTCCGCTGGATCGACCAGGGGGTCGGCTGCTCCAAGGTGCCGGACATCCACAATGTCGGGCTGATGGAGGATCGGGCGACCTTGCGCATCTCCTCCCAGCATATCGCCAACTGGCTGATGCACGGTGTCTGCACCGCCGATCAGGTGATGGCCGTGATGAAGCGTATGGCCGCCGTGGTGGACGCCCAGAACGCCGCCGATCCCCTGTACCGCCCCATGGCCCCGGATTTCGACGGCAGCATCGCCTTCCAGGCAGCCTGCGACCTGGTCTTCAAGGGGGCGGAACAGCCCAACGGCTACACCGAACCCCTGCTGCACCAGCACCGCCGCCGGGTGAAGGCCCTCGCCGGGTGAACCCGGCCCCGTAGGTCGGATTAGGCGCGGCACGCGCCGTAATGCGACGCTCCCGGTACCACAGATGTCGGATTACGCGGGCATCCGCCCGCTAATCCGACCTACGACCAACGCCGCCAAGGAATTGTTGCATGCTCACCAAACCCGCCCTGTCCATCGCCGACGCCAAATCCATCGCCGCCGCCTGTGTGGCGGAGGCGGAGCGCAACGGCTGGACCGTTGTCGTCGCCATCATCGATGACGGCGGCAACCTGATGTATCTGGAGAAGATGGACGGAACCCAGCTCGGCTCCGTCACCGTGGCGCAGGAGAAGGGCCGCACCGCCCTGCTGTTCAAGCGCCCGACCAAGGCGCTGGAGGATGCGGTGGCCGGCGGGCGGCAGGTGGTGATGACCATGCCGCTGGCCACCCCGATCGAGGGCGGCTTGCCCCTGGTCCATCAGGGCCATGTGGTCGGCGCCATCGGCATCAGCGGCGTGCAGTCCCACCAGGACGGTCAAATCGCCGCCGCCGGGGTCGCGGTGTTGGCGTAGCTCTGACACGCGGTGCCGGGGTGTGGGCCGGTCACGGCCCTGCCCAATTGATCCGTGTCAAATACGCCTGACACGAAGCATGTCAACTTTCCGCCACAAGAATACTGTGGCGGAGGGCCCCCATGCAGATCCTGCTGATCCACCCGAACTACCATTCCGGGGGTGCGGAGATAGCCGGCAACTGGCCGCCCGCCTGGGCCGCCTATCTGGCCGGGGCCCTGAAGGGGGCCGGTTACCCCGACGTCATCTTCATCGATGCGATGACCAACGACCTGACGGAGGAGCAGGTCCGCGAGGAGTTGCGCCGGCAC
This sequence comes from Pseudomonadota bacterium, assembly GCA_046045995.1. Lineage (GTDB taxonomy): Bacteria > Pseudomonadota > Alphaproteobacteria > Azospirillales > Azospirillaceae > Indioceanicola. The sequence goes on along the minus strand of JBJOKR010000204.1, from coordinate 2,612 downwards.
AAGCCGGACCTGATCGGCGCCACCTCCATCACCCCCTCCATCTACAAGGCCGAACGCCTGCTGCAGATCGCGAAGGAGGAGCATCCGGATGCTGTCACGGTGCTGGGCGGCATCCATGCCACCTTCATGTACCAGCAGGTTCTGGCGGAGGCCCCCTGGATCGACTGCATCGCCCGCGGTGAGGGGGAGGCGATCATCATCAACCTGGCCCGCGCCGTGGCCGAAGGCCGCTGGCCGGAGGCACGGGGGGAGATCAAGGGCATCGCCTATACCGAGGCAGGCCAGATCGTCGCCACCCCGGCCGAGCCGCCGCTGAAGGATGTGGATTCCATTTCCCCCGATTGGGGCATCCTGGAATGGGAAAAGTACATCTACATCCCCCTGGGCGTCCGGGTCGCCATCCCCAACATGGCCCGCGGCTGCCCCTTCACCTGTTCCTTCTGTTCCCAGTGGAAGTTCTGGCGGAACTACCGGATCCGCGACCCGAAGAAGGTGGTGGATGAGATCGAGATCCTGGTCCGTGACCATCAGGTGGGGTTCTTCATCCTGGCGGATGAGGAACCGACCATCAACCGCAAGAAATTCGTCCAGTTCTGTGAGGAGCTGATCGCCCGGAACCTGCCGGTGCAATGGGGCATCAACACCCGCGTCACCGATATCCTGCGGGATGAGGAACTGCTGCCGCTGTACCGCAAGGCCGGGCTGATCCACGTTTCCCTGGGTACGGAGGCGGCGGCGCAGTTGAAGCTGGACCGCTTCAACAAGGAAACCACGGTCGCCCAGAACAAGAAGGCCATCACCCTGCTGCGCCAGGCCGGCATCGTCGCGGAGGCCCAGTTCATCGTTGGTCTGGAGAATGAAACGGCGGAGACGTTGGAGGAAACCTACCGCATGGCGCTGGACTGGAAGCCGGACATGGCCAACTGGGCCATGTACACGCCCTGGCCCTTCAGCGACCTGTTCCGGGAACTGGGCGACAAGGTGGAGATCTTCGATTACGAGAAATATAATTTCGTCACCCCCATCATCAAGCCGGAGGCCATGGACCGGGCCGAGCTTCTGGACCGGGTGATGAACAATTACCGCCGCTTCTACATGCGCAAGACGTTCCTGGATTATCCCTGGATCCGGGACCGCACCAAGCGGCGTTACATGCTGGGCTGCCTGAAAGCGTTCCTGAAAAGCGGCTTCGAACGAAAGTTCTATGACTTAGGTAAGGTCGATTATTGGGGGCCGCAGTCGAAGAAAAAGGTAGACTTCCACTTCGACCGCACTCGAACCCGGATCGCCGGGGCCGCGGATTGGGAAACCGCGGCTGAGAAGGCGAACAAGGTTCGCAAGGCGAAGGAAGGGGCGGCCACCGCCATGGCCTGTGGCGGCGGCAAGCAGCAGATGGTGGAAACGGCGGAGGGGGATGACTGACCCCGGACCGGGTCCCCGCAAGATGTGCCTGGTGACAAGACGCTTAGTGACAAGACGCCTGGAGGAATGAGCCTGGGGCGGTGTCCGCAAGGGCGGCGCCGGAGTGCCTAACGCGAACGGGGCGGCATGAACCGGCCCTGGACAGGAAATCACAGTCGGGGGGACACAATGCAGGCGATGATGTCGGACCGGGCCCGGACCCGGCTTTGGCCGGCCTTCGGCCATGGGCATGCAACACCCAGATCCTTGGAAATCATCCCCACCGCCCCGCCCCCGCCGTCCATGGATTCGGTGGAGGCGGCGAGCGGGCCTGCGGTCGCCTTGGAAGGGGCTGCCGCGGCAATGCCTCCCCCGATGTCGGGCCGCATCGGCCCGAACGCCATCATCCGCCTGCGCGAAGTGATGCTGGAGGAGATGGGGCCCGGCCCCACCGCCCGCCTTCTGCGCGACGCCGGGCTGTCCCGCTATGTGGATACCCTGCCCGACCACATGGTGGAGGAGGCGGAGGTGGTGGCCCTGCACGGGACGCTGCGGCGCAGCCTGCCCAAGGTGCAGTCGGCCCGCTTGGCGTTCCAGGCGGGGGTGCGGACGGCGGATTACCTGCTGGCCCATCGCATCCCGAAGACGGTGCAGCGTCTGCTGAAGCTGCTGCCCGCGTCCCTGGCCAGCCGCCTGCTGCTTGCCGCCATCGGCCGCCATGCCTGGACCTTCGCCGGCACCGGCCGGTTCACGGTGGAGGATACCTGCCCCGCCGTGGTCAGCATCGCCGACTGCCCCACATCACGGGGCCTGTTCGGTGACCGGCCGCAGGGCGAATTCTACAGCGGCACCTTCCAACGGCTGTTCCAGGTCCTGGTCCATTCCGACGCAAGGGTCAGCCAGACCCATTGCGAGAGCATTGGCGACCCGTGCAGCCGCTGGCAGATCCGGTGGTAGGTCCGGGGTATCGCTGAGGTACCTGCAGCGCATCGCTTTCACTGCCGCGACCGAACCATGCGGCGGATCACCTTGATTCCGGCAGCCGATCGGCTAAACCCGCGCATCCCTTGCCGATCGACGATATCCGATGCGCCTTTTCCTGCTCTTCACCGCAGCCCTTCTGCCCCTGGATGGTCCGGCCGCCAATCCCGCCGCCGCTGCCGCCACGGCGGAGAAGCCGCTGGATGAAATCATCGTCACCGCCAACCGGC
>JBJOKR010000203.1:0-8457 GCA_046045995.1 Pseudomonadota bacterium | reverse complement strand
GGCGGGCGACCGCGCCGTTTGGGCTCGGACGCAGGCGCCGATTCCACCCTGGGGGCCGAGGGCGTGCCCGCCGGGGCGCTGAAGGTCGGTTGCTCCCCCTCCGGCAGAGGATCCCCTTCAGCCGCAAGGGAGCGGAGAAGTGCCCCGACCGCATCGGAAATCTCCGTCGGGGCCATCCGCCAGGTCCGCAGGAGATCAAGTTCCCGCCGGGAGAGAAGTGGCGACTTGTCGTCACCCGGACTTGCCTCCGCCCCGTCGCTGCGGGTGGCGCTGGCACCGTCCAGGCCATCGAAGAAGAAGGTCAGCGGCACGTCCAGGATCTCGGCCAGCCGGTACAGCTTCCCGACGGAGACGCGGTTGGACCCCCGCTCATATTTCTGGACCTGCTGGAAGGTGATGCCAAGGGTTCGGGCCAGATCGGACTGGCTCATCCCCAGAAGCCCCCGGCGCAGGCGGATGCGCCCCGCCACATGGTTTTCGATACTGGTTTCCAGTGCGGCGACCACAGCGTTCTTGCTTCGTCTCGGCATGGCTCCCTCCTGCCCAGGTGGACACCTATGGGTTGGTGTTTGTGTCCTGTCCCGTGAAGTTATGAGTGTATGGGCATTCCTCTTGCATGACAACCATGAACGGGAACGTCATCAGGTCTTGAACTCTTCAGTCGTGCACGCATACGAATGTGAAAGACTAGCAGCGTAACCCTTCATGTCCACCGCCCTGGACAGTATATGATCCACATCGTATGACAGAACCGGATCCCAATCGCTTGTTCCGGCGCTCCGGGACATCGGCGGGAACCGCATGGAACCGGCACATCGGCAGGGATTGCGTTGTCTGATCTCCCGCAACCGCATGGGCGCAGCCCCGTCGGAACCGAGCCGGCACCGGCTGCCCTATCCGTGAGTATAGGGTCGCCAAAAAGCCCTGAGATGGAAATACTGCCGGGAAAGGGATCGCTCAGCGTGTCCCGCGGCGGCGACCCGCTTGCCTTGGGCATTCTGGTGCTGGGCGTGGTGGGAATCGCCTGGGCCCCGATCTTCTTCCGACTGAGTGAGGTCGGGCCCGTCACGACGGCCTTCTGGCGGGTGCTGCTTGCCATTCCCCTTTTGTATGGCTGGTGGCTGGCGGATTTTCGGGGCCGGCGCGGCACCGTGCCGGGTCCCAGGGGTTGGCGGGACGCGGCACTGCTGTTGTCGGGCGGGGTGCTGTTCGCAGGTGACCTGGTTTTCTGGCACTGGTCCTTGACCTGGACAAGTGTCGCCAACGCCACCCTTTTTGCCAATGCGGCCCCGGTCTTTGTCGCCATCCTGGGCTGGGTCCTGCTCGGCCGGCGGGTCGGGCTGGTCTTCCTGGCGGGGCTTGTCCTCGCCATGGCCGGGGCGGGGGTGCTCATGGGGGCGTCCCTCACGGAAGGGGTGGGGCATCTGACCGGCGACCTGCTGGCCATCGTCGCGGCCGTGTTCCTTGCAGCCTATCTCCTGGTGGTGGAGCGGCTGCGCAGCCGGTTCCGTACCTCCACCATCATGCTGTGGAACGCCGCCGGTGGGGCCGCCGTCCTTTTTCCCCTGGCCCTGGCGACCGAGGATCGGCTGATGCCCGCGGGCTGGCAAGGCTGGGCCGTCCTGGCCGGACTGGCCGCCATAAGCCATGCGGCGGGACAGGGCCTGATCGCCCAGGCGATGTCGCGGTTGCAGGCAGCCTTCACCTCCGTCTCCCTGCTGCTCCAGCCACTGCTGGCGGCCGTCTTCGCCTGGATGGTCCTGGCCGAGCCGTTGAGCCTGCAACAGGGGATCGGCGGTCTCGTGATCCTGGCTGGGATCGTGCTTGCCCGGATTGGCAGCCGGGATGCCGGGCCTGGGCCCAAGGCTCGCACGCCCCGGACATCCGCCTCCTGAATCCTGCCCTGGACGTCATCGCGGAACCCCCGGTGGGGGGGCGGTGTTGTCGGGCTGGCCGGTCGTGGACCGGATACCGGGCTTTGGGAACAGGGCATGAGCGATCGAGACGAGAGAATCCGCCAGCGGGCCTATGGAATCTGGGAGCGCGAGGGCCGGCCGGAGGGTCGGGAGGCGGAACACTGGGGCCGCGCCCTGGATGAGATCCGGCAGGAGGGTGGGGCATCCAATCCGGAGCAGCCGGAAGATGGCGGCACGGGCGGCACCGCAGAGGACATGGTTCCAGATGGCCATGCGCTGCCGGCCGAGGTGGACCCGGACGGGATGGAGCGTGAGCCGGGGCACGGGGCCGATCAGTCGGTGGTGCGGGGCGCCCGCCAATCCGGGATCGGAAACCCCCTGGCCGAGGGGATCCCCGACGGGGCCCGGTCGGGTGGGGAGCAGTCGGGCCAGCAGCAATCAGGCCAGCAGCAATCAGGCGATGGCGGCCGACGGTCCGCCGCCGACCGCCCACCCACGGGGGAGGGCTCTGCGTCCCTTGGCCGTTCCAGCCAGGGATCGGACGAACCGACCGTGGAAGACGGGACGGACGATGGCGCCAATGAAGGGGGCACCAACGATGCCCCGGACGGCGGGGCCCGCGCTTCCGATGCTCTGTCCCCGTCCCGTGGCATGCGGCCCGGGCGGGGCCGCAGGGGGGCACCCCGCTGACAGGGGAGGGGCCAAGCGATCAAGGTCGCGGGGGCCGGGGTGGCCGGGGTAATGGCTTTCTGGCGCCCGCGCGCCCGCCGTCATGCCGCGTTTCCCATCTCCTCCAGGGGCAGGCGCGGCATGGCTACCACACCAGCCAGGGTGCCGAAGGTCCGCCGGTCCTGCCGCAGCGACTCCAGCAGTTCCGTCAGGCTTTCCTCAATGAAGCCCGGCCCGTGACGCTCCAGTTCCGCCTCCGTCAGCGCGATGAAGGCATCGAGCAGCTTGGCGTGGACGCGGCAGGAATGTCGGATTTCAAGGTCAAGATCAGCACCACGCATGGAAGGCGTTCCCCGATTGATGGGTTGGCGACAGTCGAGCCGCACAAGTCGGCTGGTGTCGGGCGACGCATCCATCTACTGCCGGGGGCCGTTAATGACCGGTAAAGGCCGTATCCCGACTATGGATTTCTTAAGCGCTACTGCTTTTCAGCAACATCGACGCCCTGACAAAAGATAGTGGGGGAGAATCCCCCTTTTGTCACAGGTGCGAAGGGAGTTGATCCTTTCGGCTAATCCTTAGGCGTGGGCGGCCGAGGGTGCGGCCAAGGGGGCTGGTGGTCCGGAAAAGGGCGTGCCACCGGGATCAGCCGCTGCCCCCCGCGCCCCGTGCCAGATCGTCGGTCAGCCGGACCGGTGGCAGGCCCAGGCGGCTGCGGTAGACCTGCACATTCTCCAGCACGCGGTGGACATAGTTCCGCGTCTCGTAGAAGGGCAGAAGCTCGATCCAGTCGATCACATCCATCGCCTGGCTACGCGGATCGCCGACCTCCCGCAGCCACTTGGCCACATTGCCCTGGCCGGCGTTGTAGGCCGCAACGGTCAGGACATAGGATCCGCCGAACCGTTGCAGCAGGTCGTTCAGATAGGTGGACCCCAGCCGGACATTGTGGTCAGGGTCGGTCACCAGCTTGTCGGTGGAATGTTTGATGCCCAGCTTTCGGGCCAGCCCCTGGCCGGTGGCGGGCATGATCTGCATCAGGCCACGGGCCCCCGCCTTGCTGACCGCATCCACCTCGAAGCTGCTTTCCTGGCGGACAATGGCATGGACCAGGGCCGCATCCGGGGCGCCGCGGGGCAGCTTCTGCTCCAGCACCGGATACCCGTCCTCCACCAGCAGGACGCCGTCCTGCAAGGCCTGACGGGCGGTGAACACGGCAAGATCGCGGCGCCCGAATTCCAGCGCCATGGCGGCGATGGGCTGGTACTCCTCCGCCGTCTTGGCGTCGGCCATCAGCTTGCGCATGAACAGTTCGAAGTAGCGCCCGTCATTGCCTTCGATCCGGCGCAGCAGGCGGGTCAGTCGCACCATCTCCCGCTTCCGGACGGTGGCCGTCCCCTCATCCGACAGCTTCAGGTCGCGGACGATGCCGGTCCCGGCCGCCATGCCCAGCTCATCCGCCGCCAACTGGCCGTAGAAGGAACCGCCGTGGCGGGCGGCCGTGCCATACCAGGTCTGCGCCCGTTCAGCCATGCCCAGCGCCTCTGCCGCGCGGCCGGCCCAATAGGCCCCGCGCGACTTGCTGATCGGGCTTTCCGTGCCCCGGTACAGGGATTCGAAATGGGCCAGGGCCTTGTCCGGCTGCTTCAGGAACCGCAACGACAGGAAACCCGCCAGGAACTGCGCCTGGGCGAAGGCCAGCCCTTTCTCCGCCCCGGGGGCTGCGGCCAGGCGGTAGGCTTCCGCATAGCGGCCCTGGTCGATCAGGCGGCGGGCCAGGATGTGGCGCTCCGTCCACCATGCCTCGGGCCGGCCGAGATTTTCCGGTGGCTTGGCCAGAAGCTCCAGGGCGCCCGCATCCAGGTCCTTCTTCCGGCGCCAGCGGATCCGCTCGTACAGCAGGCCGGGATCGTTGCGGAACCTGGCGGTGACACGGTTGATCGCCCCTTCAACCCCCGGGGCCGAATTGATCAGGGCGATCCGGGCCAGGGCCAGGTTCTGGCGATCCTTGTCCACCAGGGTCAGGTTGCGCTGCGCCGCCTCCGTATCCCCGTCCCAGAGCAGGCGGTCGATCCGGGCCCAGTGATCCTCCGGCCGCAGCAGGCTGTTGAAGCGGCGGCGGAAATCCCGTTCCTCCGTACTTCCCATGGTGCCGTGGACATAGTGGCGCCGCACCTCCGCGATGGCCTCGTCACTGCGGCGCAGCGCCATCAGCGCGTCCACATGGCGCAGGAAGCCGCCGGTGCTGACGGGGGGATACTTGGCGAACCATTCCGCCACCTCCGCCGCGGGCAGGTCCGGCATGGCGGATTCCGCATTCCGGCGTAGGGCGACCTGGTTGGGCCAGTCGGGGTTCTTCTCGATGAAGTCCCGCAGTTCCGTCCAGCCGGCGGACCCGCCGCCGCGGGTCAGGTCCATCCAGCGGATCAGCTTGGCCGGCAACTCCGTCCGGGCGCGGTTGGCCAGGCGGCGGGCTTCGGTGAAGTTCCCCCGCTCCGCCGCCTTCAGGGCGTCGCGGTAGATCTGCACATCCTGGGCGCTGATCGTGTCCGCCCGTGCGGGCGTGCCCGCGCCGGGGGCAAGCGCGATCATCAGCGAGAGGAGAAGGGGGGCGAGAAACCGCAAGGGAGCCCTCATTCTGGCGTACTTGTGTCGGATAGGGTGGATGGTTAAGGTGCGCGGCTTCACGCCGCAAGGCCCAGGGAGGTCATTATGTTCAGGGGCTCGATCGCTGCTCTTATCACGCCGTTCCGCGACGGCAAGATCGATGAACGCGCGTTCCAGGAGTTCGTCGAGTGGCAGATCGCCGAGGGCACCCATGGCGTCGTCCCGATGGGCACGACGGGCGAGTCGCCCACCGTCTCCCATGAGGAGCACCGGCTTGTCGTCGCCCTGACGGTGGAGGTGGCGAAGGGCCGCGTTCCCGTCATCGCCGGCACGGGCTCCAACTCGACGGAGGAGGCGATCGGCCTGACCCGCTATGCCAAGCAGGTGGGCGCGGACGCGGCCTTGGTGGTCACGCCCTATTACAACAAGCCGACCCAGGAGGGCCTGTACCAGCATTTCAAGGCCATCCATGACGCGGTTGATCTTCCCATCATCATCTACAACATCCCCGGCCGCAGCGTCATCGACATGAGCGTGGCGACCATGGCGCGCCTCGCCAATCTGCCCAACATCGTCGGCGTCAAGGATGCCACCGCCGATCTGGTGCGCCCGCTGCGTACCCGGGTGGAGATCGGGCCGGATTTCTGCCAGCTGTCGGGGGAGGATGCGACCGCCACGGCGTTCCTGGCCCAGGGCGGGGTGGGGTGCATCTCCGTCACCGCCAATGTCGCCCCGCGCCTGTGTGCGGACATGCAGAACGCCTGGGTCGCCCGCGATATGGAAACCATGGCCCGGATCCGCGATACCCTGATGCCGCTGCATGACGCCCTCTTCGCGGAAACCAGCCCGTCCCCGGTGAAGTATGCCGCCAGCCTATTGGGCAAGTGCACGGATGAGGTGCGGCTGCCGCTGGTTGCCTGTAGCGAGCCGACCCGCGTGCTGGTGCGCACCGCCATGGCCGGGGCCGGATTGTTGGCCTGAGGGTGATTAAGAAAAGGTTTGGTGGCTAATGGCCAAAGGGGCATCGGGAGGCGACAAGTTGGCGGCACAGAACCGCCGCGCCCGCTTCGATTACTTCATCGAAAGCACCCTGGAGGCCGGCATCATGCTGGCTGGGACGGAAGTGAAATCGCTGCGCGGCGGCAAGGCCTCCATCACGGAAGCCTATGCGGGCCAGCAAGGCGGGGAGCTGTTCCTGTTCAACGCCTATATCCCCGAATACGGCCAAGCAGGCACCTATTTCCAGCATGAGACGAAGCGGCCGCGAAAGCTGCTGGTCCACAAGCGGGAACTGCGCAAGATCCTGGCCTCCATCACGCGGGAAGGGATGACCCTGATCCCCATGTCCATCTACTTCAACGACCGGGGCAAGGCGAAGGTCGAGCTTGGCATCGCCAAGGGCAAGAACAAGGGCGACAAGCGCGAAACCTCCAAGGAACGGGACTGGCAGCGGGACAAGGCCCGGCTGATGCGCGCCCGCGGCTGACCCTTGGAGACTGGTGGCCGGCGGTCCCTTGTCGGCGCACCTGAGAGGGCAGGGGGCGACAGCGGGCAAACGGGCGGCTATCGTGGCAAGGCCGCCGGGCGCGGCGGATTTCCATCGGGGCGGGAGACAGGGCGTGGGCAGGGAGCGGGACGCATCGGTCATTCCGGGACCGCCCGCCATGCCCCAGTCTGGGGCCGATGAGCCCGGAACGCCGAATGCGGCACCGCTGGGCGGCCCCGTGCCTGGAAACTCCACGCCGGGATCGTCCGCCGCGGAGGGCCCCGGGCCGGGAAGCGCGGCCCCGCCGGTGCCTACCCGCCGGATGCGGCTGCTGCGCCTGCTGGGGCTGGTCTTGCTGGGGGCGGGGACGGTCGGCATCTTCGTGCCCCTGCTGCCCACCACTATCTTCTGGATCCTGGCCGCCTTCTGCTTCGGGCGCAGCGATCCCCGGCTCCAGGCCTGGATCTTCAGCCATCACCGCTTCGGCGCAGGGGTGGAGGCCTTCGTCACCCGGGGCATCCTGTCCCGCAAGGCCAAGGCCGCCGCCACCGCCGGCATCGCCGCCAGCTTCGCCCTGTCCTGGACCCTCCTGGACGACCCCATCACCCGCACATTGCTGGGCCTGATCCTGGCCGGGGTGGTGCTCTACATCCTGACCCGGCGGGAGGGGTAGGGGATAAGCTCCAGCCAATTGTCCGAGCGTTCATTTCCGTGAGAAAGGCCAATGACCGTGAAATCGCCTGATATAGGGCCGGATGATCCGGCGGATGTGCCCTTGAGCGATGACGAGTTCGCGCGTGGGCGGTTTGCCTTGCGGGTTCGGCGGCTCCGCTCCCATCTCGGGCTGGATCAGCGGGGCTTCGCCTCCCGCTTCGGCATTCCCTTGGGAACGCCGCGGGATTGGGAACAGGGCAAGGCCCTGCCGGATCAGGCGACGCAAAGCTATTTGACCGTGATCGAACGCATTCCGGATGCGGTTGCCCAATCCCTGACCGCTGCCTGATTCCAGCGGGCCCTTGCCGAAACGAAAACCCCCGCCCCCGGTGGGGTGGCGGGGGGCTGGAACAAGGGAGGGGGGCTGGGATAGCCCCTCTCCCTTGTTCCAAGGCTCAGTTCACGCCGGGCTGGCTGACCGGCGGCAGGAAGCCGCGGTTGCGCAGCAGGGCGTCCACGCTGGGGGCGCGGCCGCGGAACTGGATATAGGCCTGCATCGGGTCCATGGACCCGCCGGCGGCATAGACATTCTCCAGCAACCGGCGGGCCAGTTCCGGATCGAAGATGTCGCCCTTCTCCTGGAACGCCTCGAACCCGTCGGCATCCAGCACTTCCGCCCACATGTAGCTGTAGTAGCCGGCCGAATAGCCGTCGCCGGAGAAGATGTGGCTGAAATGCGGGCTGCGGTGCCGCATGACCATGATCTCCGGCATCCCGTGCTTCGCCAGGGTGTCCTTCTCGAACTTGGCGACGTCCAGATTGTCCGCATCCGGCAGGGCGTGGAACTCCATATCCACGAGGGCGGAGGCCAGGTATTCCACCGTGGCGAAGCCCTGGTTGAAGTTCTGCGCCGCCTTGATCTTGGCCAGCAGCTCGTCCGGGATCGGCTCCCCGGTCCTGTAGTGCAGGGCGTACTTCTTCAGGATCTCCGGCTGCTCGATCCAGTGCTCCTTGATCTGGGCCGGGAATTCGACGAAGTCGCGCAGCACATTGGTGCCGGACTGGCCCGGATACTTCACATCCGACAGGATGCCGTGCAGCCCGTGCCCGAATTCATGGAACAGG
>JBJOKR010000202.1:0-8493 GCA_046045995.1 Pseudomonadota bacterium | reverse complement strand
GGGCGGCGTGGTCGCCATCGACACCGCCATGAAGCTGGGCGCCAACCACCCCATGGGCCCGCTGGAACTGGCGGATTTCATCGGCCTGGATACCTGCCTGTCGATCATGCAGGTCCTGTACGAAGGCCTGGCCGACAGCAAATACCGCCCCTGCCCGCTGCTGGTGAAATATGTCGAAGCCGGCTGGCTGGGCCGCAAGGTCGGCCGCGGCTTCTACGACTACTCCGGCGACACCCCCCGCCCGACGCGGTGAAGGGGGGCATGGGGGCGTCGGATTACGGCGTTTCACGCCTAATCCGACCGACGCCCGACACCGCACCACCCGTAGGTCGGATTAGCGAAGCGTAATCCGACACACCGGAGCCGGACAGCAGGCCGACCGGCGAAATGGTTGGCGGCGGGTTTGGGGGCACCGTCGGATTACGGCGTTTCACGCCTAATCCGACCTACTGCCCGCCATCAATAAAATGGCGCAGGAACCCCATCGTCTCCGCGCTGTCCCACACGGCCTCTCCCGCCAGGCGGCCGATTTCGCGGCCTTCCGCGTCGATCAGGAGGGTGGTGGGCAGGCCCTGGGGTTTGAAGGCCTTCATGGCGGTCATCTTCGGGTCCAGGTACATGGCCAAATGCTCCAGCCCCGTTTCCATGAAGAACGGTTCCACCTGCGCCTTGCCGCCGCGGTCCAGCGACAGGGCGACGACGGTGAAGCGGTCGCTGCCGAGGGCCGCCTGGAGCCGGTCCAGGGACGGCATCTCCTTCACGCAGGGCGGGCACCAGGTGGCCCAGAGGTTCAGCAGCACCACCCGGCCCTTCAGGGCGGACAACGGCATCTCCGCCCCGTCCGGGCCGATCACGGTCAGGTCCGGTACCGGTACGCGCGGTTCGGTGAAGACGAAGGGGCGGTTGATCCCGGAAAAGGGCGGTGCCTCCGTTCCGAAAGCGGGAGCCATGTCCTGCGCAAGGACGTGGCCCGCGGTCACCACAGCGAGCACGAAGGTTGCGAGCCGCCGGAAAATCGCCATTCTTGCCCTCTCACTCCCAGATGATCGCCGGGCGCCATGCCCGGCCCTTACCTCGGCGCCCGGACCCATGAATTCAAGCGACAGCAACGCCGCAGCCCCCATGACCGAAACGGCGGAAGCCGCGGCCAATTCCCTGTGGGGCGGGCGCTTCGCCGGCGGCCCGGCGGAGATCATGGCGAAGATCAACGCCTCCATCGGGTTCGACCGCAAGCTCTGGGCCCAGGATATCGCCGGGTCGAAGGCCCATGCCGCCATGCTGGCCGCCTGCGGCATCATCACGGCGGCGGACCGGGATGCCATCATCGCCGGGCTGGACCAGGTGGCGGGGGAGATCGCGGCGGGCCGGTTCGCCTTCTCCGAAGCGCTGGAGGATATCCACATGAATGTGGAATCCCGCCTGCGGGAGATCATCGGCGATGCGGCCGGGCGGCTGCACACCGCCCGGTCCCGCAACGATCAGGTGGCGACCGATTTCAAGCTGTTCGTCCGGGATGCGCTGGACCGGATGGAGGCCGGGCTGAAGGACCTGCAGGCTGCCCTGATCGACCGGGCGGAGGAGCATGCGGCCACGATCATGCCGGGCTTCACCCATCTTCAGGTGGCCCAGCCGGTGACCTTTGGCCACCATCTGCTGGCCTATGTGGAGATGCTGGGGCGGGACCGGGGCCGGGTGCGCGATTCCCGCGCCCGGCTGAACGAATGCCCCCTGGGCAGTGCCGCCCTGGCCGGCACGCCCTATCCCATCGACCGGGAGATGACGGCCCGGGCGCTCGGCTTCGACCGGCCGACGGCGAACAGCCTGGATTCGGTGTCCGACCGGGATTTCGCCCTGGAATACCTGGCGGCGGCGTCGATCACGGCCATGCACCTGTCCCGCCTGGCGGAGGAGATCGTGCTGTGGTGCACGCCCCAGTTCCGCTTCATCCGCCTGACCGACGCCTTCACCACCGGCAGTTCCATCATGCCGCAGAAGCGCAATCCGGATGCGGCGGAGTTGGTGCGCGGCAAGGCAGGCCGGGTGATCGGCGCCCTGAACAGCCTGCTGGTCATGATGAAGGGCCTGCCGCTGACCTATTCCAAGGACATGCAGGAGGACAAGGAGCCGGTGTTCGAGGTGGAGGAGACCATGGCCCTGGTCATCGCCGCCACCACCGGCATGATCCGCGACCTGACCGCGGATGAGGCGGGCATGCGCCGGGCGGTGGAGATGGGGTTCCCCACCGCCACCGATCTGGCCGATTGGTGCGTGCGCAGCCTGGACGTCCCCTTCCGCGATGCCCACCACATCGCCGGCCGCGCCGTGAAGGCGGCGGAGGCGAAGGGTATCGGCCTGTCCGACCTGACCCTGGCGGAGATGCAGGCGATCGATCCCCGCATCACCGCCGATGTCTTCCCCGTGCTGCGGGTGGAGGCGAGTGTTGCCGCCCGCACCAGCCTGGGCGGCACCAACCCCGATCGTGTGCGCGCCGCCGTCCGGGCCGCGCGGGAAAGGTTCCTGTGATGCGCCCCACCCTGCCGGTCCCCACCCTGCCGGTCCCCACCCTGCTGGCGGTCCTTCTGATCGCCCCTGCCATCGTGGCGGGCTGCGGCAAGCGGCCGGATTTTCCGGCAGCACCCGGCGCCACGGCCCCTACCACCGCCGGCACCAACCCGGCGCCGCGCCTGTACCCCGATCCGCGCCTGGATCCCGGCTGGAAGCCGCCCCCGGCCCGGGTGGAAAAACCGGCCGATGACAGCGCGACCGGCGCGACCGCGATGACTTCTGCCACGCCTGCCACGCCCACCGGCCCTTCCTCCCCGGCATCCGGCCCTGCGCCGACCACGCCCTGACGGCGGTTCCCCAGCGATGACCCAGCCCCCTTCGACCCGCACCGCCCGGTTTCCCGACGGTGCCTTCGCCTATCGTGACGGCCGCCTGTTCGTAGAGGGGGTGGACCTGACCGCCATCGCCGCGGCGGTGGGCACGCCCGCCTATGTCTATTCCACAGCGCAACTGGCCGCCAATTGGCGCGCCTATGCCGATGCCTTCGCCGGCGACGGGGTGGAGATCTGCTTCGCCCTGAAGGCCAATTCCAACCTGGCGGTCATCCGCACCCTGGCCGGGCTGGGCGCCGGGGCGGATATCGTCTCCATCGGGGAGATGGAGCGGGCCATGGCCGCGGGCATCCCCGCCGCCCGCACCATCTTCTCCGGCGTCGGCAAGGGGCGGGATGAAATGGCCGCCGCCCTGGCCGCCGGCATCCACCAGATCAATGTGGAAAGCCTGCCGGAGCTGGAGCTTCTGTCCGAGGTCGCGGTAGGCATGGGGCTGACCGCCCCGGTCGCCATCCGCGTGAACCCGGATGTGGATGCCGAAACCCACGGCAAGATCGCCACCGGCCGGAAGGAGGACAAATTCGGCATCGACTGGGGCCATGCGCGCGCCGCCTTCGCCCGGGCCAAGGCCCTGCCGGGGCTGGACCCGGTGGGGGTGGCCGTGCATATCGGGTCCCAGTTGCTGAAGACCGCGCCGTTCGAGCGTGCCTATGCCAAGCTGGCGGAGCTGGTGGTCCAGCTGCGCGAAGACGGCATCGACATCCGCCGCATCGATGTGGGCGGGGGCCTGGGCGTGCCCTACCGCCCAGGGGACAGCCTGCCCGACCATGCCGAATATGCGGCGGTGGTGCGCCGCACCCTGGGCCATCTGGGTGCGCGCATCACGCTGGAGCCGGGGCGGTCCCTGGTGGCCAGCGCCGGGCTGCTGCTGTCGCGGGTGAATTTCGTCAAGGACGGGCTGCACCGCCGCTTCCTGATCCTGGACGCGGCGATGAACGATCTGATCCGCCCCTCGCTTTACGACGCCTGGCACACTATCCTTCCTGTGAAGGATCCCGGCGGGGCGGAGCCGGTACCCATGGATGTCGTGGGACCGGTCTGCGAAAGCGGTGATACCTTCGCCAAGGAACGGCTGTTGCCGCCCATGGTGGCGGGCGATCTGGTGGCGTTCATGACGGCGGGGGCCTATGGCGCCGTCATGGCCGGTACCTATAACAGCCGCCCGCTGGCGCCGGAGGTGCTGGTTTCCGGCGACAGGTGGAGCCTGGTGCGACGCCGCTGGGGGGTGGCGGAGCAGATGGCGTTGGAATCCCTGCCGGATTGGATGCCGGCGGGGTGAAGGCCGGGCCTAGGTCGGGGGCAGCCGGGCGATCCGGAGCCGCAGCGTGGGCCCGCCCGTTTCCGGCGGACCGGTCGTTGACCGGACCCCGGTCCTGACACGAGGCTGGAACCCCCAAGGCTGGAGCCCATGACGCGCCGCACCCCGCCGACCGACCGCAAAGCCGCCGCTGCCGCCCGCGCAGCCACCAGGGCCGCGGCCAGGGTCGCCGCCGGCACCGGTTCCGCGGCTGCCGCCGACCCGGTGGCGGAACCGATGCGGGAGCCGACGGGCCCCCTGCGCATCGCCCGTGCCGCCCTGGCCTGGGAGCGGCTGTGGCCTGCCCTGTGGCCGGCGGCAGGGCTGGCCGGGCTGTTCGTGGCCGCCGCCTGGATCGGCTTGGTCGCCCTGCTGAACCCCTGGGCCCATCTGGCCCTGCTGCTGGCGGTGCTGGCGAGTGTGGTCTGGCTGCTGCGTCGGGGCCTGCGCGGCTTCGCCTGGCCCAGCGTGGCGGAGGCGCGGCGCCGGATCGAACGGGACAGCCGGTTCGAACACCGGCCGCTGACCATCCTGACCGACAAGCCCGCCGGGGACGGGCGCGACCCAGTCGCCGCCGCCCTGTGGCAAGCCGCCCAGGACCGGGCCCGGCGGCAGGTTGACAGGCTGACCGTCACCGCCCCGCACCCGAACATGGCCGGGCGTGATCCCTGGGCCCTGCGCGCGGCGGTGGGGCTGCTGCTGGTGGTGGGGGTGGGCGTGTCCTGGGGCGACCTGCCCGGCCGCCTCGGCCAGGCCCTGCGGCCCGACATCGCCCTGGGCGGCATCGTCGCCCCGACCCTGGTGGAGGTCTGGGTGACGCCGCCGGATTATACCGGCCTTCCCCCCATCTTCCTGACCCGGGAGCAGGCGCCGCTGCCGCTGGCCGGGTCCGCCGACAGGCCCGCCGCCCCGGTCGACACAGACGGCGAACCGGATGCCGACACGCCCCCCTTCATCCCCGTGCCCGCGGGCAGCACGGTGCTGGCCCGGGTGACCGGCGGCTACGGCACACCGGAGCTGGTGGCCAATGACACCACCCTGCCGTTCGAGGCGGTGGCGGGCGGCGGCTGGCAGGCCAGCCTGGACATCGCCGGCGGGGCCCGCATCGCCATCACCCAGGCCGGGCGGGAGGTGCGGGCCTGGCCCATCGTCGTCGTCCCCGATCAGGCCCCCGGCATCGCCTTCCGCCAGAAGCCGGAGGAGACGAACCGCCAGGCCCTGCGCCTGGATTACACGGCCGCCGATGACTACGGGCTGACGGGCGTGACGGCGACGATCCGGGTGGGGGTGGAACTGCCCGAAGCGGTGGACAGCACGCCCCTGACCCTGCCCCTTCCCCTGCCGGGCCGCAGCCCGCGGGAGGCGAATGCCGGCGGCTTCCACGACCTGACGCCCCATCCCTGGGCCGGGCTGCCGGTGCTGATCCGGCTGGAGGCGGTGGACGCCATCGGCCAGACCGGCCAGAGCGGGGAGGAGGCCTTCGTCCTGCCGGAGCGGCGGTTCAGCCATCCGGTGGCCCAGGCCCTGATCGAGCAGCGCAAGACCCTGACCATGGGCGGCGACCGGGCGCGGGAACCGGTGGCCCGCACGCTGTCCGACCTGTCGGTGCAGCCGGGCAGCTATGGGGAGAAGCTGTCGGTCTTCCTGGCCCTGCGCGCCAGCGTCAACCGACTGATGACCGATGGGGAGCGCGGGGCCATCACCACCGTGCAGCAGACCCTGTGGGATACGGCCCTGGCCATCGAGGATGGCGGCCTGTCCCTGGCGGAACGGGATCTGCGCGATGCCCAGCAGCGCCTGATGGAGGCGCTGGACAACAACGCCCCGGACGCGGAGATCGAACAGCTGATGGCCGAACTGGAGCAGGCCATGCAGCAATTCCTGGACGCCCTGGAGGAACAGGCCCGCCAGGCCATGCAGGACGGGCGCATGCCGCCGGAGATGGACCTGCCGACCCCCGACGACATGCGGACCATGACCCGGGAGGATCTGGAACGCATGCTGGAGCAGATGCGCCAGATGGCGGAGACGGGGTCCCGCGATTCCGCCCGGGAGATGCTGTCCCAGTTGCAGGAGATGATGGAGTCGCTGCGCACCGGCCAGCCGCCCTCCCCCCAGCAGGCGGAGCAGGCCGAGCAGATGATGGAGATGATGCAGCAACTCCAGGAACTGACCCAGGAGCAGCAAGCTCTCATGGACCAGACCTTTCAGGAAGCCCAGCGGGCAGAGCCGGGTGAGGCCCCGCCGGAAGGCCAGGGGATGGAGGGCGCGCCGATGCCCGGGCTGCAGCCGGGCCCCCAGGGCCCCGCCCGCCAAGGCGGCCGCCCGCGCCAGGGCACGCAGCAGGGCCAGCAGCAGGGCGGTGAGGGCCAGGACCAGGGTGGGAGCATGCCCGGGGCCCTGGGCGACATGGCCGAACGGCAGGAGGTGCTGCGCCGCCAGCTGGGGGAGATCATGCGCCAATTGGGCGAAAGCCAGGGCGACATCCCCCGCCAGCTGGGCCGGGCGGAACGCGCGATGAATGAGGCTGGGCAGGCCCTTCAGCAGGGTCGGGCGGGGGAGGCAGTACCCTCCCAGTCGGACGCACTGGACCAGTTGCAGCAGGGCCTGCAATCCATGGCCGAGCAGATGGCCCAGCAGATGATGAACCAGGGCATGCAGGCCGGGGCCCGCCAGCCCGGCCGCATGCCGGGCCGCGATCCCCTGGGCCGGCCCATGAACAACAACGGCCCCTTCAACTCGGAAAACGTGGAGATCCCGGAGGAAGGGGAGATCCAACGGGCGCGGGAGATCCTGGAGGAACTACGCCGCCGGGCCGGTCAACCCGACCGACCGAAGCTGGAGCGGGACTATATCGACCGTCTTCTCGACCGTTTCTAGAAGAACGCGGGGGGGGACCGGTCCAAAAACGCTGGAAATTGCTGTGAATTCAGCGATAGTCCATAAGACTTCATCCATGGTTAACACCAGATCGGCTACCACCCTATCCGGATGATCGTGGGGCAGCGGAGGCACCCATGCGCGACATGTCGACGGCGGAGATCCTGTTCAGGCTGGAACACTGCCGGGCCGAGCTGGAGGCCCTGCGGTCGGGTCGCATGCGTACCCGAATGATCACCGGCGCCTCGGCCGTGGACAGCACCGAACAGACGATCGCGGAGTTGCAGACCACCCTGTCCGCCTACCGCGCCCTGCTGACCGAACGCCTCCCCGACCACCCGGTCCTCCGTTCCGTGTAGGGAGGCGCAGGCCCCGTAGGCCGGGTAGGTCGGGCAAGCAACGCGCGGCCCGACACGGTTCGGCGCCATATCCGGGTTGGACACCCCATGTCCTGGTTTGACGCCCCATGCTCTGGTTGGACACCAAGGTCACCAAGGGCACCAAGACGCACGCGCTGTGGCCGGAGCCACTGCCTGCGGCACCGCCCTGATCCGGCAAGCTTTTCCACCACGGGGGCACGGGGAGCACGGGGGTTCACGGGGTTGGCTGAAGGCCGGCTTGGTGCCCTTGGTGATCTTGGTGTCCACCCCCGCGCAGCGCGCAACCGGTCCTGTCGCCTGCGGCGCTGTCCCACTTGCCCCCCTCAGGTGAACAGGGTCAGCACGCCGGTGTGGGTATAGAACCGGGCGTTCGCGATCTCGCCTGCGGCGAAGAAGCCGGTCAGGGGGAAATCGCCCAGCCGCTCGCGGATCATGGCCAGCTCCGCCCCCTCCCGCCCGAACAGGTGGCGCCCGCGGGCCAGGCAGCCGACATAGATGCCGCCCTGGGGCGGGCCCTTCATCCGGCGGGACAGGGTGGTCAGCATCCGGTCCATGTCGGCTGCCGCGCTGTCCCGGTCGCGGCGGCAGAACAGCAGCGCAGCACCCGGATCGACCAGGGCCCGCACCTGGATCGCACCCGTCGTTTCATCCGCACCGACGATGTCCCGCACCAGGTAATCGCCCGTGTCGCTGCCCGGGATGGGCAGGCCGATGAACAGCCCCCCCGCCATGGCCCCGGGGCTGCCGGCCAGAACGGGCATC
The DNA here is from genome assembly GCA_046045995.1 of Pseudomonadota bacterium. Taxonomy (GTDB): domain Bacteria; phylum Pseudomonadota; class Alphaproteobacteria; order Azospirillales; family Azospirillaceae; genus Indioceanicola. The sequence continues at coordinate 277 of JBJOKR010000202.1, read as the reverse complement.
ACGTCGGCCTGGAGGACATCCAGCGCCCGGCGCCCGTCGATCTCCATCACCGTGTGCCCATGCGCCTTGGTCACCTGCCGCGGCGGGCCCAGGGGCACGCAGCCCTGGGACAGGCCGGTGACCACCCCGACCGCCCCGGTGAACAGGGCACCGCTGACCCCATCCTCCGCCGGGCGGCCCGCCACCTGGGGGAACAGGCTGCGGGAGGAGGAGAGGCCGCCCACCAGATAGGCCCCCGTCCGTTCCGCCAGGTCGGGCACCATATCCTCCAGCCGGC
>JBJOKR010000201.1:0-8495 GCA_046045995.1 Pseudomonadota bacterium | reverse complement strand
ACACCCGCGTAGATACCAACTCTCAACACCCCCGGTGGTAGTGGCGCGAGTGACGGGACTTGAACCCGCGGCCTCCGGCGTGACAGGCCGGCGCTCTAACCAACTGAGCTACACCCGCAAACTTCCAAGGAACCGGTGGTTCGGCGCCGCATCGGCGCCCCACCGTCCGTGGGGTGGGCCGCTGTATAGGGGCCTTCCGCAGACTTGTCAAACAGGAAAATGACGGGCCAGGACCGGGGTCGGTATCATAACCAACACCTGCCATCGCACGCTGCCGCGCCGCTGCTCACGTTCCGCGGCGCAGGGCATCGAGTTGCAGGAAGATGTCATCCAGCCCGTCGGGAACATCGCGGCGTTCCATTGCCGTCGGTCCGCCATAGCGGGTCATCGCCAGTTCCAGGGCCGATGCAAGATGTTCGGCGATTTCCAACTGCCCCTGGTCGAGGGCCAATTGCAGGGCGGCAAGGATCCGGTCACCCAGGCGCCGATCATCGGAAACGCCGTCAACGGCGCCCTCCCCGGATTCGGCCTGTTCCAACTTCTCACCGATCATGCATCATCCCATCTGGCTAGGGTGTGAAGACAGGCCGGACCGTGGATCCGGGATCGCTCGGCAGGTTTCTTTCCGACAGGGTGGCCCAGAAGCCTCGCATCGTTGCGGCACGGGTCCGCCGCCACCCGTTATGGTGGCTCGCGGCCGAGCCGCCCGTCAACCGGGCAAGGATCGCATCGGAAGGATCGCTGGGGCGCTATCCCGTCGCAGGCGGGAGTGTACAGCCAGTCCGGCGGGATGTCACAGCCACATTGCGCGGATTCGGGGGTCTGCCCGGCCGCCATCGGTGCTGTCAGGGACCAGACGGTATTGGTGGTGGGCGGTGAGGGATTCGAACCCCCGACCCGCGGTGTGTAAAACCGAAGCTCTACCCCTGAGCTAACCGCCCGCCGATACCCCGCCCCCGGGCCATACTGTCCCCGGGACGATGCCGACCCGCCCGCCCTTCGGCATTGCCGGTCGGCGCAGACGGGTACGCGAGCCGGTGCCCGTCCGCAAGTTTTTTCCACCTAGTCGCCGCCCTGGCCCTACCCTGCGCCCAACCCTGCCTCTCCGGTCCGACGAGGCGGGAACGGGCGGACCCGCAGCACGATGCTCAGCCGAGCGCGTCCTTCAACCCCTTGCCCGCCTTGAACTTGGGCTGCTTCGATGCGGCGATGGCGATCTTCTCCCCCGTGCGGGGATTGCGTCCCTCGCTCGCCGCCCGCTCCGCCACGGCAAAGGTGCCGAAGCCGACAAGCCGAACCTCATCCCCCTTCTTCAGGGCGCCGGTGATGGCATCGAACAGCGCATCCACCGACTTGCCCGCGTCCGCTTTGGTCAGACCGGCCGACTCCGCGACGACCGCAATCAGGTCATTCTTGTTCACGTGATCATCCCCTGTTCGTGTGCAACCGTTGTGTTCTGCGTCCAGGTTTCCCTTCCGGCACCGGGCGACAGGGGTGCGGGCACCACCACATCCTGTCGTCCGGGGGGCCCCCGAAACGGAAACTGCGGCACCCCCGGGGGGATGCCGCAGCCGCAAAAGTCACACGACTCCCGGGGTCGCATCAATGGCGAATCACCTCGCCACCGCCGTCCTCCGCAGCCTTGGCGGGAACGGGGGTCAGCTGCTCCTCCGCTTCCGACCATTCGATGGGGGTCGGGGCGGACACGAGCGCCCGGCCCAGCACCTCATCCACGGTGGCGACGGGGACGATTTCCATCCCCTTCTTCACGTTGTCCGGGATGTCGGCCAGATCCTTCTCATTGTCCTTCGGGATCAGCACGGTACGGATACCGCCCCGGAGGGCGGCCAGCAGCTTCTCCTTCAGGCCGCCGATGGGAAGCACCCGACCGCGCAGCGTGATCTCCCCGGTCATGGCCACGTCCTTGCGCACCGGGATCCCGGTGAGGACGGAGACGATGGAGGTGATCATCGCCACACCGGCGGAGGGACCGTCCTTCGGCGTCGCCCCTTCCGGAACGTGGACGTGGATGTCCTTCTTCTCGAACAAGGTCGGCTTGATGCCGAACAGCGGCGCGCGGGAGCGGACATAGGATTCGGCCGCCTGGACCGATTCCTTCATCACATCGCCCAGCTTGCCGGTGGTCGCCACCCGGCCCTTGCCGCGGAGCATGACGCTTTCGATGGTCAGCAACTCGCCACCCACCTCTGTCCAGGCAAGGCCGGTGACGACACCCACCATGTCCTCCGCCTCCGCCTCGCCATAGCGGAAGCGGCGGACGCCGGCATACTTCTCCAGGTTCTCAGGAGCGATCTCCACCTTGGTCACGCCTTCCATCAGGATTTCCTTGATGGCCTTGCGCGCCAAGTTGGCGATCTCCCGCTCCAGGTTACGCACCCCTGCTTCGCGTGTGTAGTAGCGGATCAGGTCGCGGAGTGCTGAATCGGTGATGGCGAACTCCACCGGCTTCAACCCATGGCTCTTCACCTGCTTGTCCAGGATATGACGGCGGACGATCTCCACCTTCTCATCCTCGGTGTAGCCGGCGATACGGATCACCTCCATGCGGTCCAGCAGGGGCTGGGGCATGCGCAGGGTGTTGGCGGTACAGATGAACATCACGTCCGACAGGTCGTAATCGACCTCCAGGTAATGGTCGGCGAAGGTGCTGTTCTGCTCCGGATCCAGCACCTCCAGCAGGGCGGAGGACGGATCGCCGCGCCAATCGGCGCCCAGCTTGTCGATCTCATCCAGCAGGAACAGCGGGTTGGACGATTTCGCCTTCTTCATGCCCTGGACGACCTTGCCCGGCATGGAGCCGATATAGGTGCGCCGATGGCCGCGCACTTCAGCCTCGTCGCGGACACCGCCCAGTGACATGCGGACGAAGTTGCGCCCCGTGGCCTTGGCCATGGACTTGCCCAGCGACGTCTTGCCCACACCGGGCGGACCGACCAGGCAGAGGATCGGTCCGCGCACCTTGTCCATGCGCTGCTGCACGGCCAAGTACTCCAGGATGCGCTCCTTCACCTTTTCAAGGCCATAGTGGTCCGAGTTCAGGATCGCCTCGGCCCCCCTGATATCCTTTTTGATCTTGGTGCGCTTCTTCCAGGGCAGCGACAGGATCCAATCCAGATAGTTGCGCACCACTGTCGCCTCGGCCGACATGGGGCTCATGGTGCGCAGCTTCTTCACCTCGCCCAGGGCCTTATCCCGCGCCTCCTTCGACAGCTTGGTCTTGGCGATGCGCTCCTCGATCTCGGCGACCTCGTCCTTGCCATCCTCGGACTCGCCAAGTTCCTTCTGAATGGCCTTCATCTGCTCATTCAGGTAGTACTCGCGCTGGGTCTTCTCCATCTGGCGCTTCACGCGGTTGCGGATGCGCTTCTCGACTTGGAGAACCCCGATCTCCCCCTCCATGAAGGCATAGACCTTCTCCAGACGCTCGGCGACGCTCGCCGTCTCCAGAAGCTGCTGCTTCTCGGCGATCTTGAGCTGGAGGTGGGAGGCGATGGTGTCGGACAGCTTCGCCGGATCGTCGATCTGGTTGATGGAAACCAGAACCTCCGGCGGGATCTTCTTGTTCAGCTTGATGTACTGCTCGAACTGGGAGACCACGGCGCGGGACAGGGCTTCCTGCTCCTGCGCTTCGCCGTCACGCTCGGGCAACACATCGGCATAGGCCTGGAAGAAGGCCTCGTTCTCCTCGAACTTCACGATTTGGGCCCGGCGTCCGCCTTCAACCAGCACCTTCACGGTGCCGTCGGGCAGCTTCAGCAGCTGAAGCACGGTGCCGATCGTGCCGACGGTGTAGATATCGGCGGGCGTGGGGTCGTCCTGGCCGGCGTTCTTCTGGGTGACAAGCAGGATCTGCTTGTCGTCCTTCATCACGTCCTCCAGCGCCTTCACCGACTTCTCACGGCCGACGAACAGCGGAACGATCATATGCGGGAAGACGACGATGTCCCTGAGCGGCAGGACCGGGTACAGCGCCCCACGGGGAATATCGAGCATAATGGCGTGCCTTCTCTTGTCATTTCGCCGTCAGCCCCCGATTGGGCCGGCTCCATCCGGCCGCCCCTGCTGGGCACGACCTTTCCTGCGACGGCTACATGGGTAACGTGGCACACCCCCCACCCCCCTTCAAGGGCTAGGCGGTCCCTGGTGGCGGACAACACCGGAATGTCGCGGTGGCGGTTGACCGTGGCCGATTCCAGCCCCGCTCCCCGCCCGCCCGCGCGCAGCCGACCGCAAACAAAAGGGGCGGACCAATCGGCCCGCCCCTTTCCAATCGCCTTGATACCCGAGCCAACCTGCCCGGGAGCCATGATCGCCTGTCAGGCGCCCATTTCGCTGCGCCGGTCGGAGTAGATGTAGAGCGGCTTGGCACGGCCCTCCACCACCTCCTTGTTGACGGCGATCTCCTCCACGCCCTGCAATCCGGGAAGATCGTACATCGGCTCCAGCAGGATCGACTCCATGATGGAGCGCAGGCCGCGGGCACCGGTCTTGCGCTGGATCGCCCGCTGGGCGATGGCGCGCAGCGCCTCCTCCTGGATGGAGAGCTTCACATCCTCCATCTCGAACAGGCGGGCATACTGCTTGACCAGCGCGTTCTTCGGCTTGGACAGGATCTCGATCAGCGCATCCTCATCCAGGTCGTGCAGGGTGGCAACCACGGGAAGACGGCCGACGAATTCGGGGATCAGGCCGAATTTCAGCAAATCCTCCGGCTCCACCTCCCGCAGGATCTCGCCCGTGCGGCGCTCATCGGGCCCTCGCACCTCCGCCCCGAAGCCGATGGAGGTACCCTTGCCGCGGGCGGCGATGATCCGCTCCAGCCCGGCGAAGGCGCCGCCGCAGATGAACAGGATGTTGGTGGTGTCGACCTGGAGGAATTCCTGCTGCGGATGCTTGCGCCCGCCCTGGGGCGGGACGGAGGCGATGGTGCCTTCCATGATCTTCAGCAGGGCCTGCTGCACGCCCTCCCCCGACACGTCGCGGGTGATCGACGGGTTGTCGGACTTGCGGCTGATCTTGTCGACCTCGTCGATATAGACGATGCCACGCTGTGCCCGCTCCACATTGTAATCAGCCGACTGGAGCAGCTTCAGGATGATGTTCTCCACATCCTCGCCCACATACCCCGCCTCGGTCAGGGTCGTGGCGTCGGCCATGGTGAAGGGCACATCGATGATGCGGGCCAAGGTCTGGGCAAGCAGCGTCTTGCCAGACCCGGTGGGGCCGACCAGAAGGATGTTGGACTTGGCGAGTTCGACGTCGTTGTGCTTGGAGGCGTGGGCCAGCCGTTTGTAGTGGTTGTGCACCGCCACGGACAGGACCCGCTTGGCATGGACCTGCCCGATCACATAGTCGTCCAGGACCGCGCAGATGTCGCGCGGGGTGGGCACCCCGTCGCGGGACTTCACCAGCGTGGTCTTGTTCTCCTCGCGGATGATGTCCATGCACAGCTCGACGCATTCATCGCAGATGAACACGGTGGGGCCGGCAATGAGCTTGCGCACCTCATGCTGGCTCTTTCCGCAGAAGGAGCAGTAGAGGGTGTTCTTGGAGTCGCCGCCGGTCGACTTGGTCATAATGGCTCCGTACATCACCGGTGGGCGCCCGGACCCGACCCCCTGGCGGGGATCGACCCGGGACCCGGACGCCGCCGGCGCCTAGATCGAAACGACGCCCTGGGGCGTCCCTTGCACCGGGAAGGGGGTCGCCCACCCTCCCGATCCGATATGGCGGTCCTGGCCTTCGTCCCTGACCGCCTATTGAACAACACCGAAAGCGGCACGATCAACATATTGTTCGCCGTGCCGACCTGCCACCCGTACAAGCGGACAGGGCGGTCGCCCGCCCATCATCCGCGTCAGGCGGGGCCCTGGATTCCCGGACGGTTGGTGAACACCTCATCGATCAGACCGAAGGCCTTCGCCTCCTCCGGGCTCAGGAACTTGTCACGCTCCATCGCCTTCTCGATCACGTCGATGGGCTGGCCCGTGTGGTGCTGGAATATCTCGTTCAGGCGTTGACGCATGCGCAGGATCTCCTGCGCCTGGATCTCGATGTCGGACGCCTGGCCCTGCGCCCCGCCGGAAGGCTGGTGCACCATGATCCGGCTGTTCGGCAGGGAGAAGCGGCGCCCCTTGGCCCCGCCGGCGAGGAGAAGCGCCCCCATGCTGGCGGCCTGGCCCATGCAGATCGTGGCCACCGGGCAGCGGATGTACTGCATGGTGTCATAGATCGCGAGGCCGGCCGTCACATAACCGCCGGGGGAGTTGATGTAGAAGGAGATCTCCTTGTTGGGATTCTCCGCCTCCATGAACAGCAGCTGGGCGCAGACCAAGCTGGCGACGGCGTCGTTGACCCCACCCACCAGGAAGATGATGCGCTCCTTCAGCAGGCGCGAATAGATGTCGTAGGCGCGCTCGCCCCGGTTGGTCTGCTCAACCACCATGGGCACCAACGCATTCATCTGCGGCTCGATCATGACCCTCGCTCGGCTCCGCTGCGTGACAGTCGGGATAAATCGCTTGCACCGTCATAGCCGGTCTTCCGCCGCTCGCGCCACACAGAATTTGGCACATGCGACGGAACACACCAGCCGGACAGAAGAATGGGGGCGGCGATCCCCTCGGACCACCACCCCCATCCGCATGCCCGACCGCCATCAGGCGGGCCTTGATCCCTGCCGGACCCGGTCAGGCCGGACCCGATCGAGCCAGATCCGGTCAGGCCTCGTCCTCATCCGGCTCCTTGGCCAGATCCTCGGCCGTCACTGTCACGTCCGTGACCGTGATGGTGGAAAGGATGTGGTCCACGACCTTGTCCTCGAAGATCGGGGCGCGCAGGGATTCGACGGCCTGGGGGTTCTTCTTGAAGAACTCGAAGACCTGCTGCTCCTGGCCCTGGTAGCGCTGCACCTCGGCGATGATCGCCTTGTTCAGCTCTTCCCGGGTGACCGTGACGTTGCTGCGGCGGCCGATCTCCGACAGCAGCAGGCCCAGGCGGACACGGCGCACAGCGATGGCGCGGTACTCGTCCTTCAGCGCGGCCTCATCCTTGTCCTTGTCGGATTCGTCGGCGCCGCCGGCCTTCAACTCCTGCTGCAGACGGGTCCAGATCTGGTTGAACTCGATCTCGACCATGCCCTCCGGCACGGCGAAATCGTGCAGCTCGGCCAGCTTGTCCAGCAGGGCGCGCTTGGCGCGCAGGCGGGACAAGCGCGTGTAGTCGGAGCCGATGCGCTCGCGGATGGCGTCCTTCAGGCCGTTCAGATCCTCGAATCCGAAGCCGTTGGCCAGATCGTCGTTCAGCTCGGCCGGCTTGGCGGCGCGCAGCTCCTTCACGGCGACCTCGAACACGGCCTCCTTACCGGCCAGATCGGCGGCATGGTAATCGGCCGGGAAGGTCACGGTGACGGTCTTGTTCTCCCCCGCCTTGGCGCCGACCAGCTGGTCCTCGAATCCGGGAATGAAGGTGCCGGAGCCCAGTTCCAAGGTGTAGTCCTCACCCTTCATGCCGGGCTTCTTCTCACCATCGACCGAGCCGTCGAAATCGATCAGCAGGGCGTCACCGGTGACGGCGGCGCGCTCCTCCTCCACCTTCTCGAAGCTCTTGCGGGCACCGGCCAGACGGGACAGCGCCTCATCCACCTCGGCATCGCCCACGGGCACGACCGGGCGGGTGATCTCCACGCCCGCCAGGTCGGCCGGCTCGAATTCCGGCAGGACCTCGACCGACATGGTGTATTCCAGGTCCTTGCCCGGTTCGAAGCTGGTGATCTCAACCTTCGGCTGGAGGGCAGGGCGCAGGTTGCCGTCCTTGATCGCCTTGGCCTGGCTGTCGTTCACCGCATCCTCGACCACCTCGCCCAGGACCGACTGGCCATAGCGCTGGCGCAGCATCGGCATCGGCACCTTGCCCGGGCGGAAGCCCGGCATGCGCACGGTCTTGCCGATTTCGGTCAGCTTGGTGGTCACCCGGGCGTCGAGGTCGGAAGCCGGGATGACGACCTTGAATTCGCGGCTCAGCCCGGAGGCGCTGGTCTCGGTGATCTGCATGGGGGGAGATGCCTGTCTTCGTCTGTGATCGCCCGAGCCGGGGCATCCGGCAACGGGCTCCCGCGGCGGGGAGCGATGCCGCCCCGGGCGCGGTGGTTGAGGGTTACGTCCGTGGTGCGGGCGGAGGGACTTGAACCCACACGTCTTTCGACACCGGAACCTAAATCCGGCGCGTCTACCAGTTCCGCCACGCCCGCCCCATGCCGAAAAGGCCCGGACCGGGCCCTCCCGGCGGGAGCGGTCCCTATAGCAAGGGTTTGGGCCGTCGCCAAGCGGGATATGCGCGCCGACGGCCCTGCAAACCGCCTGCCCGCCCCCGGCCTGTCCCTGCCCCACCCGCCCCAAGTCCGATGACGATCTTTACCGCAGAGAATAAAGCACCATTCCGGCTAGCGTACTGGATCATATAGGGCATAATACCCC
>JBJOKR010000200.1:0-8532 GCA_046045995.1 Pseudomonadota bacterium | reverse complement strand
CCGCTGACCCCATCCTCCGCCGGGCGGCCCGCCACCTGGGGGAACAGGCTGCGGGAGGAGGAGAGGCCGCCCACCAGATAGGCCCCCGTCCGTTCCGCCAGGTCGGGCACCATATCCTCCAGCCGGCGGTTGCGTGGATCGGCATGGATCAGGCCCAGCACCGGCGGATTGACGGCAAGCCAGGTGCCCAGGTGCCGGTCCACCGGGCCCATGCCGTCGGTCAGGGATGGGATCAGCCGCACCGCCCCGTCGGGGAAACGGCCGATCATGGCGCTGACCGCGGGCCGGTCCGCCACCTCCCGACCGGTGCCGCAAATGCCGATGCCGACCGTGCCGACCCAGGCATCCACCCCCGTCACCCCCCGGAACAGGGTGGTGATGCTGGACAGATGGTCGGCCAGGGCATCGGTGACATAGAGGAAACCAAGATTGGCCCCCGGCACCGGGTCCAGCGCGTGCAGGCAGGTCTTCGCCGCCTCCGCCCAGTCGGCCCCTTCGCCCAGGGCGGCGGCGAAGGCGGGGGCGGCGATGTTGGATCCGGCCAAGGCCCTACCCCTTCGACGCGGCGGCAGGAGCCGTCGCATTGGGCGCCGCGGCGGGTGCGGCGGCGGGCGTCACACCCATGGCCGCCAGGGCCTGTTCCACCACGGGCAGGATGCCGCGGGTGATGATGGCCACCCCGTCGGCCGTGGGGTGCATCCCATCCTCCTGGTTCAGTTCGGGCACCAGCGCCACCCCTTCCAGGAAGAAGGGGTAGAAGGGCACGTCATAGGTCCGGGCCAGATCCGGATAGATGCCGTCGAAGGCCTGGGCATAGGTGTTGCCCAGGTTCCGCGGCGCCATCATGCCCGCCAGCACCACCGGAACCCCGGCGGCCTTCAGCTTTTGCATGATCTTGTCGAGATTCGCGCGGGTGGCGGCCGGGTCGATGCCGCGCAGCCCGTCATTGCTGCCCAGCGCCACGATCATCAGATCCGGCTTGTCGCCCAGCAGCCAGTCCAGCCGGGACAGGCCGCCCGCCGTGGTTTCCCCCGACACGCCGGTGTTGGGAACGGTGACGGCATAGCCCTTGGCCCGCAGGGCGGCTTCCAGCTGGCTGGTGAAGGCGGCATCCCGCGGCAGCTTGTAGCCGGCGGTCAGGCTGTCGCCCAAGGTGACAATGGTCACAGGCTTGGCCCCCGCCCTCTGGTTCCCTTGCGCGGACGCCCCGGGCACCAGTCCCAGCCAGCCCGCCGTCACCAGCCCCAGCAGCAGGGCGGTCGTGTTGAAAACCCGCCGTGTCGGGCCATATCGCCGCATGTTGTGCATTGCATCACCAGCCGGAAAGTCCATCCATGGCCAAGCCCGCATCGACCGAGCCCGTCGTCCTTCTGAAGGACGTCCACCTTAAGCTGGAGAGTGCGGCGGGAACCGTCAACATCCTGAAGGGAATCAGTCTGGATGTCGGCCCCGGGGAAAAGGTGGGCGTGGTCGGCCCGTCGGGGTCGGGCAAGTCCTCCATGATGATGATCCTGGGCGGTCTCCAGCCACCGACCAGCGGGTCGGTCAAGGTGAAGGGCCAGGAGATCACGGCGATGAGCGAGGATGAACTGGCCCGCTTCCGCCGGGATGAGGTGGGGATCGTCTTCCAGTCCTTCCACCTGATCCCGACCATGACGGCGGTGGAGAATGTGGCGATCCCGCTGGAATTCGCCGGCGCACCCGATGCCTTCGCCCGGGCGGAGGAGAATCTGAAGGCCGTCGGCCTGGGCCATCGGCTGACCCATTATCCCGGCCAGTTGTCGGGCGGCGAACAGCAGCGCGTGGCCCTGGCCCGCGCCTTCGCCACCCAGCCGGCCCTGCTTCTGGCCGATGAACCGACCGGCAACCTGGATGGGGAGACGGGGCGGAAGATCATCGACCTGATGTTCGACCTGGCCGCCCGCAAGGGCACCACCATCATCCTGATCACCCATGACCCGTCCCTGGCGGCGGAATGCGACCGCACCATCCGGCTGGTGGACGGGCTGATCGTCAGCGACGGGCGCAGCAGCGACGGCCGCGGCAGCGATGCCGCCCCCCGCGTGGTCAAGGCGTGAGGACAGGGCCATGACCGTCACCACCTTCCCCGGCGGGGCACGCCCGGCGGCCCCGGCCGGGTTCTGGACCAATCTGAAACTGGCGATGACCGTCGCCCGGCGGGAGCTGCGCGGCGGCCTGAAGGGGTTCCGCATCTTCCTGGCCTGCCTGACCCTGGGGGTGGGCGCCATCGCCACGGTGCAGTCGGTCAGTTCCGGCATCATCGACAGCCTGCGCAGCGACGGCCGCGCCATCCTGGGTGGGGACGTGGCCCTGCGCCTGCTGTACCGGGAGGCGACGGCGGAGCAGTTGGCCTGGCTGCAGGCCCAGGGAACCGTCGTCACCAGTGCGGAGATGCGGGCCATGGCGCGCGATCCCGCCGACCAGGCCAATGCCGCCCTGGTGGAGCTGAAGGGCGTCAGCCCCGCCTATCCCCTGTACGGCACCTTCGCCCTTCAGACCGCCGACGGCGGGACGGAGGTGGTGGATATCCAGCGGGTGCTGGCCACCCGCGACGGTGTGGGCGGTGCGGTGGTGGAAGCGGTGCTGGCCGAACGCCTGGGCCTGTCCGTGGGCAGCCGTGTCCGCATCGGTGAGACGGAGGTGGAGCTGCGCGGCCTGATCGCGCGGGAGCCGGACAAGGCCGGATCGGGCAGCTTCTCCCTGGGTCCCCGGATGCTGGTGGATTCCGACACGCTGGCCCGCACCGGGCTGGTCCAGATGGGCAGCCTGATCACCTGGAGCTATCTGGTGAAGCTGGCCGACGGCAGCGACGTCACCACCTTCCGCGCCGCGGTGGGGGAGGCGTTCCCCGATGCCGGCTGGCGCATCCGCGATTACACCAACGCCGCCCCCCAGCTGGCCCGGTTCGTGGAACAGCTGACCATCTTCCTGACCCTGGTCGGGCTGACCGCCCTGTTGGTGGGCGGGGTCGGCGTGGGCAATGCGGTGCGCAGCTTCCTGGAAACGAAGACAGCCACCATCGCCACGCTGAAGACCTTGGGCGCCCGCGGCGGCCTGATCTTCGAGGCCTATCTGGCCCAGATCCTGGTCCTGGCCGGGATCGGCATCCTGATCGGGCTGGCGATCGGCGCCCTGGCGCCGGTGCTGGTGGGCCGGGCCCTGGCCGGGCTGCTGCCCATCACCGCCAATATCGGGGTCTATCCGGGCGCGCTGGCCGTGGCCGCCGGATTCGGCCTGCTGACCGCGTTGACCTTCAGCCTGTGGCCCCTGGGCCGCGCGCGGGAGGTGCCGGCCATGGCCCTGTTCCGGGAAGCGGCGTCGCCGGTGCGCAGCCGCCCCCGCGCGGCCTATGTGGCGCTGATGGCCCTGTCGGCCCTGGGGCTGGGCGGGCTGGCCGTGGTCAGTTCCGACAACCAGGGCTTCGCCGCCGCCTTTGTCGCCGGGGCGGGGGGCATGCTGTTCGCCTTCTGGGCGGCGGGATGGGCCGTGACCAAGGTCGCCGCCCGGATGGGCCGGCCGCGGCGCCCGGTGCTGCGCCTTGCCTTGGCGAACATCCACCGGCCGGGCAACCCGACCGGGGCGGTGGTGCTGTCGCTGGGCCTGGGCCTGACCGTGCTGGTGGCCATCGCCCTGATCGAGGGGAACTTCCGCCGCCAGGTGCAGGAAAGCATCCCCCAGAACGCCCCAGCCTTCTTCTTCGTGGATATTCAGCCCGACCAGCTGGAGGCATTCAACGCCACGGTGCTGGGCGTTCCCGGCACCTCCAACCTTGAGGAGGTGCCGAACCTGCGCGGCCGTATCGTCGCCGTGAACGGGACGGAGGCGGAGAGGGCGGTGATCAACAGCGACCATGCCTGGGTCCTGAACGGCGACCGCGGCATCACCTACATGAAGGCGCCACCGCCCGACGACGTGGTGGTGGCCGGGTCCTGGTGGGCGCCGGACCACAGCGGCCCGCCCCAGGTGGCCATCTACAAGGACGTGGCCGACGCCTTCGGCATCGGGCCCGGGGCGACCATGACCTTCAACATCCTGGGCCGGGAGATCGAGGCGACGGTGGCAGTGGTCCGCGACCTGGATTTCCGGTCCATGACCATCAACTACACCCTGGTGTTCAGCCCCGGGATTCTGGAGAACGCGCCCCAGACCTGGGTCGCCACCGTCCGCGCCACGCCGGAGGCGGAACTGGCGGTGCAGCGGGCGGTGACATCGCAGTTCAGCAACATCACGTCGGTCCGGGTGAAGGACGCGCTCGACACCGTCAACGCCATCCTGACCAATATCGGCGTCGCTGTGCGGGTGACCGCGGCCGTCACGCTGATCGCCGGGACCCTGGTGCTGGCGGGGGCGGTGGCGGCGGGGCATACCCGCCGGGTCTATGACGCGGTGGTGCTGAAGGTGCTGGGGGCGACGCGGACGACGGTGCTGCGGGCCTTCCTGCTGGAATACGGGCTGCTGGGCCTGATCACGGGGGCCATCGCCTGCCTGCTGGGCAGCGTCACTGCCTGGGCCGTGCTGACCCAGGTGATGGAGTTCGAGGAATTCGTGCTGCTGCCCGGCGTCGTGCTGGGTACGGCCGCCCTCTGTACCGCCATCACGCTCACCCTGGGCTTCATCGGCACCTGGCGGGCGCTGGGCCAGCCGGCGGCCCCGCTGCTGCGCAACGAGTAGTTATCCGGGGCGGCGGTGGGGGCCCCCTTCCCCCGCCGCCCCTGCATCGGACCACAGGAAGGAAAGGGGGGGCAACGCCAACGGCGTCTGACACGGACCGAGTCTATCTCCTGTCACGAAACATTCCGATCACCCTTCGTATAGATCGGGATAATCCGGTTGTGTCACACCCGCCTGACAGCGGTATACTCTGTCATGCCCATTTGAATTAGGACGTTCGAATTAGCCATCGGTATAGGGCATCCGTGGCGGGGGAGGCTGTCTATGCGGTTCACCATCAAAACCGTTCTTCTGACTGTACTGGTTGTGCTCGGCCTTCTGCTGGTCACGACGGGATTGGTTAGCTGGCGGGCGCTGAACACCGCGAATGACGATCTGCGCGATGTGTATGAGGCGCGGGTCATCCCCCTGCGTGACTTGAAGATCATCTCCGACGACTATGCCGTCTTCATCGTCGATGCCTCCCACAAGGTGCGCAACGGCAACTGGGGCTGGGCGGAGGCGCTGACCAGCGTGGATCAGGCGACGACCCGCATCGCCCGCACCTGGAAGGCCTATGTGGACCATGACGGCTTCGATGCGGAGGAGCAGCGGATCGTCACCGAGACCCAGCGCCTGTTCGGCCCCGCGGATGAGGCGGTGGCGGAACTGCGCCGCATCCTGGCGGCGGAGGATACGGCCGCCCTGGACGATTTCGTCAAGAACCGCCTGTACCAGACCATCGACCCGGTGACGGAGGGGATCGGCAAGCTGATCAACCTTCAGGTGGACCGGGCTGCGACCGCGTATGAGGGGGGCAAGGCCTCCTATGACAGTGCCGTACTGCTGGCGGAGATACTGATCCTGCTGGGCATCGCCGCCGCGGTGGCGGGCGGGTTCGTCGTCCGTCGCCGGGTGATCACCCCGATGGCGGAGTTGACGGCGGCCCTGGGCACCCTGGCCCGGGATGATTATTCCGTCGCCGTGCCCCGCACCGACTCGGCCGATGAGATCGGGGAGATGGCGCGCGCCGTCGATGTGCTGAAGCTGCACGGCCGCGAAGCGCAGGACCTGCGCGCCGCCCAGGAGGAGGAGCGGGAACGGGCGGAGCGAATGAAGCGGGAGGCGCTGGAGGCCATGGCCGCCAAGGTGGAGAGTGAGACCCGCACCGCCGTGGACCGGGTGGCCCAGCGGACCCAGAGCATGGATGAACATGCGGCCGCCATGGCCGGCAGCGCCGATCTGGTCTCCGCCAATTCCCAGAACGTGGCCGCCGCGGCGGAACAGGCACTGCACAATGCGGAGACGGTGGCATCGGCCGCGGAGGAGCTGGCCGCCAGCATCCGCGAAATCTCCGCCCAGGTCAGCCATGCCAGCACGGTCAGCCGGGCCGCGGTGACCAAGGGCCATCAGACCCAGACCACCATCTCCTCCCTGTCGGAGGCGGTGGGGCGGATCGGGGAGGTGGCGACCCTGATCAGCGAGATCGCGGCCCAGACCAACCTGCTGGCCCTGAACGCCACCATCGAGGCGGCGCGGGCGGGCGAGGCTGGCAAGGGCTTCGCCGTCGTCGCGTCGGAGGTGAAGAACCTGGCCGCCCAGACCGCCAAGGCGACGGAGGAGATCGCGGGCCAGATCGGCAGCATCCAGTCCGCCACCCGTTCCGCCGTCGATTCGGTACGGGAGATCGGCCGCACGATCGAGGAGATGGACCACATCTCCGGCTCCATCGCCGCCGCCATCGAGGAACAGGGATCGGCGACCCAGGAGATCACCCGCAACGTCGTCCAGGCCGCCGATGCGGCCCGCGAAGTCTCCGCCCGCATCGCCGATGTCTCCAACGAGGCGGCGGCCACCGGTGACCGGGCCGGCACCGTGCGCCAGACGGCGGGCGACGTCACCACGGCGGTGACCGATCTGCGCGGCGTGCTGGTCCGGGTGGTCCGCACCTCCATGGCGGAGGTGGACCGCCGCCAGCACCAGCGGCTGGACGTGGAACAGCCGGTGAAGCTGGTCGTGGCCGGCAGGGCCCATGACGGCCGCTTGCGGAACCTGTCCGTAGGCGGTGCCTATGTCGGCGGGTTGCCCACCATCCCGCCTGCCACCGGTGCCGTGCTCCAGGTCGCGGGGATTGAGCTGCCCTGCGACACCCTGGAAACCGGCCCCGACGGCCTGCACCTGCGCTTCCGCATCTCCGTGCAGGAGGAGAAGAAGGTGCAGATGCTGCTGGAACGCTTCCACGCCCGGGCCGCCTGAGGCTTGGGGGCATCGCCACCGGGGCGTCGGGCGGCGCGGCGCGTGCCCTACCGACCGCCCCCCGCGCATGGCAGTATCGCCACCAGTGCGCGGATCATAGCGATTGACGGAATACATCCGGTATAGGATGGTTTGCGGACGGATGGCGGCCAATGGCTGCCGGTCCGATCCCCCTTCCCAAACCCATCCTTACCGGGAGATTTCCCATGTTGCTGCTGATGTTGCGGCGCCTTGGCGCCCATCTGATCGGCCCGCCCCGGGTCGATGCCGGGTCCGTTCCCCCAGGGCTGATGGCCGATGTCGGCCTGACCGGACGGGACTCCCCGCTATTCACCATCGACCCGCGCGAGGCGATCGCCGTGCCCCCTGCCCGGCCTTTTTCGTTTCGAATCCATCCGGCATCGGAACTGATTGAGCTGGGCGACAGATCGGGCCTTGCATCCCTTCCCGGGATGAGGCAGAACAACACCCATCCGCTGCCGACCTGACCGGTCGGCGGTGGATACGTCCCACGCCCCTGGCCGGTTTCGCTACCGCCGGAACCAAGGGCGGTTCGGGATGTCGAACCAGAAATCCCCTCAGATCGAAGGAGATCGAGACATGTCCATGACCCTTAAGAGCACCGGGATCCGTCGCGCGCCCTCTGGCCGGCGCAGCGCTTCTCCCAATGCCCTGGGCGTCGTGGGCGGCGCCGGTTGGGCGCCCTGTCTCCGTCACCAATCGATCCATGAGGGACACCATGAGCATTTTCGTTTCGCTGGGCATCGGGCCCAAGATCTTCGTTGAGCTGGCACGCTGGGCCGATACGCCCCGCGGCGTGGACATCCGCCGTGAGAACGGGGAAGTCCTGATCTGGCTCGGCAAGCTGCACGTCATCTACACCCCGGCCCGCTGGCGGCCGGAAGCCCGCGGCCCGACACCTGGGCAACCGACCCGTGGAGGCCCCACGATTGACGGACAAGACACGACCAGAGGCCGCTTGGCGGCCTGAGGCGCTGGACCCGGTGGTCCGGATCCTGGAGGCGTTCCGCACCCTGGATCCGGACCTGCCCATCCAGTACGCCTTGTCTTTCCTGACCATCGCGCAGAATGAGGGTCTGTCGATCCGCGACCTGTCGGAGCGGTTGGGCATCGCCCAGAGCAGCGCCAGCCGCAACGTCGCCGCCCTGTCCAAGTGGCACAGCTTCGGCAAGGAAGGCCACGATCTGGTCCAGTCGGAGGAGGACCCGCGGGAGCGGCGGCGCAAGATCGTCACCCTGACGCCGAAGGGCCGGGACCTGGCCCGCCGCCTGGTCGCCCTGCTGGACGGGGACGGCACCGGTGGCAACCATGACGGCTCCCATGATGGCCCCCCCGACAGCCCCCGCATCACCCGCGGCGGCACCACGGTGGAAGAAATGCCCCTGCGCCGCCGGGTCGGCTGATTGGGACTATCCTGGATTTAAAATGAGGCGCGGCAGAACCCCTCTCCCCTTGAGGGCTAGCAGATTCACACATTTTGGTTTGCCAGGAGGATAGCGGCGCGTTTGGCTGCTTGGAACTCGAGCCAGCCGTTGAGCATGACGACGGGACCTGGTTTTCCGTAGTATCCCGTCCAGCCCCCCA
>JBJOKR010000199.1:0-8558 GCA_046045995.1 Pseudomonadota bacterium | reverse complement strand
CCGGACCCCTCACCCTCCCACCCTCCGCTTCGCTGCGGGCGGGCCCCTCCCTCTCCCTCCAGGGGAGAGGGGGTTCAGCACCGGTTCAACCGCCATTGTGAACCACCCCCCATTGAGGCCCGCCATGACCCTTCCCCTTGCCGGTGTCCGCATCATCGCGGTGGAGCTGTATGGTGCCGGGCCCTATGGCACCCAGTTGATGGCCGATCTGGGGGCCGACGTGGTGAAGGTGGAAAACCCCGCCACAGGCGGTGACGTATCCCGCGCCACCGGCCCCCATTTCCTGGGCAAGGATGACAGCCAGTTCTTCCAGACCTTCAGCAAGGGCAAATCTTCCATCGCCCTGGACCTCAAGGCGCCGGAGGGGCGGAAGCGGTTCGAGGATCTGGTGGCCGGGGCGGATGCGGTGGTGAACAACCTGCGCGGCGACCAGCCGGCCAAGCTGGGCCTGACCCATGACGCGCTGAAATCCGTCAATCCCCGCATCGTCTGCGCCCACCTGTCCGCCTATGGCCGCGGCACCAGCCGGGAGGGCTGGCCCGGCTATGACTATCTGATGCAGGCGGAGGCGGGGTTGATGGGCCTGTCGGGGGAGCCGGAGGCCCCGCCGACCCGGCTCGGTGTCTCCGTCATCGATTTCATGACCGGCAGCCAGATGGCCTTTGCCTGCGTCGCCGCCATCCTGGGTGCGCGCGGCACCGGTACCGGATGCGATGTGGATGTGTCGCTGTTCGATACGGCCCTGCACCAGTTGAGCTATCCCGCGACCTGGTACCTGAACGCGGGCGACCGGGTGGCGCGCCTGCCCCGCGGGGCCCATCCCAGCATCGCCCCCAGCCAGGCCTTCCGCACGCGGGACGGCTGGGCCATGCTGATGTGCCAGACGCCGAAATTCTGGGAGCTGTTCTGCACCCTGGTCGGGCGGCAGGATCTGCTGACCCGGCCGGAATTCGCCGACATCCCCGCCCGTCGCCGCAACCGCGACCTGCTGACCAGGGAACTGGATGCCCTGTTCCAGACGAAGGACACGGCCGATTGGATGGCCCTGCTGGGCGGCCATGTCCCCTTCGCCCCGGTGACCGGCATCGATCACGCCCTCGACAGCCCCTTCGTGGCGGAAGTCGGCATGGTGGAGGATGTGCCCCATCCCGATGCCGCGGACGGAGTTCTGCGCCTTCTCGCCAGCCCCATCCGCATCAACGGCACCCGTCCCCAGGGCCGCCGCGCCCCGAAACTGGGGGAGAGGACAGGACCATGAAACTCACCGGCCTTCGCGTGCTCGACCTGTCGGCCTTCCTGCCGGGGCCGCACATGACCATGATGATGGCGGACCATGGCGCCGATGTGGTGATGGTGGAGCCCGCGAACGGGACGGGGGAGCCGACGCGGGAGATCGGGTGGAAGACAGCGGACGATGTCAGCGTCTGGTTCCGCAACATCGCCCGGGGCAAGCGCAGCCTGCGCATCAACCTGAAGGACCCGGACGGGCGGGCCCTGTTCCTGCGTCTGGCGGCGGCGGCCGATGTGATGGTGGAGGCGTTCCGGCCGGGCGTGGTGGCGCGTCTGGGGGTGGATTACGACAGCATCGCCGCGATCAACCCGGGCATCGTCTATTGCTCCATCTCCGCCTTCGGGCAGACGGGGGCCCATGCCGCCAAACCGGCCCATGACCTGACCATCCAGGCCATGGCAGGGCTGGTGGACCTGAACCGGGGGCTGGAGGACGGGAAGCCCGCCAGCCCCGGCATGCCGGTGGCCGATATGGCCGCCAGCCTGATGGCCCTGTCCGCCATCCTGATGGCGCTGTACCGGCGGCAGACGACGGGACGGGGGGATTACATCGACCTGTCCATGCATGATGCCTGCCTGGCATGGACCCCCAATGTCACCGGCCCGGTCTTCGCCGGGGACCGCCACCCGCCGGTGAAGCAGATGCGCAGCTTCGGCGGGGCCGCCCTGTACCATGTCTATGAGACGGCGGACGGCCGCTTCCTGGTCCTGGGCGGATCGGAGATGAAATTCGCGGAAAACCTGCTGAACGCCCTGGGCCGCCCGGACCTGATCCCGCTCGCCCGCCTGCCCCCCGGTCAGCCCCAGGCCCCCTTGCGCGCCTGTTTCCAGGAGGTGTTCCGTACCCGCAGCCTGGAGGAATGGGAGCAGGCGCTGGCGAACGTGGATTGCTGCTGGGCCCCCGTGCGCAGCCTGAAGGATGCGTTCGACGATCCGGCCACGGCCGAGCGCGGCATGATCCTAAGGGACGAGGCCGGAAACCGCCATATCGGCCCCCCGATCCGCTTCCGTAACGAACCCGCTCAGCCCACCTTGTCCGTCCCCGCTTTTGGGGAGCACTCGGTCGATCTGGCCCAGGCCGCCGGGCTGGACCCGGAAGCGGCCGCAGCCCTGAAGCAGCGGGGCGTGGTCTGAAAAGTCGTTTAACTGCAATAGCTGGTATTGTTGCTATCAACATCCTATACCGCTGGATTGCTTTTGGCCTTTCAAATAGGACGAATGTCGCATATCGTCATTTTGATCAAGATCGACGTTGAACCAGTTAGGAGATATCATGTTAGATGCTATTATGACTGATGAAATTGATCGCCTGTCGATCGCAAATCAACCAATTTTCAGTAAAGATGTAGACTATGAAGAGATTGTGAAAAGAAAAAATCAAGCGATGGAAAAATGGGCTCAACTTGGGGAGAGTGAGCGCAGGAATTTCAGAAATCAAGAGCACTTTCTTGAAAAGGAAGGCGTTCCAGATCTGAAAGACCCAATACTTCTTCCAGCAAGGCATTATAGTTTAATGGTAAGGGAGATTAGGAGTAGGATTCAGTCTGAAAACTATCTACAATTATTGCCCCTCGACGGAATCGACTATGATAATTCTGTTCTTGAGCTTGCAGAAAGCATTGAAAATGCCCCTCATATACAAGAGCTTTACCGACTTAGGAAGAAAACAGTAGGGACCTCTAAGAATGCTGGTATCGCTACCGATGAGGCCGGTCGACTGAAAAACTGCCTCACGCAAGGGCGTGAACTGTACATTGCGGGCAGAAACGGGTCCTTAATGGTAAAGCCACTTAACTTTTTCTATGCTCTCACTGCTTATTCTTACGCCACAATAATTCTCAACAATCCACTGAGAATTAGCAAGGGGAACTTGCCCCAGTCTCATGGAATGACGTATATGCCCAGCGTCGTTAAAGCGCAATTTGGCGGCGATACTGCTCGAGGAACTTTCAGCGATCTTGTTACTGCATTTCCAACCCAGCTAATCAAAGGGCGGAATCTCGAGATCAACCAAGACTGTAGCAACTCTCTGTACGATTTTTATCAGACTAGATTCACCGTTTCAACGGGGACTCTTTTGAGTATGGTTCCAGAAATGGCAGAATATTATAAGCTCATAACGGGTCGAAATAGCCGATCGCACCCACTCGAAATCGTGAATGCAAACGATCCGAGAATGCTGAAATGGGAATTTCAAATCGGCAATGGCGAACATAAACCCTCGCCCAAAAGCATTGAAGATTCATTCTCAGGGTTCACCGTCAATGATAGACATGGGAAATTTGTTATATCGGTTCCGGCAACTGAAGCACACAAAATACAAGCCTGCATTTACACAGATATAAGAGGAAAGTTTTGGTTTATTGAGAATCCATTTTTTCCCGTCATTCTTCCTGAAATAGCGGTCCATTTTCTAATTACAAATGTCTTTTCATGTATCATGAGATATAGGCCTGAAGAGTGGGGGAATGTTTTGTTGAACGAGGTTTCTTCAGGAGTGTCATTGTTAACGCGCCACTATTTTTCATCTTTTGAAAGAAAGTTCTTTCTTCTAATATTGCGTTCTGTGTCGAAGTACATCCCTTACGTTTCATAGGTGGCTCCTTTCCCTGCTGTACCGCATTGCGTAGACAAAACGGTCGGCGGGGTGGGCGCTTTCGCTGGCGATGAACAGGCGGCCGTCCGCCTCATGGTACAGGCGCAGGGTGCGCAGGGCGGCGGTGCCCGGGTCGGTGCCCAGAAGGCGGGCCAGATCCTTGTCCAGGATCATGGCGCTGATCTGCTGGTCGATCCGGTCGGCGGTGACACCGGTCCGTTGTTCCACCACCTCCGCCACCGTGGTTCCGGCGGCGATGGCAGCCCGGTCGGGGGCCAGGTCGGCGCGGATCAGGATGCGGGTCAGGCCGATCGGCCGACCGCCCACCCGGCGCCCGCGCAGTTCCCACCAGCCGGCCGGATCCAGGTCCAGCCGGGCGGCCAGGCCGTCCGCCGGGGCCGGTTCATAGGCCATTATCTCCAGCCGGGCGTCGCGGGCGTATTGCAGCAGATCGCCCACCCCGCCCAGGGGCTGGACGAAAACCGGCGGGCGGGCCGGGGCCGTGACCAAGGTTCCCGCCCGCCGCTTGCGCATGACCAGCCCATCCTCCGCCAACAGGCGCAGGGCATCGCGCACCGTGTGGCGGGAGGCGTCGAAGCGGG
Organism: Pseudomonadota bacterium; assembly: GCA_046045995.1. Classification (GTDB taxonomy): domain Bacteria; phylum Pseudomonadota; class Alphaproteobacteria; order Azospirillales; family Azospirillaceae; genus Indioceanicola. Next base: position 4,070 of record JBJOKR010000199.1, on the reverse strand, counting down.
CGCACAGCTCCGCCTCCGTCGGCAGAAGGCTGCCCACCGGGTGGGTTCCGTCGGCGATGGCGGTGCGCAGGATGCGGGCGATCTGCTGGTAGCGGGGCGGTTCGGTCATCGGTATCCGCGGGCGGGTCAGGATCCTGCCCGGCGGATCCGCCGCCAGGCATCGGCCAGATCGGCCCGGTGGGCCGGATCGGCGATCCCGATCAGGGCCATTGCCCGGGCCTCCCCGTCAAGCCCCCGCAGATCGGCGCTGCCGTGTTCGGTGACGACGATGCCCATATCGGCCCGGGGCACGGTCACCGCCCCGTCGGCCAGGCGGGGGACGATCCGGCTCAGGCTGCCGCCCTTGGCCGTGCTGGCCAGCGCCACGATCGGCCGCCCGCCCTCCGACAAATTGGCCCCGCGCAGGAAATCCAGCATCCCGCCCCCGCCGGAAACGGCCCGCCCGCCCAGGAATTCCGCATTCGCCTGGCCGAACAGATCGACCTCGATCACCGAATTGACGGCCACCAGGTTGTTGATCCGGGCCAGGGTGCGGATGTCATGGGTATGCCCGACGGGGGCGAAGGTGACGGTGGTCGACCGCGCGACCGTACGGTAGGCGGCATCGCCGCTGCACAAGGCCACCCCGGTGACGACGGCGCCGCCGGCATTTTCCAGCGTGGGCGTGCCCAGCAGGTCCAGCAAGGGGTCGGAGATCATGCCCGAATGGATGCGCAGATCGCGCAGATCCGTCAGCGTGGGAATCACCGCCGCCTGGACCTTGCCCAGGCCGAACTGGATCGTGTCCCCGTCCCGCAGCAGGCCCCGGACATGCCCGGCGATCCGGGTGAAGGCCGGGTCCAGCGGGGCGGCGGGCAGGGTGGTCAGGGGATGGTCGGCCTCCGCCATGGCCGTGTCGGCCGTGACCCGGTCCTTCAGCCCGCCCACGGCCGCCGGCATGGCCGCATTGGTCAGCAGCAGCCGGGCGGGGGCCCGGAAGAAGGTGGCGGGGCCGAAATCGGCGGCCATCCCATAGCAGAACCGGTCCGGCCGGCGCAGCGGCGGTATCATCAGGACCGAAACATCCGCCCCCGTCGCCTCATACCGCCGCCAAGTGGTGCTGTAGGTTTCCGGAACCACACGGGTGCGCCCACGGTCCATCCCGTCCGTCCAGTCGGGGGAGGCGAAGATGGTTTCCGCCCGCGCATCGGGGTGCAGCGCGCCCCAGTCGCAGCGGTTCACCCCGGGAATCCAGACCCCGAAGAAGGTCAGGCCCGCCGCCAGCTCCGGCCGCCGGGCAAAGGCATCGTACAGGGCCACCGGCTCCCCCGCGCAGCCGCCCACATGCACCCGCCCGCCGGGCCCGGCCGTGCGGGCGATCCATTCCGCCGCCTGGTCGATGGTCATCCCGGTCATCATCCACCCCCACCTTGCCTGGACCCGGACGGGCCGCTTGCGTTCCGTCACCGGCATGGTACAACAATGATATGTCCGGACAAATAGCCCAGAGCACACCCATGTCCTTGGCCCGGCACCTGGCTCGGCATCTGCGCCGCCCCGTCCCCGCCGAATTGCGGCGGCGGGTGGCGCTGCATGTGCTGGACTGGACCGGCTGCGCCGTCGCCGGGTCCGCCACCCCCGTCGCCCTGTCCCTGCGCCGGGCCCTGACCGATGGGGGGGAGGGGACGGGCCCCTGCACCGCCATCGGCCTGGACCGCGGGCTGCCGTTGGAAACGGCGGCGCGGATGAATGGTGCCTTGGGCAACATCCTTGAAATGGATGATGTGGACAAGCGGGCACGGCTCCACCCCGGCCCTGTCGTCATCCCCGCCGCCCTGGCCGTGGCCGAATGGCGGGCCGCCGCCGGCTGCCCGGTGGCGGGGCCGGACCTGGCCGATGCCCTGATGCGGGGGTATGAGGCGACGGTGCGGCTGGGTCGCGCCCTGGGGGATGCCCATTACCGCCATTGGCACAGCACCGCAACCTGCGGCACCGTGGGGGCGGCGGTGGCGGCGGCGGATCTGCTGGGGCTGGATGAGGGGGGGCTTACGGCGGCGATCACCCTGGCTGTCACCCGCACCGGCGGGCTGTGGGAAACGCGCAACGACCCGGCTTCCGCCGCCAAGCAGATCCACACTGCACAGGCCGCGGGCGACGGCATCTTCGCCGCCCGCTGTGCCGCCGCCGGCCTGACCGGCCCCGCCACCATGCTGGAGGGGGGGGAGGGGCTGTTCGCCGCCACCGCCCCGGGCCGGGACCCAGGCGTCCTGCTGGCCGACCTGGAAAGGGCAGGGCGCGACGGGGACGGCCATCCGTGGTGCCTGACGGAGATCAGCCTGAAGCCCTGGCCCGCCTGCCGCCATGCCCACCCGGCCATTGATGCCGCCCTGGCCATCCTGGACCGGATCGGCCGCCCCGGCTTGGCGGCGGGGGAGGTGGCGACGGTCACCGTCACCACCTATGGCGATGCCCTGCGCTTCTGCGACCGGCCGGTGCCGGAAACGGTGGGGCAGGCGAAATTCAGCCTGCAGCATGCAGTGGCGGTCACCCTGCTGCGGGGTGCGCCGGACCTGGCCGCTTTCGACCCGCCCGCCATCGCCGATCACGACGTGGCCACCTTGCGCACCCGGGTGAACGTGCAGGCTGGGGACCCTTGGGCGGGCCGCTATCCGGATCGGTTCGGATGTGGAATGACCATCACCATGGCTGATGGTGGGATCATCTTCCAGGACATGCCGGATGCCCTGGGCGATCCGGAAAACCCCCTGACGGAGGATCGGGTGGTGGCCAAGGCAATGACCCTGATGGAGGCGGGTGGAATGGGCATGGCGGCGGCGGCAGCCCTGTGCGCGGCGGCCCTGACGCTGGATGAGCCGGGCCCGCGGGGCGGGGTGCTTCCCCTGATGGCGGCGCTGCCGCGGGGGCGGGGCGAATGACCGGACCACAAGCCGCCAAGCCCGACCTGACCCGGACCCTGGCTGCCCATGCGGCCGACCTGACACCTGAAGCCCTGCCGCCGGCGGCGGCGGAAGCGGCGCGGATCTTCCTGCTGGATACGCTGGCGGTCGGCATCGCCGGGGCCCGCGCCCCCCATGCGGATGGGGTGCTGGCGGTAGCGCGGTCCTGGGGCGGGGTGGGGCCGACCCAAGCGACCGCCCCCGCTGCCGCTCCCGGGATGGCGCCGGTTCTGGGCCGCGGCATCGCCCTTCCCGCCCCATCCGCCGCCTATGTCAACGCCTTCCAGATCCATGCCCAGGAATTCGACTGCGTGCATGAGGCGGCGGTGGTCCATCCCATGGCCACCATCCTGTCCGCCCTGATGGCGGATGTGGCCCGGCTGCCCGTCCCGGTGGACGGGCGGCGGTTCCTGGCGGCCCTGGCCGCTGCCGTGGATGTGGCCGCCGGGCTGGGCCTGGCCGCCCGGTCGCCCCTGAAATTCTTCCGCCCGGCCACGGCCGGGATCTTCGGCTGTGTCGCCGGGATCGCCAATCTGCGCCGCCTGGATGAGGCCGCCCTGGTCGCCGCCTTCGGCCATGCCCTGTCGCTGGCCGCCGGCACCATGCAGGCGCATGTTGAGGGCAAGCCCGGCCTGCCGCTGCAGATCGCCAATGCCGCCCGCAATGCCCTGACGGCGGTGGATCTGGCCCTGGCCGGGGTGCCGGGGGTGACGGCGGCGCTGGACGGACCCTATGGCTACCTGCCCCTGTTCGAGGATCGTTTCGATACCGGCCCGGTTCTGGCCGCCCTGGGAAGCCGCTTCCGCATCGGGGAGGTCAGCCACAAGCCCTTCCCCACCGGCCGCGCCGCCCATGGCCCGATCGCGGCGGTGCAGGCGCTGATGCGCGACCACGGGCTGACGGCGGCGACGCTGGACAGCCTGACCTATACCGCACCGCCCCTGATCCAGCGGCTGGTGGGGCGTCCGGCCCGGCCGGACATGGCGGCCAATTACGCCCGGCTGTGCTTCCCCTGGCTGGGGGCGGTGACCCTGGCCCGCGGCACGGTCGGTCTGACGGATTTCGACCCGGCCAGCCTGGCCGATCCGGCCCTGCACCGGGTCGCCGCCCGCATCCGGGTGGTGGCCGACGACA
>JBJOKR010000198.1:0-8584 GCA_046045995.1 Pseudomonadota bacterium | reverse complement strand
CGCCAAATCCACCCCGATCATGCTAACCTGTCCCACGGACGCCTCCCTCAGTAGCGGTTAAGACACCCACTACTCTGGCACACAGATGCCGTCAGGGGGGCGTCCACCCCATCGGATTAGCGGCCAACGGCCGCGTAATCCGACGATCCAAATCGAAACGGCCGCGCCGTCGGATTACGGCGCCGGGCGCCTAATCCGACCTACGGGGCCAGGATGGCGACGGTCTGGCCGGCGGTCACGGTCCGGCCGGGCTTGCAGGTGAATTCTCGCAGGGTCCCGGCCACCGGGGCCGTGATCTCCATCTCCATCTTCATGCTTTCCACCACCAGGATCGGCTGGCCCGCCGCCACCCGGTCGCCCGGCTGCACCAGCAGGGACCAGACATTGCCGGTCACACCGGCGGGCACGGCCGTGCAGCCGGCGGGAAGTTCCGCCACCTCCGGCACCGGGCCATCGTCGCTGACCGGCCGGTCCAGGCCAAGGGCGGCCCAGGCCTCCCGCTCCGCGGTGAAGGCGGCCTGCTGCCGGGCCTTGAAATCCGCGATGCCGGTGGCGTTGTCCGCCAGGAAACGGGCATGATCGGCATAGGCCAGGGTAGTTTCCTCGATCCGGATGGGATAGCGGCCATGGGGGAAGGCGGCGCGGGCATCGGCCAGCTCCTCCTCCGTCACGGGGAAGAAGCGGATCTGGTCGAAGAACCGCAGAAGCCAGGGCGTGCCCGGCCGGAACACATCCGTGCTGCGCCAGGAATTCCAGACCTGCACCGTCCGCCCGAACAGCTGGTACCCGCCCGGCCCCTCCATCCCGTAGATGCACATATAGGCACCGCCGATGCCCACCGCGTTCTCCGGCGTCCAGGTGCGGGCAGGGTTGTACTTGGTGGTGACCAGGCGGTGGCGCGGGTCCAGGGGCGTCGCCACCGGTGCGCCCAGATAGACATCGCCCAGGCCCATCACCAGGTAGCGCGCATCGAACACCGTGCAGCGCACCGCCTCCATATCCGCCAACCCGTTGATGCGGCGGATGAATTCGATGTTGTCCGGGCACCAGGGCGCATCCGGGCGCACCAGCTCCTGGTACTTGCGCATGGCGAGGCGCACGGACGGATCGTTCCAGGACAGGGGCAGGTGGACGATGCGGCTGGGCACGACCATGGCATCGGTGGGCGGCAATTCCGGCTCGATCCCCGCCAGCACGGCCAACAGCCGGTCCCGGGACAGGATGGTGCTGTCGAAATGGACCTGAAGGCTGCGGATGCCGGGGGTCAGGTCGATGATGCCGGGCAGCTTCTCCTGCCGCAGCCGTTCGGCCAGCAGATGCACCCGCAGGCGCAGGGCCAGGTCCAGCACCATCGGCCCGTATTCGACCAGCAGATGGTCATCCCCTGCCCGGCGCCAGGCCACTGCCACCGGCCCATCATCCCGCCGGCCCAGGATCGGGCTGGGCAGATCGGCCGCCCGAACCACTGTCGGCGAAGGCATTTCAGCCGGCTCCGCCGGATGGAACCGCACCGTGTCCCCGGGCTTCAGCTGGCCGACCTTCCACAGCTCGTCCCGCGCCACGACGGCGGGGCAGACGAATCCGCCCAGGCTGGGCCCGTCGGGGCCCAGGATGATCGGCATGTCGCCGGTGAAATCCACGGCACCGATGGCATAGGCATTGTCATGGATGTTGGACGGGTGCAGCCCGGCCTCCCCCCCGTCCAGCCGGGCCCAAGCGGGTTTCGGCCCGACCAGGCGCACGCCCGTGCGGGCACTGTTGAAATGCACCTCCCACGCGGCGGCGAAGAAGGCGTCGATATCCCCGTCGGTGAAGAAATCGGGCGCGCCATGGGGGCCGTACTGCACGCCGATGCGCCACTGCCGGGTCAGCACCGGCCGTTCTGCTTCGGGCAATGCCGCGGCCGGGGCGATCGGCTTGGCGCCCGCCAGGTGCAGCGTATCCCCCGGCTTCAGGACACCCACCCCATGCCCGCCGAAGCGGCCAAGCGCGAAGGTGGCCTTTGACCCCAGGTAGTCCGGCGCATCGAACCCGCCGCGCACGGCCAGATAGCTGCGCTGCCCCGGCCCGCTGATGCTACCCAGGGCCAGCACCTGCCCGGCCCGGATGGTCACCGGCTGCCACCAGGGGACCGGCTGCCCGTCCAGGGTCGCCACCATCTCCGCCCCCGTCAACGCCACCACCGCATCGGTGTTGAAGCGCAGGGTGGGGCCGGTCAGCGTGCATTCCAGGGCACACGCCCCCTCCCCATTGCCGACGATGCGGTTGGCCAGGCGGAAGCTGCGGTCGTCGAACGGGCCCGACGGAGGCACCCCCACATCCCAATAGCCCAGGCGGCCGGGCCAGTCCTGCAGGCTGGTCTGCGCGCCGGGCAGCACCACCTCCACCGTCGCCGGGCGCCAGGCCAGATCCTTCAGCAGGGTCGTCGCCACCGCCCCCTGCCGCACCCGGGTATCGGCCAGCACGGTGCCCAGCCAGGCCAGGTTGGTCTCGATCCCGCCCATGCGGGTCTGTGCGACAGCGGCGGCCAGGCGGTCCAGGGCATCGGCCCGGTCGGTCCCGTGGGCGATCAGCTTGGCCAGCATGGGATCGTAATGGGCCGTCACCTCCGTCCCGGTCTCCACCCAGCCATCCACCCGGATACCGGCGGGGAAGGACACATCGGTCAGAAGGCCGGTGGCGGGGCGGAAGTCACGGGCCGGATCCTCCGCATACAGCCGCACTTCCACCGCCGCCCCGCAGGCGGCAAGCGTCGCCGGATCGGGCAGGGTGAAGCCGCCCGCCGCCTGGCGCACCATCCATTCCACAAGGTCGATGCCGTACACCGCCTCCGTCACCGGATGTTCCACCTGAAGGCGGGTATTCACCTCCAGGAAATAGACCTCTCCCCGCTCCACGTCATAGATGAACTCCACCGTCCCGGCGGATTCATAGGCGACACTCCGGCCCAGGGCGACGGCGGCGGCGTGCAGCCGATCCCGCACGGCCTCCGCCAGTCCGGGGGCCGGCGTCTCCTCCACCACCTTCTGGTTCCGCCGCTGAAGGGAGCAGTCGCGTTCGCCAAGTGCCACCACCCCGCCGCGCCCGTCGCCGAAGATCTGCACCTCCACATGCCGGGCGGTGGCGACGAAGCGTTCCAGGTAGACCCTGGCGTCGCCGAAGCTGCTGGTGGCCATGCGCCGCACAGCGTCGAACCGCTGGCGCAGCTCCGCCCCGTCGCGGCACAGCTGCATGCCGATGCCCCCGCCACCAGCTGTGCTTTTCAGCATGACCGGCCAGCCGATGGCGTCCGCCGCGGCCACCGCATCCTCAGCACTGTCCAGCAGCCCGCTGCCCGGCAGCAGCGGCACCCCGGCGGCGGCGGCCAGGTCGCGGGCCGTATGCTTCAGCCCGAAGGCGCGCAGATGCTCCGGCCGGGGCCCGATGAAGGTGATGCCGGCCTCGGCCAGCGCCTCTGCAAAGGCCGCATTCTCCGACAGGAAGCCATAGCCGGGATGCACCGCCTGGGCGCCCGTGGCCCGGCAGGCGGCGATGACGGCTTCCGCCCGCAGATAGCTGTCGCGGGGGGCGGCGGGGCCGATGCGCACCGCCTCATCCGCGGCCAGAACGGGCGGGGTGAAGCGGTCGGCGTCGGACCAGACAGCGACAGAGGCGATGCCCATGCGGCGCAGGGTGCGGATGACCCGCCCCGCGATCTCGCCCCTGTTGGCGACCAGGACCTTGGTGAACATCCCTCAGCCCTCCGCCATGCGGATGGTGACCTGGACCGGCGTCGGGTTGAAGCCGTTGCAGGGATTGTTCACCTGCGGGCAGTTGGAGATGACGCAGAGCACGTCCATTTCCGCCCGGATGTCCACATGGTCGCCGGGGCGGGAGACACCGTCCACGATGGCCAGACTGCCGTCCGGGTCGATGGGCACGTTCATGAAGAAATTGATGTTGGGCACGATGTCCCGCTTGGTCAGGCCGTGCTTCGCCACCGCCACCAGGAAGTTTTCCCGGCAGGCATGCATGTAGCGGGTCTGGTGCCCGAAGCGCACGGTGTTCGCCTCACACGAACACGCCCCGGCGGAGGTGTCGTGCCGGCCGCTGGTATCGGCGATGACGGTCGCCATCACCCGCCCCTCATTGGACATCAGCTCCGTGCCGATGCCGACATAGGGGCTGTTCTGGGCCAGGATCGTGTCCTGGGCGCTGTAGCGTTCCGTCGGGTCGGACAGGCTGTAGAACAGGGTATCCACCGCCTGGCACCCCTCCAGGTCGACGATGCGCAGGATCTGGCCCCGGCGCACAACGCCGGACCAGGGATGGGTGGCGGGGATGGTGTGGTCCAGCAGAATGCTGCCGGGGGCGGGCCGGGTCTCGGTCGTCATGATGCCTTTCCCCCCGCTCAGGCCGCGTTGGCGGCGTCGGTGTTCTGGAAGCCGCGCACGGCCTCCTCCGTCGCGGTCCGGCACAGGTCGTCCGCCCCGGCGGGCGGTGCCGTGAACACCACCACCTCCACCTCCCCGGGGGCGAAGGTGTCGCCCGGGGCCAGCGGGTGCGGGCAGTTGGACAGGGCGACGATCAGATCAATCTCCGCCCGCAGATCGACCAGGTCGCCGGACCGGACCACCCCATCCTCCCAGACGAAGCGCCCCTCCGCCGTGGTCGCCACCGGGGCGAAGAAGGTGATGCAGGGCGGCACATCCCGCCGACCCAGCCCGTGCTTGCCCGCGGCCAGGATGAAGTTCTCCCGCGTGTTGCGGACGGGGCTGCCGTGGCGGGCAAGGACACTCCCGGGGGTGGATCCGCCGATGATGGTGTCATGGCGGCCGCAACTGTCCTCCACGATGGACAGCATGACCCGCCCCATGTCCGAAAACAGGACGCGGCCCTTCCGCAGGGCGGCCGTCCACTGCACCTTCACCGTATCGGCGGAGTTGTACCGCTCCGACGGGTCGGCCAGGTTCCACGCCAGGAGGGAGATGCCGGGCGTGCCGCTGGTATTGGTGAGGCGCAGGCCCTGGCCCCGCCGCAGCACCGTCGTCCAGTACCAGCCGCCGGGGATCGTCTCCCGCCGCAGCACCGTTGCAGGGTCCAGCGGGACCGTTGCCGGGTCGGTCGGCGGCGGCAGGGTCTTCGGTGCCCGGCCCTTGGCCTTCAGCGCCTCATAACGGCGGCGATATTCGTCGATGCTGGTCATGGCGGACCATCTCCTTCAGGCGGCGTGGGCCGAGTCGTCCCGGCTGGGCCCCGCATCGGCCGGCGCAGCACCGGGCGTCGTGCCGGATGGATCGGCGGCGGCCGGGTCGTCCCGGCCGGGGCAAGGATGGGTCAGGCGGCGATCCGGTTCCCCGGCCAGGCGGCGGGGCCAGATCTCGATATCCTGGGTGATGGTGGCCCCGTAACGCAGCCGGTCCTCCGGCCGCGTGCGGGTGCGGTCGAAGGCCACGACCCGGGTGGCAAGGCCGAACGCCTCGCTCAGGTCATGGGTCACCATCACCACCGTGATGGGATTGGCATGCCACAGGGTCAGCATCAGCCGGTGGATATCGGCGCGGATGCCGGGGTCCAGCGCCCCGAACGGTTCATCCAGCAGCAGCACCTTGGGCTTCGCCACCAGGGCCTGGGCCAGGGCCAGGCGCTGCTGCATGCCGCCCGACAGCTGGGCCGGATACTTGTCCAGCGCATGGTCCAGGCCGACGGCGGTCAGCATGGCCACCGCCTCCTCCACCGCCTGGCGGCGGGCGGGGCCGAACAGCCGACCCAGAAAGGGCGCCGCCCGCAGCTCCAGCCCCAGCAGCACATTGCCCAGCACGGTCAGGTGCGGGAACACGGAATAGCGCTGGAAGACGATGCCGCGATCCGGTCCCGGCTCCACCGGCAGGGGCGTGCCCTCCAGCAGCAGGTGCCCGCGGGTCGGCCGCTCCTCCCCCAGCAGAAGGCGCAGGAAGGTGGACTTGCCGCAGCCGGACGGGCCGACCAGGGCCAGGAACGACCGGGGTGCGATCTCCAGCGACACCCGCTCCAGCACCACCTGGTCGCCGTATTCCATCCAGATGTCGCGGATGCTGATCGCCGTCATGATCCGCTCCGCGCCGCCGCATACCAGGGGAAGGCCGCGTCCTGCAGCCGGCGCAGGCCCCAATCCATCAGGAAGGCCAGCAGCGTGATCCACAGGACATAGGGAATGATCACATCCATGGCGAAGAAGCGCCGGACCAGGAAGATCCGGTAGCCCAGGCCGGAATCACTGGCGATCGCCTCCGCCGAGATCAGGAACAGCCAGGCCGGCCCCAGGGATAGGCGCAGCGCATCCAGCAGCCGGGGCAGGATCTGCGGCACCACCACACGCAGCGCGATCAGCCAGGTGCCGGCCCCCAGGGTCTGCGCCTTGATCAGTTGCTGGCGGGGCAGATCATCCACCCGCAGCATCAGGTCGCGCATCAGGAAGGGCGTGATGCCCAGCACGATCAGCGCGATCTTGGACGTTTCCCCCAGCCCCAGCATGATGAACAGAATCGGCAGCACCGCCAGCGGCGGGATCAGCCCGACCACGGTGGTGAAGGGGGACAGCAAGGCCCGCAGATGGGGCACCAGCCCCGCCGCCACCCCCAGCAGTAGGGCGGACAGGGTGGCAACCGTGATGGCGACCAGCAGGCGGGACAGGCTGGCCAGGGTATCCACCCACAGCAGGATCTCCCCCGTCCGCCGGTCCGGTTCCGCCGCCATGCGCCAGACCGTTTCCGCCATGGTGGTCAGGCCCGGCAACAGCTTGTCGTTCGGGTTCTCGGCCAGCCGCAGGGAGGAGCCGACGAAATACGCGCTTAAGGCCAGGGCGAAGGGGATGGCCGCCAGCAGCAGCCAGACCCCGCGCTCCGGTCGTCGGTTGATCAACCGCATGGCCCGCCCCTCCCGCCCCTCCCGCCCCGGGATGTCAGAGCTTGCCGTCGGCGGCGAGCGCCATCCATTCGGCGGTGAAGCGCAGCTTCACGAACTGGGGATTGCCCAGGATGCTGCCGTCGGCGAATTCCATGCCCACGGCATCGGCATTGGGCGCCCCGTTGCCCAGCAGGCCGTGCGTGAACAGGAAGGAGCGGACCTTGTCCATGGTGGCCTTGGGTTCCGGCCCCTGGACGAAGGCCACCGCCTCGGCCGGGGTGTAGAACATGCGCGTCGCCTTCAGCTGCGCCTCATACCCGGCCAGGTCGGTTCCGGTCGCCGTGCCCATGGCGGCCCGCGCCGCGGCCCCGGCTTGCGTATCGGCGGACATGATCGCCATGGTCTCATACCAGATGCCGACCAGGGCCTTGCCGAAATCGGGATTGGCCGCCAGGGTCTGGGTGTTCACCACCGTCAGGTCGATGATCTCCCCCGGGATGCGGCTGCTGTCGAACACCTTGTTGGCGCCGGGCATGGCCATGATCTCCGACACCAGCGGGTTCCAGGTCACGACCGCCGTGATATCCGGCGTGGCCCAGGCCGCCACCATATCCGCGTCGGAGGTGTTGACCACCTTCACATCCCGCTCCGCCAGCCCGGCACTGTCCAGGGCGCGGGCCAGCAGGTAGTGGGAAACGGAGAATTCGACCAGGTTGACGGTCTGCCCCTTGATGTCGGCCAGGGAGGCCTTGTCCTTCAGGATCACAGCGTCATTGCCGTTGGAAAAATCACCGACGATGACGGCGGTGGTATCGACACCGGCCGTGCCGGGGATCGACAGGGCATCCATGTTGGTGACGGTCAGGGCATCGAAGGCACCGGCTGTGTACTGGTTGATGGATTCCACATAATCGTTGAACTGCACGACATCGATGGTGATGCCGTATTTGTCGGCCCATTTCTTGACGATGCCCTGGTCTTCGGCCCACTGCCAGGGGACCCAGCCGACATAGATGGACCAGGCGAGTTTGAAATCCGTCTTCTTCTGCGCGACGGCGGGCGCTGCCGCCCCGATCACGGCGGCAAGTGCGACGATGGCGGCGGTGATGATGCGGCGTGTCAGCATGGCCCAACCCCTTGCGTTGTGTGAGGGATGGGCGAGACCGTTGGCACGCCACCCCTGGCTACCTCGATCTCCCGGGCTTTTGTCCCGCCGTGTACCCGGCGGATGTCTCCCGCCGGGCGGCAACTCTCGGACCAGTCATCCCGGGGTTCGCACCCGCCGGGATCGGAACCCTAGCTGCTCTCCGGCTATAAGGGACGCAAATGCCGTGCCAGGGCGGGGAGCCGGATTCACCGTGGGTCCCCCGGCACCGGCTGCCTAATATTGCGGCAGTGCATCACGGACAGCACCAATTTTGGGCAAATGGCCCAGCCCAGCGGCACCGCACGCCTGATCGGGCGCGCGGGGGCGGGCTGGCATGCCGGATGCTTGGGATCGAAGGCCGACCAAGGCGCCAACCACAGCGTCATCCACGGCGCCAACCAAAGCACCAACCAAGGGGGGCCGTCCCATGCAGCCGCGCACCGATCCTTGCCCCCTGAAATACCCCCACGCCTCCCTTGGCGTCCTTATCGACCGGGTGATCCGCCGCTGGCTGGCGCGGCTGCGGTGAGCGGTATCTGCTGTCGGGGGCTCGGACACCGGATACCGGGGCGC
>JBJOKR010000197.1:0-8595 GCA_046045995.1 Pseudomonadota bacterium | reverse complement strand
CTGGAATTCCGGCACAGAACGCCGGCCGGCCGCCGCGCCGGGAACCAGGTCAGGGGCCTTCCAGGATCCGGTCCAGGGTCTGGCCGTAGTAATCCAGCCGCCGGCGCAGCTCCCGCAGCCGCTCCCGATCCTTTGCCGGCAGCTTCGGCGCCTTCGATACGGATTTGATTCCGTCCTCCAGGCCCTTTTCCAGCTTGGGAAGGGCGTTCAGGAACCGGCGGGGGGAGGGCAGGGGTTTGCCCTGCAACCGCTCGCGGTTCTCCCGCTCATCCGCTGCGGCCTGCCGGGCGAGCGCCCGATCCTCCGCCGCATTCTGTTCGGCGATCCGGGTGCGGTGGTCGCGTGCCTCCCGTGCGGTCATCTTGCCGGCCTTGACCAGGGGCCAGAGGACCGCCTGCTCATGGGTCTCCATCCGTGCCAGTTCCAGCAGCACGGCCTTCGACACGGGCGCGTGCTGCTGCACGCATTCCTCCCGGATGTTGGAGGAGAGCCTAAGCAGGGTCAGGGTCGTGTTGATTTCCGTCCGGGACCGGCCCAGCAGGTCGCCCACCGTTTCCTGGCTGTAGCCGTGGGTGTCCACAAGCCGCTTGATCCCCTCCGCCTCCTCCACAGGGCTCAGGTCCACCCGTTGCAGGTTCTCGATCAGGGCGATCTGGTCGTGGTTCGTGTCCGGCGGCAGGATATGGGCCATCAGCCGGCCGATGCCCACCAGGTCCGCGGCACGCCAGCGCCGTTCACCGGCGACGATGATGTAGCGCTTCGGCTCCTTGGGGTCGGGCTTTACCAGAAGAGGGACCAGCTGGCCCACCTGCTCCATGGAGCGGGCGAGGGCCCAAAGCTCGCCCTCATTGAAGATGCGCCGCGGCTGGTGCGGATTGGGCTGGATGTCCGGCCGGCGCAGCATCACCGTATCGCGCAGCCCCTCGGTGCTGCCGAACAGGATGTCGCCGCCGGGGCGGTCGCCCAGGGACTTTGCCAGCGGCTGCCGTGCGCCGGCTTCGCGCCAGTTCTTAACCATATGCGATCTCCTTCGCCAGCGTTCGGTAGACGGTGACCGGGTGGGTCTTGGGCAGGACCTTCAGCGGCAGCTCGCCAGCATAGGTCGCCTGGTCGATCTCCGTGGAGCGGGGGACGGGCGGGAAGATGCGCGCCCGCGTGCCCAGCAGGGCCTGGAGATCGGCCAGGACCTGCTGTTCCACAGCGTAGTTGCGATTGAACATGGTGGGCAGGATGCCGAGGATGGTCAGGCTGGGGTTCTGCCGCCGCTGGATTTTCGCAACCGTATCGAAGATCAACGGGATGCCACGCACATCGTACCGGCTGGCCTTGGTCGGGATCAGCAGGTGGTCGGCGGCGATCAGGGCGCTGACCGTGATCAACGCCAGTTCCGGCGGGCAGTCTATCAGGATGAAATCATAGTCCCGCTGCACCTCCGCCAGCTTTTCCCGCAGGATGTAACGGCCATCATCGGGATCCAGCAGGATCTTGATCTGCGCTTCCGCCAGCGCGATCGTGCAGGGCAGGATGTCGAAGCCGTCCCGGGGCACGATGGCATCGCGCAGCTCCGTTTCCCCGAACAGCACATCCTCCAGCCCGCTCCGGCGATCCTGCACGTCCATCGGGTCCAGCCCGGCCCCCTCCGTCGCGGTGGCCTGCTGGTCGGCATCGACCACCAGCACCCGCTTGCCCAGTTCCCCCAGGGCATAGGCCAGGTTCAGGGTCGTGGTGGTCTTGCCCACCCCGCCCTTCTGGTTGGCGATGGCGATGATCCGCGCGACCCGGTTCGCCTCCGCCGTCAGGAATTCCGCAACCTTGGCCGGGATGCGCTCGGCACCGGATTCCCACCGGCTGATGGTGGCGTTGTCGTATTTGCGCCCCAGCCGGCCATTGAGCCAGAGGGCAAAGGCGCCCTGGCTCTCCCCCCGCCCCTCCCGGAACTCCCGCAGCTCATCGGGGGACATGGCGGACGGGGTGGCCAGGGACATGGGGCGGCTCCTGACGGGAGGAGTGGGGGGCGGTTTGAGGGTTGTCTCAATGACGCAACTCCGTCAAGGGGAATGTGTGGCGAAGCTGGTGTGACAAAGCCGGGGCATCGGAAAAGTCGCCGCACCCGACCCGGGATGCAGCCCATGACCGCAGGTATGGACGTACCGTTGACAAGCGTGGGGGGGGAGCTGTTCCAGGTGTTTCCCCAGGGTGTGTGACGTCACACACCCCGGATGCGGTGGGGGATGGGGGGCGGTGCGACGGTGATCCTTGCCTAATCCTCTGCGAGTGTCGAAATCCTGTTGATCCGCCCAATACGGAACGCGACAAGGGTTGGGGCAATAGGCCAGCGAACAAGGGGGGCGGATGCCGGAACGTCTTCGCGACCTCACTGCGGCCGTTGCGCGTTGGGTGAAGGAAGACGGCGTCCATGTGGAGAACCCGGAGGACGTGCCTGTACGTGCGCCGCTTTACGAACGCCGTCGGCTACGAGAGCCCGTCGCAGTTCTCCCGCGAGTACCGCCGCCAGTTCGGGAAGCCGCCGATGCGAGACGTTGAGACGTGCAAGGACCGAGCGTTTGCTGCTGCGCTACTGTAAAGGCTTTATTGCAGGATTTGGGAGAGCCGTTTGACAGGGTTCGTGGACGCGAAGCTGTGCGTTCGGCCATGTGGACAGGTTGGACGATGCCGGTGGCTGGTTCAAGATGGTCTAC
The DNA here is from genome assembly GCA_046045995.1 of Pseudomonadota bacterium. Classification (GTDB taxonomy): domain Bacteria; phylum Pseudomonadota; class Alphaproteobacteria; order Azospirillales; family Azospirillaceae; genus Indioceanicola. The sequence goes on along the minus strand of JBJOKR010000197.1, from coordinate 5,896 downwards.
GAACTGCTGGTACCTGACTGATGCCGGACGATTGAGATTGCGACCCTCTGGCATGGGCGGTGCTTTCCCAAGCTGATGCAGCTCCGACTCTCTTCGCCTGCCACCGGATCTGAAAGGGGGGAGCAGGACCAGGCGTCGGAGATCGGGCGATTCCCCCGGCTGTTCCGCGGGCTGGACACGGTGGCGCCGGGCCCGCACAGCCGGGTCGGGCGCGTTGAGCGCGGGATGGGTCCCCAAGGGCGTCAATGGGTGGCGTTGACCCGTTGACGCCCCCAGCCCGTTGCCCCAAGATGAAGCCGTTGGCATTCCAGTCCAAGGGCCCCTTCGCCGATGGTCACCACCACCGACAATCCTGTCGAAGCCTCGCCCGCCGAGGAATTTCGCCAGCTTCGCACCCGGACGGGGCTTTCACAGTCCAACCTTGCCCGTGAAATCAACCGCCGCCTCGACCGGAGCTATGACACACCCCGGGTCAGTCGCTGGGAGAATGGCCGTGAAGCCATTCCGGCGGATGTCGTCGCCTGCCTCCGGTCCATCGCCCAGGTGCGCAAGGCGCGGGTGATCGCGCTGGCGAACCAGAAGGGCGGTGTCGCGAAGACGACATCCACGCTGAACCTCGCCGCCGCCGCCGTTGCCCGCGGGTACAAGGCCCTGGTCATCGACATGGACCCCCAGGCATCGGCCAGTTCCTGGGCCCTGGGGACCGAGGCGGCGATGGCGGCCTATCGTGCCGGCCGCACCATGGTCCATCTGCTGGAGGATGCGCCCTTCAGCAAGGTTGTGATCCGGGGCGATCAGCCGATAACCGGTCAGCCGAGGGTCGATTTCGATGTTATGACGTCACACATCGAACTGTCGGAGGTGGAGATCCGGCGGGAGCCGGGCATGGACAATCTGCTTCGCGGATTGATCGATCCGTTGCGCACGGCCTACGATCTGATCGTCATCGATTGTCCCCCGAACCTGGGCATCCTGACCTGGATGGCCCTGGCTGCGGCGGATGAGGTGCTGATCCCGGTGCGGACGGAAGCGCTGGACAGCATGGGTGTCGGTCTGATCCTGACCACCATCAACAAGGTGAAGCGGCGCAGCAATCCCAAACTGGCCATCGCCGGGGTGCTGCCCACACAGTTCGACAGGCGCAAATTCGTCGACCGGGAGGTCCTGCGCCAACTGGCCGCCGCCCTGGAGGAGGTTCCCCTGCTGGACCCGGTGCCCGATGCCGCGATCTTCGGCCGGGCGGCGCTGGAGGGGAGGATCGTTGCGGAGATGTCACCGACAAGCCCGGGGGCGGAGGTCTATGCCCGCCTGGCCCAGGCGTTGATCGCCATGGTGCCCCCGGCGCGTTATCAGCCTGTCGGCGAGGAGGTCTGACCATGGCGTCCAGGAAGAATCCCGTGACTGGCCTGCTGACCGGGGCGATCGCCGCCATCAAGGATGCCCAGGCGGATTTCGCCAGTGCGGCCACCAGCCGCTTCCGCCATTCGTTCGAGCTTGACCTGGACATGGTGGAGCCGGACCCCGGGCAGCCCCGCCGGCTGTTCGGGGAAGCTGAGCTTCAGTCGCTTGCCGAATCCCTGGCCGATCATGGTCAGCTCCAGCCGATCCTGGTGAAGAAGTCGGCCGGTTCCCCATCCACCTGGACCCTTGTTGCCGGGGAACGTCGGTGGCGGGCGGCCCGGATGGCGGGATGGTCCACGATCCTGGCGATGGAAACCACAGCCGACAGTCCGGAGGTGATTTCCCTGATCGAGAACCTGCAGCGGGTGGACTTGAGCGCGGTGGAACAGGCGCGCGGCATTCAGCGGCTGATGGATAGGACAGGGTGGTCCCGGGCGGCAACCGCCAGGGCCTTGGGGATGGCCCCGTCGAACCTCAGCGCCACCCTGCGCATCATCACGATCCCCGCCGATCTTCTCGATCTGGCCCAGGCGGCGCGGATACCGGCTGCTGTCCTGGTTGAAATCGCCCGGGTCGGGCAGCCTGGGCAGCAGACGACCCTGATCCAGCTGGCGGCAGCGGGGAAACTGACCGTTGTGGCCGCCCGCAGGGCCCGGGAGCAGTCGGAGGGGCAGGCCGTTCAGGGTGGAAGCCAGGCAGAGCGGGGACAATCCGATGAGGCGGGTGCCAAACCCCTGAGCGTCAAGGCGCTTGACGGGTTGGTGACAAAACTCCGCTCCGCCGTGGCCCCGGCCTACAAGCGGGATGAGCATCGGGCACGGCTGCTGGAGATGCGGGCGCAGATCGACCGGCTGCTGGATGCCATCAATACCCCTGAAAAGTGATGGTATGACGTCATAGCGGGTTGCGCTGAGCCGGCGTGCTGGTCGGCCCCGCCCCCTGTTCATCCAGGCAATGCGCGTCACCGCCGGCCTGAACCTCACCGATGTGAACCTCACCGGCCTCAACCTCACCGGCCTGAAGGCGGTAGGCGGGCATGGCCCTGGGGCCGGCCCTCCTTCCTTGGCACCTTCCAATTCCTGGTGACCTGTTCGGCGCTTGATCGATGGTTCCGACACGGCACCGATCCTGGATCGGTTGCGGGGGATCCTGGTGCCAGCGGATTGACGGGGCCGGCCAGGGTGGCGGCGGTCCCAGGATATATCCGTTGATCCAACTTGTCGGGATCGCCTGGGTGTACGGCATTGCTTGTCTATCAAACAGACACTTTACTAGACGCAGAGAGCTATCTTTGAGACCCGACAAACGCGCCGTTCGGGGCGGTCGGAAGGTCCGCAGGCCAGTGCCGTCCGACAAGAGGGATTTTCGGACATAATCGAGTTGCCTCCCCATCCTTTGGGCGCCATGATGAGGATGACCGATGACGGTCATGTCCGATGACGGTGATGGCGGTAAGGTCAGCGTCATGGCATGAACACCGGGAGCATCAGACATGGCGCCGCGCCCAGCCACTGCCCCGACCGACTATCCGGCTTTGCTGGCCGGTCTGAAGACCGCCATCCGCAGCGCCCGTCTGAAGGCGGCCCTGGCGGTCAATGCCGAGCTTCTGCAGCTCTATTGGTGCATCGGCCGGGAAATCCTGGAGCGGCAATCCCGGGAAGGCTGGGGCTCCAGGGTCGTCGAGCGCCCGGCCCAGGACCTGCGCGCCGAATTCCCCGAGATGACCGGGCTGTCATCCCGGAACCTTGTTTACATGCGCAGCTTCGCCGGTGCCTGGCCGGAGGATGACTTTACGCAACAGCCTGTTGCGCGATTGCCCTGGGGCCACATCACCATCCTGCTGGACAAGATCACCGACCGCGATACCCGCCTGTTCTATGCCCGGGAGGCCCATGAGCGGCATGTGGAGGCGGCGCTGGTGACAAAGGTCCGGGACTTCCTGCTGGAGATGGGCAAGGGCTTCGCCTTCGTCGGTTCCCAGCACCCTCTCAAGGTCGGGGGGGAGGATTGGTACGTGGACATTCTCTTCTACCACCGCAAGCTCCGCTGCCTGGTGGCGGTGGACCTGAAGATGGATGCCTTCCGGCCCGATTATGCGGGCAAGATGAATTTCTATCTGGCCGCCCTGGACGACCTGGAGCGGGAGCCCGGCGACAACCCGTCCATCGGCCTGATCCTCTGCCGCGACCGGAACAGGGTGGTGGTGGAATACGCCCTGCGGGCCATGCAGGCGCCGATCGGTGTGGCGGGCTACACCGTGACCGTGACCGATGTGCTTCCGCCCGAGCTGGAAGCCGCCCTCCCGACCGCCGAGGAGATAGAGGCCGAAATCCCGGCGGCAGCGCTGGATCAGGATGGCCGCACCGATGTCCCGACCTGAAGGCCCCGCCATGCCCGACGACCTGTCTCCCGCCCCCCCCACCGCCGGCGCCGTCGCCTGGCCCGCCCCGGCCGGGTCCGTCGCCGTGGAGACCGGGATCTTCGGTCGGCTGGACGTTCCCGGCGATCCGGCCCGGGCCGCGGAGATCCGTGAGCTGGCGGCCCAGGCCGCCGCCTGGGCCACGCGGGCCCGGGGGGAGGGGACGCTGCGCGCCTACCGTTCCGCCTGGGGGCTCTACACCTCATGGTGCGCCCAGCTTGGGCTGCCGCCGCTGAGCGGTGATGCCGAGCTGATCGGGCTCTACCTGGTCAAGGCCGCGGAGCGGCTGAAGGTGCCGACCCTGCGGGTGCATCTGGCCGCCATCGCCACGGCGCACCGGCTGGCCGGGATTCCCGTGGACCTGAAGCATCCGCGCATCGCCCTGGTCCTCGATGGGCTTGCCCGCGGCCAGGCCGGCCGTCCCGTGCGCCAGGCGGCCCCGATCCTGCTGGAATCCCTGCCGCATCTGCTGGCTGCACAGCCCGACGGCCCCCTGGGGGTGCGCAACCGCGCCATGCTGCTGATCGGCTATGGGGCCGCCCTGCGCCGGTCCGAGCTGGTGGCCCTGCGGGTTGGCGATGTCGAGCGGCTGCCGGGTCGGGGGGTGGAGGTTGCCGTCCGGCGGTCCAAGACCGACCAGCATGGCCGGGGGGAGGCGGTGGCCATCTGGGCGGCGGCCAATCCCGATCTCTGCGTCTTGCGCAGCCTGGACGCCTGGCTGGACCTGCGCGGGCAGCTGCGCCCCGAGGATCCGCTGTTCTGCGGTGTCCTGAAATCTGGGCGGGTCACCGGACGGCCCCTGTCCGACAAGGCCGTCGCCCGCCTGGTCAAGGACAGCGCCGCCCGGGCCGGGCTGTCGGATCCCGACCGCTATTCCGGCCATTCCCTGCGCGCCGGCCTGGCCACCGCCGCCGCCGACCAGGAAGCCCAGCTGCACGACATCATGCGCCAGACCCGCCACAAATCCACCGAGGTGGCCCGGCGCTACCTCCGCTCCCGCGACCGCTGGCGCAACAATGTGACGGAGAAGATCTTCCGCCAGGGGGGCGGCGGGCCCGGTGCCTGAGGGGGTGATGCGCTGCGGGGGGGCGCACCAGGGGCAGACCGTGTGGACCGGTCGCATCCCAGGGGGGGCCGGGTCATCGCCCGCCCCGTTCCGACAGACGGCACCGGCCGTGCGGCGGCGCGGAATGCCGACCTGATCGCCGATCGTGGGCAGGGATGGCCTGCGGTCGTCCCGGCGACCCGGGCCTGAAGCCCCCTGCGCCCCGGGTCCCCTTGGCTCAGGTGCCCTTGGCTCAGGTCCCTGGCGCTTCGGGTGGGGTGAAGGCGCTGATCTTGTTGCCGACGGGATCGAGCAGATAGGCGCCATAGGTCATCGCCGCACCGGAGGGACGCAGACAAGGTGTCCCCCCATCCGCCCCACCGGTGGCGAGCCCGGCCCGGTGAAAGGCATCCACCGCCGCACGGTCGGGGGCCTTGAAGCCGATGGTGACGCCATTGCCCCGGCAGGCCGGTTGCCCGTCCAGGGGGCGCAGCACCAGGAACCCCCCGGGCTCCCCCGCGAGATACAGCAACCCGCGATCCCCCACCGGGCCCGCCCGCCGGATGCCCAGGGGCGCCAGGACGGCATCATAGAACCGGCCGGAGATCAGCAGATCATCGGCCCCGACGGTGGTGTGGGTGAACATGGGCGGGTCCTGTTGCGCGGGCTCAAATCCTGGTCCGCCAACGACATACCAGGATGCAGGTTGGTCCGCCTAGGAAAAGGCCTTCCAAAAGGCCCCGGAAGACCGCGGGGCGAACAGGATGAAGCCTGTCCTGGAAGGGAGATCACGGCCGGCGGTCAGGTCCCGAGCCGGTGTACCAGCCAGGCGACGAAAGCCCTTGCCTTGGCTGTGGGCAGCCTGCCTGTCGGATAGACGGCCCAGAGATCCATCGCCGGGAGGCTCCAATCCTCCAGCACCGGGACCAGCGTGCCCGCCGCAAGCTCCGGCGCCACCATCCAATGCGACGTGATGGCCAGGCCAAGCCCGGCCAGCAGCCCCTCCCGCACACCTTCCGCCGCGGTGAAGG
>JBJOKR010000196.1:0-8770 GCA_046045995.1 Pseudomonadota bacterium | reverse complement strand
GATCTTGTCGGCGTTGACGGCCCCGGCGGCGATCTTGCCCGCGATGATGGCATTGGCGGCGATCTGGTGGGCCGCCAGTTCTCCCGCCACATCCCCGGCGGCCACCGCCGCCGTCCAGGCCCCTGCGACCAGGCGGTAGAGTTTGCCGTCCCCTGTCAGCATGACCGTGCGGGGGCCCGTGTATCCGGCCGGTGCGGGCAGGGCATCCACCATCCCGACCGGTTCGATCCCCTGGGCGAATTTGGCGAAGTCCAGCTGGGCATCGGCGATGTCGGCGGCGACGGCCCGGGGGATGATGACGGACAGGCCGTCCGTCCCGCCATGGCTCCACTCCCCGGCATTGCCGGTCCGGTCCAGGGCGCGCAGCCAGTAATGCCAAGTGCTGTCGGCGGCCAGCCCCTGGTCGGCAAAGACCGATCCCCGCACGGCCCCCAGCAGGATCGCCTGGTCCCGGTCGTTGGCGGCGGCGCGGTGGACCTCCACCATGTCCAGGTCCAGGTCCGGCGGGTTGGTCCAGCGCAGGATGACGCTGCGCAGGCCCACCTCCGCCACGACCCCGGTGACCGGGCCCGGCGGCGCCGTGTCGACGGCGGAGACGATGCCGACCGCCTCGCAGTAGTCGCTGGCATTGCCCGACCGGTCACGCCCGCGTACCCGCACGCTGAAGGCGGTGCCGGGCGTCACCTGCCAGATCTGGACGGGCTGCCCCTCCGCAGGGAGGCCCAGGCTGAAATCCGTCCAATCCCCGTCCTCATCGCGCCGGATCTGGCCTTCGTAGACCAGGAAATCCGCTTCCTCGTTGCGGTCCCAGGAGGCTTTCAGGGTGGCGATCTGCTCACCGCTGCGGGTAAAGCCGACCGCGCTCGCCAGGGTCAGCCCGGTCGGGACGGCGGGCGGCCTCTTGTCGATGGTGATGTCGGCCAGGGTGACCATCACCTCGTCCGACAGGTTCAGCCCGGCCACATCCAGCCCGTCGCGCGGCTGGAACAGATCGACCGCCGCCGCCCGGATGTACCAGTCGCCCAGGACGAGGTTGCGCTGCACGACCTGCGGGGAGGGTCCGCGATAGACCGGGGCGAGGGTGGCGGGATCGAAGCCCGGCTGATCGGAGATCCAGACGGCATAGCCGTCCAGGTCCAGATCCTCCACCGGCGTCACCTCGACCGACAGGATGCCAAGCCCGGCCGTGGCCACCACCCCCACCTTGGGCGGGGCGGCGTTGGTGACCGTCAAGGTCCGCGTGCCCAGGGGCTGCCCGGCACCGGGCAGGATCGACACCTCGAAGCGCAGCTCCCGGCTGGCCGACCGCAGGCCCAAGGCCCGGCTGTCGGCCAGATTGTCCTCATACCGGTAGGTGTGGCTGTCAGCCTTGGATGCGATCATCTCACGGAGCAGGCGACCGTCACCGGTGAAGATCCTGACCTGGTATCCGCGAAATCCCGCGGGAATGGACGGGCCGGTCGTTGACAGGATGCCGCCGCCGCCGGGCAGGCTCGGGAAGCGGGCGGACCAGGCGATCTGGACGTCGCGCCCGTCCCAGGCCGTATCCGGTCCCTGCTGGGAAAGCTCCAGTCGGCCGATTTCGGCACCGTCCAGGCCGGAGGGAACGGTGACCGCCCGCGGCGGCGTCCATGCGCTTTCCCGGCGTGTCCCGGCGACCGGCGCTGCCAGGCGCTTGGTTTGGATGACATAGCTTGCGCCGACGACCACACCGGGCAGTTCGAGGGAGCGGGCACCATCGCCCACCTCCTGGCTCTGCCAGGGGCCGTCCACGCTCTGCCAGCGCACCAAGACCCGTTCCCCGGGGCCGACCGCCTGCCAGGAAACGCGGACGAGCGGGGACGGCTGCGCGGTGACGGTCAGGGAGCCGGGCGGGAGCACCATCGGCTCCCCGGTTTGCGCCGGCGGTGTCGCCGTGTCTCTCAGCCATAGGCGGGCCTGGGACAGGCGATCGAACACATCGCTGGTGACGTTGTCCTGGGGCGGCAGGCCCTCGATATCGCGCGGTTCCGGCACCGGAAGGAAGACAAAGCCTGTCTCCTCCCCCAGAGTGCGCAGCACATCGACGGCGGCGGCCCAGGGCTCGAAGCAGCCCAGGCTGCCGATGGGGGTGCTGCTCCCGCCGGAATTGCGGCTGTTGATGAAGCTGGTGAAGGCGACATCAACGGCGTTGGCCGCAAGGCGGACGACACCCAGCATGCCCAGGGCGATCTCCGCGGCGGTTCCGGTCGGCGGGCGCAACGGGCGGTACGACGGGTTCCCCGCCAGATCCAAGACGCGCCCGACCATATCGAACAGCGTGTAAACCGTTTCGGATTCCGGCAGGCTTGCGCGGAAATCGGGGTCGGCGGCGTTGACGACCCAATCATACCAGCCCCGGCGCAGTGTCATGACCAACAGGGGATCGGCCTCCGGCGGGATGACCAGGTCGGCGCCCTGCAGGATGCGCTCGATGAACTCCCGGGCAATGCCGCCATGGGCCCCCAGGCCATAGCGCTTGTCCTCGTCGTTGACATAGGCGCGGATCTGATTGTCCACCATATGGAACCGCAGGGAGGTGCGGCCACGCATCCCCTGGACGTGGGCGCCGACAACCTCCAGCGCGCCGTTCAGGACGGGCGCGGCGGAGTGGGCGATCATCTGCACCGTCATCGTCAACTGCTCGGCGGGCCCGGAGAAGCCGTTCCGGTTCGTCCGCGGCGGGCGGACGGTGAAGCGGCCGCCCTGGACAGTGATGTCGGTGATGCCGATCGGGCCGGCGTTGGAGCCGATGCCCAGGACATTGAAGATGATCGTGGTGGCCACCATGGCCGCGGCAGCCACGATCGGCCCCCCGGCATTGGCGGCCAGCACGATGGCGGAGGCGACATTGCCCGCCATCCTGGCCGTGGGGTTGCGGATTTCCAGCAGGTTCAGGATATGGCTGCCGATGATGCCGGCCGGGACGGCAGCCAGCGATCCGCGGAAGGCTTCCGACAGGCTGATGGCGCCGGCGCCGGACAGGCTCAGGCCCATCTGGGCGGTGACATAGGTGCTGGCGGTGTTGGACACGATGCCGGTCAGCACATCGGCGGGCAGCCCGTCGATCCCGATGCTGTCCAGCAGCCCGTTCATGACCATGCTGCTGACCAGGGAGGTGAGGCCGGCGACCATCCCGTTCTGGAGACGGGTGGTGAAGTCCCGCGGCAGGGCGGTGACGTTGATATTGAGGGAGGTGAGGGCGCGCGTCCCCACCTCATCCACCGCCCGGCCGACCGCGGTATCGACCAGGGTCGCCACGACGGGATTGGCGATCCGGAATTGCTGGCTGGCGATGCCGTTGGCCAGGGTGGTCAGACCGGCATGGATGATGTTGCCGGCGACGAAGGGGGCGCCCGGCCACAGCGGTTCGCCCTCCCCCCCCGGCATCTGGTTGCCGACGATGATCACCCCGGCGGCATCCTCCGAATCCGGCGGGTCGGTCGCTGGATTGGCGGAAGGCGACCACAGATAGCCGCGCCGGGCCAGGAAGGCCCGCCTTTCCTCCTGCGTCGCAAAACGCCAGGTGCGCGACCCGTAATGGACAAAGAATCCGACGCCCGTTTCCTCGGGCGGCGCACCCGGCGGACCGATCCCGGTTACGCGGTTGACGATCCGCAGATACCTTTCCGGGGGATAGCTGAGGCTGTCCAGCGGCGCCAGGAGCCCATCGGGCGCATGGCTTGGCAGGAACACGCTCTCCGGCGGAATGCAGATCGAGGTTTCCAGGCTGTTGGCCAGGGTTCCGCCGGTAGGAACGCAGCGTCCACCAACCAAAACCAAAGACCATTGCTGATTATCGTAGATCGTACGCACCTCTGCTTCAATACGTCGCGCTATCGTTATCAATAAATCGGTAAGCCTTTGTACTTCATCCGGCTCTATTCCCAGCGAAGCCATTGTTTCAAGGTACTGCTGTATCTTGACATAAGGAAAAAATGCGGTGACATTTTGCGTCAAAGACGCCTCATGATCGGTCAGGGGGACGTTTCTAAGATCAAAATACGCTATAAACTCCCTAACCTTTTCAGGGGTGTACTTTTCCAAAACGCTTCGAACTTCCGCTAAGGACGAAGGTCTTCCGTTATTACCTGAAAATGGTGAAGCTAGCTCTGCTTCCCAGAAGCGGCGCTTCTGAACCCCACGCAAGCCTGTCGTGTCGCCATCTGCGGGAACACCATTGGAGCGTATAAGAATTTCCTCAAAGAATGCCCATCTGTCGTTATTGAGAAGTGTTGTAACAAGACCATTTCCAATCAACTCACCCGGGCTGTTATAGCCGATGCTAATCAAGGCAGCATACTGATTGTCAGTCAATCCGGTATAGGCATCGGCCGGATTTCGACCAAGTGCATTTGCCAAATCGCGGATCCGATTTTCAATTGGTCCGATATGGCGACGAATCTCCCATTCGAGCAGGGATATTCTTTGTTCGTCAGTGATTTCTCGCGTTATTCGCCCTCGGGGCGTATTCTTAAGGGCCGCCGTACGCGACGCGTGGTCCGGCATTTCATGAACAAGCGTGAGAGCACGATAGTCGTCTTCATCCAAATGATAAATCGGATCAACACCTGCGGCAGTAAATTTGGCGTTTATCTGCTCAAGACTCATCAACCTCAAAGTATTTCGGCCTACAATGGCGAGGGCGGACCCACTCCCTAATGTCAATATTCCTCGATGGTCCAGGTGAATGACGCGTTCTGTTCCCTCCACTCGTTCAAGAATTGCTATGGCTCCTGATAAGACTGTGTTTCCAGGCGTATTGATTCGATCAGTAATCGTCATTTTGCTCACCATTATCGATGGTTATTGTACTTTGTGCATAAGGTGGTGGCGTACCCCATTATTGTACTATTTATGACAGCCTCTCTTCGTTTTAGGCTAATTTGCCTTTCTAAGTCATGATCGAATGAAAAATCCAGATAAAACATGTCATCTTTAAACAAGACATGCAAACCATCTGATTTATAATTAGAATAACCATAGCCAGTTATCGTATAAAACGGGGTTATTGATAATCCTGAGTACTCTTGACAGGTCTGGCTATCGATATCTCGACCTACAGAAACTCTTTCGTAGCGCGTATTGCTGATGCGTCGGGATATCTCACTGAATGGAATCGGCCTTTCTGAAGCCCACCCACCAACAAGGTCTCCATGCTCGTAAAAGAAGACTATTCTGTCATTTATTTTAATTTGGTACAATCGAACGCCATAAGCAACCTTTCCTTTTCGGTGATTTGGATGTGAGAAGTTGTATTGCGGGCATGATTGCGCTAAAGCGGATGATGCTACATCGTCAACATCATTCGTCATCAAAACCGGCTCGATGGCTTCTATCCCCTCACCCGTCCGCAATGCTTCCCAGAATGCCGAGCAAAAGCCCGTGCCGTCAACCGCCGGGTGTTGAAATTCTTCCCAGGCACCTGAAGCAAGGTGTTTGCGAAACCCCTCCAGCTTCCGGCGTTCCGGGACGAAGGTGTATTGCAGGGGTGGCAGGGTCATCAGGTCCACGGTGTCGAAGTCGATGGTCGGGTCCTTCTTGCTCGGGTCACGCTCCTGCGCCGCCGTTGACGGTGCCGGAAGGGCGGTCAGCAGCAACCCCATGGCCAGCGCCGATGCCGCTCCCCGGCACCACCCGCCCCACCCACGCCTACGCCACCCACTCCCGTCGCATCGCCCCCGCAGCATTCGCAACCCCTCCTGATGCTCGACGACGATAGCAGCCTCAGCGATCTGCGTCTATGCTGGAGACGGATTAAAAATGTATTCACAGGCGATTCAAACAGAATATTGGTAGCTTTAACAGTCACCCCCATCCTGGTCCCCAGTGATGTGGCACCAACGGCAGGTCTCCGCCGGCCGACGACGCGCTTCACCCATGACGGCTTCGGGCGTCTGGCCATCCTCTCCTACCCGGATGGGGCGTCGGAGAGCTATGCCAATGACGCGGCGGACAACCGGACCGGTTTCATCCAGCGGGACGGGACGGTCAGCACCACGACCTATGACGCGCTGAACCGGCCGACGGGCATCACCCGCCCCGGGCTGCCGGTGACGGTCTACGGGCTGGACATCCTGGGGCGGGTGGTGGCGGAACGGGCGGGCACGGGCGCCGGGGCGGTGACGGTACGGACCCATGTGTATGACGGGGCGGGGCGCAAGCAGTCGGCGACGGTGACCCTGCCGCGGCCGACGACGGGCGTGGCCGGGGCGGCGCCTGTGGTGACGATGACCTTCAGCCATGATGCGGCGGGGAACCGCACGGGGGCGAGCTGGTCCGGGGGGAGTGTGGGGTGGCGCCATGACGGTCTGAACCGGGTGACGGGGGTTGATCTGGGCAGCGGTGCCGGGGCGGAGGCGGTGACGCGGCACCGCTACGACCTGCTGGGCCGCCGGGTGGCGACGGCGCGGGGTCCGGCGACCAGCAGCTACGGCTATGACATCGCCGGGCAGTTGACGGGCCTGTCCCATGCCTGGACCGGCGGGTCGCTGACGGCGGCGTACAGCTATGACGACGCGGGCGGGTTGATCGGGGAGGCCTTGGACAACCCGGCCTTTCTGTGGCAGCCGGCGGCGACGCAGGCGCGGACGACGACCTATGACCCGGCGTCGCCGATCAACGCCCTGACCCGGGTGGACGGGGTGGTGCAGGGGTATGACGGGCGGGGCAACCGGACCGGCCAATCGGGAGGGGGAGCAGCCGGCCGGACCTGGCGCTATGACAGCCGCAACATGCTGGTGGGGGCGAGCGCGCCGGGCGTGACGGCGAGCTATGGCTGGTACCCGGAGGGCGGGCGGGCCTGGAAGCAGGTGAACGGCGCCACCACCCTGTACCTGGAGGTGGACGGGGTTGAATGGGGCAGTTACGAGGCGGACGGGCGTCTGCGGGAGCGCACGATCCGGGCCACGGGCACCGGCGGGGCGGTGGTGGCGGTGCAGGCGGCGGGCCAGGCAGGGGCCTCGTCCTCCGGGGGCCTGATCCGGCTGCTGCCGAACCGCCAGGGCAGCGTGATCGGCTGGCTGCGGCCGGACGGGCGGTTGGGCGGGGCCTATACCTATGACGCCTACGGCAACTCCCCCCAGGCGGGGGCGGCGGGGCCAGCCTTCCGCTATGCCGGAATGCGCTACGACCCCGAAATCGCCCTGTACCACACGCCCAACCGGGCCTACGATCCTGTGGACGGGAGGTGGATGCAGCTCGACCCCATCGGCATCGAGGATGGGCTCAATCGCTACGCCTATGTGCGCAACTCGCCGCTCATGGGCGTGGATCCGACGGGGTTGGAATGCATTCCGCAGGATGACGGAAGCACCGAATGTGATCCACCGGGGTATGAGATTGGCAAATTCACCATACCCCCCACAATCACTAGCCCAGGTTACATTGCGCCAAAAGAAAGCGGTCATCATGTTTACAACGCTGAAACTTCGACTCCTGGGTCATCTCAGGAGTTAACAGCCAGCATTGAGAGCGCGGTAGCGCTGGAACACCTTGCCGGCCAGGAACAGGGCGGCCCGGGGTATCTCCGCCATGGTGATCCCGGCCTGCTCCAACACGTCGTCAAGATCCTCGATCCGCTGGAAGCGCACGGACAACTCGGCATAGACCACACCGTTTATGAGCAGCGGCCCCTTGATTGCCGCGGTGTCCAGCTGCCGGATCGACCAGTCCGCCCAGACGGGATCGTCGGTGACAACGTCGAGCAGGACGTTGGTATCGACCAGGGTCACGGGTCAGCCTTCGCCCCGGGTCAATGCCATGATCTCGTCGGTACTGAGGCCGGTGCCGGCCCGACCGCGCAATGCGGCGAACCGGCTGGTCGGACATCCGGCATCGACCTTGATGAGGACGACGCGCCCATCCGGCGCCAGTTGGAAATCGACCGCGCTGCCACGTTCGATGCCCAACCTGTCGCGCACCGGCTTGGGGATGGTGACCTGACCCTTGCTCGTGACCGTGGTGGCCATGGCTGCCCCAGTAATACTCACGCGGAGACAGGTATTACATAGCGCACCTGCTGCGTGGTTGCCAGAGTGGATGCCAAGCGATCCGGACGCCAGCCGCCTGATGGTCGAGATCCGCGACCGGCGCTACCTGGGCGATCGCCTGGTCTGCAGGGACGCCTGCCCGGCGCTGGACGGCGGATCGGCGGTCGCGGGCTGTCCGGCACCGTCAACTTGATGAATTTTGGCCTCAATAGGCGCTGTCGGGATTGGGATCAGGCGGCATTGCCCCCGCCGGTGACGTCGGCCCAAGTTCGGAAGGCCTGGGACCGGCGGCGATGGTCGGCGTTGGAGATGTTGGCGGGGGGGCGGAAGAGGTTGGCGACGGTCTGCCTGAACTCCAGGCCCCATTGCCGCACCGTCTCGTGGCTGACAACGATGCTGCGCGGCGCCAACATCGCCTACACCATGCGCAGGCTCAGCGGGAAGCGGAAGTACAGCCGGACCGCATGGCTGATGATGGCGGGTGGGAACCGGTAGCCCGAATAGGAGGGGGATGCCATCGTCATGCTCACCCCCTACCCCAGCTCACATAGGTTCGCTCAGTTGACGGTGCCTTACCGAGGCCGCGCAACAGAACCACCCTCAACCACAGGACCTGTACAGTGGGGGGGGGGGCGGCGTGCGGAACCCGAACTCTAGCCCGTCGTATTCACGACGGCGGCTTGGAGGGGGCGGCGGGTGTAGCGTAAGTCTCTGATCCGGCGTAGGATTTGGGTGCTGAAACCATCTCTGCAACCGCGTCG
>JBJOKR010000195.1:0-8788 GCA_046045995.1 Pseudomonadota bacterium | reverse complement strand
AACCCTGAGCACACGGGAATTCCCGTCCGCCGCTGTCGCCGCCGCCGCTTCAGTGGAAAGCCATTCGATCAGCCGGCGGAAGTCCACGCGGCTGGGATGGTCAGTGGGTCTCCACGAACTTTTCTCGTGGCGGGTCACGAACAGGATACCGTGCCGCCGGTTCTCGGGCAGCAGATAGCCCTCCCTCAACTGACCCAGGAGCGCGTCACGCAGTTCGGCGGCACGCCAGTTATCGCCGCGTTTCAGTTCGATCGACAGCTCGACGGGTGCCGCCGAGGAGCGGACGAGGATATCGATCCGGTCGCGGCGGTTGGTGATTGCCTCCTGGACGCGGCTGTACCGTCCCCTCGACCGAAGCTCCAGCTGCTCCGCCAGCCACCCCTGCACGGCCGTCTCGTCGGGACAGTTGAGCAGGGCGAGGCGGGAGGAGGCATCGTTGGCGGTCAGGCCCCTCCCGATGTCTGCAAGGACCCCCAGGATCAGCCGCATCAAATCGTCCCCGGTGCGTGCGGGCCACAATCCTTTCTGCTCGAAGCGCAGGATATCGATCGGTGCCCACGCCGGCGGGTCCGCATCCCGCTCCGCCATTCCCTGGGCAAGTTCACGGAACCGCCGCTGCCGGTCCGGCGCCAGGTCCTCCGCAATACGCAGAATGGCGCCATGGGCGTCCGGCCCGGTCCGATTCATCAGGGCGCTCAGAATGGCATTACGGGCGTTTTCAGCATCGTCCCGACGGTCACGTAAGGGTGGGCCTTCATGGACGTGGTCATCCTGAGGTCGGATATGGCGAAAAACCAGCTTGAGCAATTGCTCCAGGCCAGCCATGGGAAGCTTGGCCGGCGACGTTGGTATGCGGTTGCGATAAGGATCAAACAAGTGGGCGAACAGCAGTTCGGCGCGTTCATCCGCACACCAAAGGCCGGCCTGGACCCATCGCTCGATTGCGGCTACCCCGCTGTCCGGATCTGCTACCAGGGCCAAGGCAAGATACCGCAGCGCCTTATCCGTATCATCCGGGTCCTGCTTAAGGCGGTTCAGGGCAACCGGCGAAAGGTGGGCGGATTCTTCCGGCGTCAGCGGTGATTTGAGCAGGATGGAAATCGCCTCCTCAAGGGCGTGGACCGATCCGGGTTCTTCCCCGGCCACCAGATCGAAGACGGCTTTCCGGAGGGATGGGGGACGGGGTGATTTCGTCCGGGCGACATGTCCCAGAAAGCAACGGCCGAATTGCGACGCCGACCGCCATTCGTCTGTGATCTCCTTGATGATCGGCGGTACCGCAACATCCGGCCAGGCCTGAAGCAAGGCATCGATCCAAGGGGGGCAGCCCTGCCGGGACAAGCAGGCATGTTCCACCGCCCGCAATGCCTCCGCCGGGGTCAGGCGTCCGGCCCAATCCGCCGCTTCCGCTGCCTCGATGCCGATCGCCGCGTAGCTGAGCCGGGTCATCGGGACCCAACCGTCCTCATGCCGTTGGGGCGGCCGCGGAGCCGTGATGCGCCACAGGATGCCCATGCCGTCCCGGAACGCCTCGGCCACGGGCATCCCGAAGGCGGGTTCCAGCATCCGCCATTCCAGAACAGCCTGCTCCACAGCCTTGCGACTGGACCTGGACAGCCAGTCGGCCAAATTGGCGAGGAAGGCCGCACCTTGTTCCCAGCGGGACACTGCCGCCGGATCACGGAGGCGATCCGGGTCGGCGGCCAGGGAATTGCGGAGGCGTAG
This sequence comes from Pseudomonadota bacterium, assembly GCA_046045995.1. Lineage (GTDB taxonomy): Bacteria > Pseudomonadota > Alphaproteobacteria > Azospirillales > Azospirillaceae > Indioceanicola. Next base: position 7,063 of record JBJOKR010000195.1, on the reverse strand, counting down.
CCAGGATTCTTTATCTTTGCTCTCTTGCTCCTCCTGCAACCGCGCCCGCTCAGCTCGCTTTGCGCTTCGGGCGGCGTCATCCGGATCCGGCACGGGCGGTGCCAAATATGAGTCGAGATCAGCCTTCAACTCCGGCACGTCACCGATGGCGGCGGAGATGCCTTCAATTTCCTCGGTAAGGCGCCCAGCCTGCTTCTGGATGAAGACGATGGCGCTCAAGGCGATCCGCCGCTGCCACAGGTGCGGGCGGTCCCGCAAATCCTGCATCAGAGCCGGAAGCTGGGCTGGCCCCACCGTCCAAGTCCCATTGTGCGCACCGTCAACTTGCCAGAAGCGGATAGGCTCGTTCCCCGGCCCCGCCTCGTGCGCCGTTTCTTCGGCTGCGGCCCGGAAGAGGTGTCCGTTGAGCGGCGGATATAGGCTGATGACATCGGGAAGGGACGGGCCATCGACATCGCCATAGGCCCTCTCCTGTCCCCGGGCATGTCGGATGGCTGTCAGCAAGGCGACCAGTTCCGGCCGGGGATCGCCGTCGATATCACGGATCAACTCAATGGCCAGGGGTGCCAGGTTCTGCGCAAGGTCGGCATGACGCGCGGAAATCCGATAGTACCCGTCAACCAGGGGGGCGGTCAGGCACAGCCGAGCGATGCCGTCGGCGAACCGAAGCTTTGTCTCAAGGTCCGGGCAGGCCCGATACAGGTTCGGCAGATCTTGGCCGAAACCGCCAAGGGTTTGCTTTGAAGCCGGTGCCAGATCGATCAGCCGGATAAGCTGTGCGACATCCATGTATCGCGGAAACAAGGTTCCGGCGGTCTCCTCGGCCAATCTGGCCGGAACCTCCGCCGGGGCTGTCATCACATCGGCAAGGAACGCCTCGATCGTCTCCCTGTCGTCACCGATCCTCAGGACGTCCAAGGCAACGCAGCGCCCATACACATTCGCTGTCTTGTCCAGGGCCACCTGCCGGGCCAGGGGGAAGCAGGCGCGTATCGCACCTTCCTGGATCAGGCGCAGCAGATCGATCCGGAAGTCATCCCTCGGGTTGATGTCCCAGGCCTGCTGAATCGCTGGGGCAAGGCTCGCATCAGCGAACATCCACAGCGCCCGGCGATCCATATCATCGTTGGCGATCTTCCCCGTGGCGTGCATCTCAGCCGCGGTCAGAAGAAGCCGCGCGCGATCCGGTAAGGGCAGCGACCCCGGGTCCCCATGCTGGATCAGGGCCAACGGGGCGCGGTGCAGCAACTCATCCCGGATAGCCTGGTTCCACAGGGCGAGCCACGCCGCCACCGGGCGCAGGGAGGGTACGGCCGATTGGACGCCATAGCGTTCGCCGAAAAGAACGTCATGGACAGCGGCCCCGTTTCCACCGGCATCGAGAAAGCGGCGGAACCAACAGGCGGCGAGGTATTCCTGCACCGACCGATGGTGGAACCGCACCCGGCCATAGGTGGCCGGGGCGAAGATGCCCCGTCGCAGCAACGCCCCCCGTTGCGCATCCGTCCATTCCCGGAGCAGGTCGGCCGGATCGACGGTGTCGGCACCCCGGTACAGGTCGGCCGCGTCTCCCGGCGCCCGCAAGGTAAAGGTCTTGCCCAGCACCAGCGCTGCCGCCAGCCGTTCGGCCGCGTGTCGCGCCGCCATGTCGGTCAGGGTGTCGTTGTCCGGCCGGTCATGGTGCCGTTCCCGCAGCCGTTGGCTGACGGAGTACTCGGTCATTGTTTCCAGGCTGCCGAATGATCCATGGGAACACCAGTAGTCGGCAAGGGAAAGCAGATCGCCCGGCCTCTCGGCCATGGGTTCCAACCCTTGCCGGTACAGGGCGGTCATGAAGGCGTCGAGGTCATTGACCCCGGCTGCCGCAGCCAAGGTCCGCTGCTGGTCGGCATCCAAAGGTACGAGCCTGACCACCAGCGGCTCGTCCGTCGGCGATCTTTCGGGCTCCGGTTCCTGCGGCTTTCCGGTACGAGCCGGCCTGTCGAAGATCGGTCCCAGCAGCTCCTGCTGCCAATCCGCATTCCCGTCGGTCGGTACCGACGGTGACCGGACCGGGAGGTAGGTTCCCATCGTCGCCAGGTCGTGCTTGCCCTTCCAATCCGAGACACGACAGGACACGAACACATGGGCCCGCCGCAGACCCTCCTCCCCCAGGTCCGCAGCGAACCGCCGCAGACCCTTATCAAGCTGCCTCGGGTTCAGTAGTCGGGCCTCGTCGACTGAATCCAGAAAGAAGTAGCCTGCTGCGTCACCCCGGCGCCACTGTACGAGCGCATCGGGCTTGCCGATCTCCAACGCTCCCGCGATCCCCTCCTGCAGATCTTCGATCCGCGCGAAGAACGCCGCCTCCCCTTTCCCCAGCAGCTGCTCGGTCTGATGCCTGAACTCCTGGGTCTTGCCGCAGTCCGCCTCTGCCAGCAGAACCACGCGGCGATGGGTCAGAAGCGTCGGCCAAGTCAGCCAATGCCCACTCTTGAGCCCCCAGCGACGACCAAGCTCAAGGCCGGCTTCATCTCCGTCCTTGATGGGTAGAAAGCAACGGTTCAGGTCGAGAAACATCGTCGGGGCTGTCGGCGGCAGGGTGCGGAGTCCATCCAAGAGTAGAGCAGCAGGGTATGTGCTGTCACGAAAGACAGCGCCGTCCCCGAATCCCCTTTGCGAGATGAGGCATATGACCTAGGAGTATATATGGCGGTGGGAACGGCCCCGACATCGGGACGCGCTGAGGGGAGGGGAGGGGGGCATGGGGATCATTCTGCAACGGGCCGCGTCGGGGAACCGGACACCGCGCGGCCTGATCGTCCGCCGCATCCAGGAGAGCCTGGCCGACCAGGGCCATCCGGTCAGGACCATCGACGGGATCTTCGGGGGCGAGACCGAGGGTGTCCTGAAATCCTGGCAGGAGGGCAACGGCATCATCCCCCACGGGCAGCTGGATGGGGAGACTTGGCAGGGGTTGATGCAGGCGCCCATCCCCGACCTGTTCGACCGCTGCCTGCAGCTGACCGCCGATTTCGAAGGCCACGGGTTCACCCTGGCCAAGGGCAACTGGGACCGGGCCCACCTGACCTGGGGGATCGTCGGCTTCACGCTGAAGCACGGGAACCTGGGCAAGGTGATCCAACAGGTCGAGCAGAAGGCGCCGCATCTTCTGGTCAGTGCCTTCGGCGCCGAGCGCGCCCGCGAACTTCTCCGGGTCGTCGACGCGCCCGCTGCGGAGCAGCGGGCATGGGCGGACGGCATCTCCGTCGCCCCGTCGAAGGTGCGGCTCCAGCCGCCCTGGGCCGCGGGCTTCGCCGCCCTGGGCAGCTTCCTGGAAGTGCAGGAGATCCAGGTTGCCCTGGCCAAGGAGATCTATTGGGCCCGGGCGGAGCGGGATTTCCGCAGGCTGGGTCTGACCGAAGCCCGCGACATGGCATTGTGCTTCGACGCAGCGGTGCAGAACGGCGGGATCGACGACGACAAGGAGAGCCGATTCAGGACGGGCCTGGCCGGGTCGGGTGGCGGCATCGGGGCGGAGGACCGGCGGCTGATCCTGGCGACGGCGGTCGCGGAGGGCAGCAAACCCCGATTCAAGGCCGATGTCATGGCGCGCAAGGGAACGATCGCGCTCGGCCACGGCATCGTCCACGAAGGCCGCTACCGGCTGGACGACTGGGGCCTGGCCGCAGCCTCGGATGCGGCTGCCTTGGCGGCTGCCACTCGTGCGGCGCCTTCAGACCCGGGCTTGGTGGTTGCGCCCGTCACGGCGCCCGTGGCCGCCACGGTCCAGGCCCCCTGGCAGCAGCGGTTCGAGGCCTATATCGGGTCGCTGGGACTGCGCTACTTCAAACCCTATGAGTTCCTGGTCAAGGGCAACCAGCATGCCAATGCCCAGAGCCCGGCTTTCGGGCTGAACCAGGACCCGCCGGAGGAACTTTGGCCGAACATCGGACCGACCGCCCAGGTGCTGGATGAACTGCGCCACCGGCTGAAGGCACCGATCGTCTTCGCAAGCGTCTACCGGTCCCCGGCTTACAACCGGGCCATCGGCGGAGCGGCCGCCAGTCTGCACATGCAGTTCATGGCGGTCGACTTCGTCGTCCGGGCCACGACCACCGGGCCCCAGGACTGGGCCGCCCTGCTGCGGGAGCTGCGGCAGCAGGGGATGTTCCGGGGCGGCATCGCGGCCTATCCTACCTTCGTGCACGTGGATACACGCGGGCATGACAGCAACTGGGGGGACTGACAGCCGCCCGCCCCGGACCCCGGTCAGGTGGCCCGGATCCCGTGGCAGAAGACGGCCAGGTTGATGGTGACGGTTGTCGTGTTGCCGCCCTCGTCCGTGACTGTCTCCGTGTGGGTGGTGTAGCCGCCGCTCTCCACCGGCTGGTAACGCATCCGGTGTTCGGGCAGGTTGAAGGTCGTGGTGCCGTCGCCGGGCCCGAAGGTTTCGTGGATCGCCTGGAACAGGCGCGGATAGCCGGTGCGGGAGACGGCCCGGCCGTCACAGGGCAGATAGCCGGCAGGCGGCAGGGGGCCCGCGAATTTCAGGATCGATCCGATCGGCACGGCCGATACCGATGCCGTCAGGGTCTGCAGGGACAGCCGGGCGATGGCCCGGTTGACCAGCAGGTGGACGGCGATATCCCCCACCGCGACGAGCGGGGCGCCGCTGGTGGGATCGAAATCCCGATGGATGGCATAGGCGGCGTCGAGGGCGTCTGCGCCCACCCAGGGCTGCTCCAGGACCAGTTCGGTATCGGAGGGCACGGCGGCGATGAAGGCTGCCGGACCGTGATCGCCGATGAGGAGCATGTCGCCGGGCTTGACGGCGGTCGACCAGGCGGTGCCGACCCCATGGACATGGGCGCTGCCGGCGGAGACGGTGACGGTGCCTTGCTGGTACTGGGCCATGGTTCACTCGCTGTCGGGAGGGTAGGGCAGGGTGGCCTTGATGGCGGCGAGGTCGGCCAGCATCCGGGTCCGCTTGGCGGGTCGCCCGTCGGCGGCCTCGGCATGGGCCTCCATCTGCTTGTCGACCGGCCAAGCGGCGAGGTAGCGGCGTCGGCGTTCGGCGGCGATCTCGTCCCGGCCTTTGGTCAGTCGGATCCTCATGCGGCGGTGATCTCCTGGACGAAATCCCGGTAGGGGAAATGGCGGATCTCCACCCGGTAGGTGCCGGGATGATCGGCATCCAGCTCCAGCACGCCGCCGGTGACACTGTGGTCCTGCCCGTTCACGGTGACGGTGCAGGGGTCCGGCAGGCCGGAGAGGGTGGCGGTGTCGATCCCGTCGGCCAGGATCGCGGTCTTGTCGAAATCCGGCAGCACTGGGCGGGGGGTGACGGTGCCGGCCAGGACATAGTCGGCGGCGAGGGTCGGCGGCACCGCCACGGCCATCACCTGCCAGCCGGGCTCCGCATACAGGTCGGCCTCGGCCGGGCTGATATCCATGATCTGGCGGATGAAGCCGGATTGCGCGTCGTATTTGATGTGGCAGGCCATGGCATCACCTCAGGGAAACAAAGGCGACAAGGCCGACGTCCCGGACAAGACGGACGGTGGATTTGGTTGTGATGTCGTTCATGAAATCCTGACTCGGCCATGTGTGGATGCTTTCGCCGTCACTGCACCAGCATTCCCATCTGTAGGATCCGTTGGCGGTAATTTCGAAGGACCGCATGAAGGTGCCCTGGGCATCGCCCTTGAAGCCCGCGTAGTTGCCGGCACTGCTGGACCAGGTGGGGTTGAGGCCGTGGCCGCGCACCTGCAGCAGGGTGTTGAGGGGCGGGCCGTTGCCGCTGGCATGGGCCAGCAGCAGGACGCGGGCGCTTTCGCCCGGATCCAGGCCGCTGATCTGGACCGCGATCTCGGCATGCTGGACCGCGACGCAGGATCGGACGAAGGTGGCGCTTTCCGGTCGGATGACTCGTGTATTGACGCTGCCGGTGCCGAGGCCGCTGCTGCCGAAGATCTGGTTGCCGGCGGCGTCCCAGGCCTCGAACCCGGCATCGCTGCCGTCGCCGGTGACATACATCTGGGCGCGCCGGCGGTTGTTGGCATAGGCGAAGATCGTCCTCTGGCCCGCACGGCTGCCCGCCTGATTGGGCAGGAAATCGTCGATGGTCCGGAAGTACAGCCCCGGCTCGCCGTCGAAGATCACACCCATGCGCATCTCGCGCGCATCCACCTGATCGGCGCGCAGCATGTTGGCGTTGACCAGACCTGCCCGCAGGTTGTTGCCGGTGATCGTCACGTCGCGGTGATGCTCGATCAGCGGACGCGCCTGCCCCGGCTGGACCGTGGCCAGGATGGAAGCGTCCTCCGGCGGGTTGATGCTGATGTCGGCGGTGACGGTCAGCGTGTTTTCACCGGGTCGCCAGTACAGCCGCAACCGCTCCCCGGTATTGATACCGCTGCGGCTGCCGGGGAAAATGTTGGTCTGGGACCGGGTGCCGGCCATGTCGGTCCAGTCGATGACACCGCCGTTCCAGGTTAGGGTGTTTCCGCTGAAATTGATGGAGAGCCCGATGGTCGACAGGATGCGGCCTGTCACCTTCAGGCGGCTGGCATCGATGCTGCCCGCCTTGATGGCGTCTGCGTCGATGGAGCCTGTGGTGATCCGGCCGCCGTCGATGGTGGTGGTGCCGGTGTTGATCCGCTGCGCCGGATCGGTGGCGCCGAGGATGGCCTTGGTGACGACATCGCCCAGTTTCTCCGAGCCGACCCGGATGGTGTCCGACAGGATCGTGCCGGCCGCGATCTGACCGGCGGAGATCTGTCCGGCATAGGCGACATTGACGCCCAGGCTGCCGGCGGTGATCGTGCCCAGGTTGGCACTGACCGCCGACAGATCGGCGACCGCGATCCGATCGGCCGTGACCGCTCCCGCCTGGATGTGACCGGCGCGGATGGCATTGGTCGTGATGTGATCCGCCAGGATGGCGTTGGCGGCGATCTTGTCGGCGTTGACGGCCCCGGCGGCGATCTTGCCCGCGATGATGGCATTGGCGGCGATCTGGTGGGCCGCCAGTTCTCCCGCCACATCCCCGGCGGCCACCGCCGCCGTCCAGGCCCCTGCG
>JBJOKR010000194.1:0-8791 GCA_046045995.1 Pseudomonadota bacterium | reverse complement strand
CCGGCTGGTATATGTACAGTCCCGGTTCCGGCTGGGTTTCGGTCTTTCTGTTCACCAGGCGCTTGGAACCAGCCGGGCGCCATTGGGAAACGGCATGCCACTGGCGGCATGCCTGGAACGGCATGGGGGTGGGTTTTGTCTCCACCGCTTGACAGTTGCCCGGCGCTGGTGCTGAACGCGGATTTCCGTCCGCTCAGCTACTTCCCCCTGTCCTTGTGGAGCTGGCAGGAGGCGGTGAAGGCGGTCGTCCTCGACCGCGTCAACATCATCTCCCACTATGACAGGGTGGTGAGAAGTCCGACCTCCGAAATCCAGCTTCCCAGTGTCATCAGCCTCAAGGAATTCGTCACCTCCAATCGAAGACCGGCCTTTACCCGTTTCAATGTCTTCCTCCGGGACCGGTTCACCTGCCAGTATTGCGGTCAGCATTTCCCCACCCATGAGCTGACCTTCGACCACGTCCTCCCCCGGTCCCGCGGCGGCCGGACCACCTGGGAGAACGTCGTCACCTCCTGCTCCTCCTGCAATCTGCTGAAGGGCAACCGCTATCCCCACCAGTGCGGGATGCATCCGATCCAGCCGCCCTTCCAGCCTACCGCCTATCAACTCCAGGAAAACGGCCGCAGCTTCCCGCCGAATTTCCTGCACGAAAGCTGGCGGGATTTCCTGTATTGGGACACCGAGCTGGAAAGCTGACGGGCACCGCGTCCAGGGGGCACCGCGTCCAGGGGGCACCGCGTCCAGGGGGCACCGCGTCCAGGGGGCACCGCGTCCAGGGGGCACCGCGTCCAGGGGGCACCGTGTCCGGGGGGCATCGCTCCCGACACGCCATCGGCTGGCCCCCCCGCTCGGTTCCCCCTTCTCTTTTGCGCCGTACCGCGCGACCCTTGCCCTCGGGGTGGGCCGGTGCGTGCCGCCCGACCGCTTATGGAAAAAGGGGGAAGCCCATGGCGATGCGTTTGTCCGGTCTGATCGGGTCCGTTCAGCATGGGGCGCAACTGGCCCCGGAGCAGGGCGATCCCGGCTTCGTCCAGAAGATCCGGCATTTCATGGACGACATGGAACTGGCGATCCAGGAGGCCAATCGGGAGGTGCTGGGCCATGCCCTGCCCGATCTGGACCGGGAGGCGTTCCTGCGTCTGGCCGTCCGGGTGGCGGAACTGCGGGCCCAATACCTGAAGCTCGGCCTGTCCCTGGCCACCGGCCACCCCGACAGCGCCCGCATCCGTGAGTTGGCCGACGCCCGGCAGGCGTATGAGGAGATGCTGAAGCTGTTCGAATCGGCCGAACGGGTGGTGGAACGCGGCTATATCCGCCTGGCCGACCGATAGGGCGACCAGGTCAATGTCGGGCCGCGCGTTGCTTGCCCGACCTACCGGGAGTGGGGCGGGTTACGGCCGCCGGGCGAGGATGTCGATGCCCACGGCCACATCCAGGGCCACCCACTGGCCGGTGGCGAACTGGCCCTGGCCCACGCCGAAGGCGTCGCGCAGGATCCGCACCTCCCCCTTGGCGCGGGTGGCGTCGCCTTCCGGGGTCAGGGTGAAGGGCAGGGTCACTGGCTGGGCGACGCCACGGATGGTCAGGTTGCCCACCGCTTCGAAGCTGTCCGGGCCGGTGCGGCGGAAGGTCGTCGCCTCGAACCGGGCTTCCGGGAACTGGTCGACGGCGAACCAGTCGGCGGTCGGCATGGCGGTGTCGCGCTGGGCATCGCCGGTGCGGGCGGATCCGGTATCGACGATCACGGTGGCCCGACCCTCCTCCGGGGTCTCCGGATCGAAGACGATCTCCGCCTGGAAGCGCTGGAACCCGCCCTCGAACGGGCTTCCCAGCTGTGTCCCACGGAAGGTCAGGCGGGAGGCGGAGGTGTCCACAACCCAAGCACCGGTCGCGGCGGTGCCGGCCGGGGCGGCGGACCCGCCCGCCGTGGCGACAGCCGCCGGGGTGCCCGTGGACCCGCCGGTCAGGCTTGTCGCCGCCGCCAGCACCAGCACCGGGGCGGACAGCAGGGCCGCGCCCTTCATCAGGGGGCGGGCGGCCGGGACCATGCGCTGGAACACCCCGTCCTTCAGGACCAGGGCATGGCGCAGGCCCGCCGCCACATGCAGCGCCAACATGGCCATCAGCACCCAGCCCCCGATCTCATGGGCCAGGCGAAGCTGGTCCTTCAGCAGGGTGCGGGCCGCCTCCTCCGCCGGGGCGCCGGGCAGATGGGGCACGATGAACAGGCCGAACCAGCTCGTCGGTACATTGTAGGGGGCGTAGGAGACCATGGCCCAACCGCCCAGCGGCAGGCCGATCAGCAGGGCATAGAAGCCGATATGGGCCAGATGGGCGCCTGTGCGCTCCACCCGCGGCATGCTGTCGGGCAGGGCGGGGGGCCGGTGGGTCAGGCGCCAGACGATCCGCGCCAGGGTCAGCAGCAGCACGGTCAGGCCCAGGGCCTTGTGCCACTGGTACAGGGAAAAGGCCGTCTGCCCCGGCTCCATCCGGGTCATGGTCAGCCCACTGGCCAGAAGCAGCACGATGGCGGCGGCGGTCAGCCAGTGCAGCGCCATCGCACCGGCGCTGTAGCGGGACTGGCCCGGCTGGATGCGGGCGGCGGGGGCGGACATGGCGGATCTCCTTGTCTCCCGCCGTGCCCCGGGACCGGAAGGGCCGGACGGGGTTGCGGCGGGCTGGATGTCCGGCACAGGCGACAGGGGGGGCCGGGGCGTGCCGGACGACACCGCCCCGGGCCGGCAATCGGGTGGCAAGGCCCCGTCACCCCGGATACCGGTCGGCGAAGACCGGTATCCGGGGGCGGCAGGGGCGGGATTACGGCTGCAACTGCAGCTCGATGCCCATCTTCAGCGTCACGTCGTCACCGACGGCGGGGACATAGGTGGTAATGCCCCAGTCGGACCGCTTGATCGTCGCCGTGGCGTCGAAGCCGATGGAATAGACGTTGTTGATCATGTTCACACCGGCCTGGTTGAAGGTGGCGTCCAGCACGACCGGCTTGGTCACGCCCTTCAGGGTCAGGTCACCGGTGATGCGGGCGGTCTTGTCGCCCGTGCGCTCCACCTTCGTGCTCTTGAAGGTGGCGGTCGGGAAATTCGCCGTGTCGAAGAAATCGGCCGCGCGAAGATGCTCATCCATCTTGTCCAGGTTGCTGTCGACGGCGGCGACGTCCACCGTGATGTCGATGCGGGACTTGGTCGGATCGGCCGGGTCCAGGACCAGCGTGCCGTCCAGCTTGGGGAAGGTGCCGTAATAGGTGGCGAAGCCCAGGTGGCTGATCGCATAGACGATCTTGGCGTGGGTCGGCTCCACCTTGTAGGTGCCGGCCTTCACCTCGGCCGGGTTGCCGGTGGTCTGGGCCAGGGCCGGGCCGGCGATCAGCGTGGTGGCCAGCATCAGAGCGGACAGGGTGCGACGCATGGGAATATCCTCCATTCAGGGGGCAGCAAGTGGGGGTTCGGTCCCACAAGACCTACCCCTGGTCAGGTTCCGGGATAAGCCGCCATGATTGGAAAGGATTGTCCCGTATTGCTGGACATTCCCAGTGCGTACCGTCACATCGCCGGGCAGCATCGACCGGGGCCGCCGCACTGGGCCAGTAGAACTGGGCCGCCGCACTGGGCCGTTCCACCGGCCATTCCCCTGGGATCAGAACCGCTCCGACAGCCAGATGGCTGCCCGCGACCCCGCCTTGATGGCGGCGGACAGCAGGGGATAAGCGGGCGCCTGCTCCGCCGCATGGGCCAGTCCGATGTCCCGATGCTCCACCTCCTCCTGGCGGAACCGTTCGATGGTCGCGGCCAGGGGGGCCTCCCGTTCATCCAGCACGGTCTTCTGCGCCTCGTAATGGGCGTCGATCACCTCCTCCACCGCCACGGTGCAGGCCATCGCCGCCCGCTCCCCCAGCAGGGCGGTGCCCGCCCCCAGGGCATAGCCGGCCGCATGCCAGACCGGTTGCAGCACGGTCGGCCGTACCCGCCGGGCCGTCAGTTCGGCGGTGAAGTATTCCAGATGCTCCCGCTCCTGTTCCGCCATGTGGCGGATGGTGGGGCCGGCAGGGGTGCGGCCCAGCACCGCCAACTGCCCGGCATAGATTCGCGCAGCACCGTATTCTCCCGCATGGTCCACCCGGACGATGCGGGCCAGGCTGCCCGCCCGGTCGGGATCGCCGGGCAGGCGCCTGGGCCGGGGCAGGTCCGTCGGCGCCTTGAACCGGTCATCGCCGTTTTCGATCCGGTCGCTGCTGGTGCTGCTGCTGCTGGTCGTCATGACGGGTCCTCAGGAAGCGGCGGGGCCGGGAGTGACGGGGCGGGATGCGGCCGGGCGGGTCGTGGCAGTTCCGGGCCCCCGGATCGCCCCCAGCCCGGCCAGGGCCGCTAACAGGGCAGAGGCGACGGCATTCCAGCCGGCGATGGACAGGCCCAGGAAGGACCACGGGATCTCATCACATCGCGCGATGGGGGCCGCCAGCATCTGGGCCAGCATCTCCTCCGCCGTGGTGGCGGTGTAATTGGCCGCACAGCCGGACAGGCCCGGCCACCAGCCCTGTTCCACCCCGGCATGGAAGACGGAAATGCCTGCCCCTGCGGTGAAGGCCAGCGCCCCAAGCGCCAGGGAAAGGCGGCGCAAGGTCGGCCGGTCGGGCGGGGCCAGGGCGCCGGGCAGCAGGGCGCCGGGCAGTAGGGCGGCGATGGCGGCGCCATAGGCCCAGCGCTGCCAGATGCACAGCTCACACGGTGGCAGCCCGCCCCCATACTGGGCCAGCAGGGCGATGCCCAGGGCCGACAGGCAGACACCGATCAGGGCGGCCGGCAGAAGGCGGGGCGGGGCGGACAGGCGGTCGATCAGGCTCATGCCCCACGGATATAGCCCCCCCTGCCGCCGCTGGGAAGCGGGTCACGCCGTCGCGGTGGGGCTGGGCGGGAGTGCCGCACGGCAATCCCACCTGAAAAACGGCCGGCTTTTCCCTCTCTCCCGTTCTCTCCCAGGGGGAGAGGGGGAACACCCGGTATGGCGGCTCCAGATGCGATCCCCCTGGGTAGGGCCGGCAGGGGGACAGGCCCCGCGTTTATTCGTTTGACCCGGGACGATCGCCCGCTATGATCCCGCCCGCGTCACACACGCCCGGTGCCCCAGTGGCGAAATGGTAGACGCGGCAGACTCAAAATCTGTTGTCGGCAACGACGTGCTGGTTCGAGTCCGGCCTGGGGCACCAATCTCTTCAATGGCTTAGTGCGCGTTCTGAAATGCGAGGAGCTCGCATTCTGACTTTTTTCGCACGGTATTCTGACTTTTGTTCCGGCGCGGTTCTCAAAGCGGGGCGGGCGAACCGGACATCGGAGTGACCGCGCTTTGTCCTGTGTGCCCGGAGCCGATGGGGCAATGTCTCTCCGACGCCTTGGCCGTCTCCGATCGCCGAGTTCAGAATAGGGAGCCCAATCATCGGCTCTCGACGCGACAACCAAGCGCTTGTCACAGGTTATCGATTGCTGCGGGAAACGAAGCTGTAATGATCTTGCGTTGGCCGATCCCGGGTTAGAGTCCGTCCAAGATCATTTCGTTTTCTGACAGATCTTTCGCAGCATCAGGCGGATTGATGCCCATCGCAGGAACGCCAAGGCTGTTTTGTTGAGGCACTCCCAGTCCTTGGCCAGTCGACGGCATCGGTTGACCCAGCCAATGGATCTTTCGACCACCCACCGGCGGGGCAGCACCGTGAACCCTTTGACCGTGTCGGACCGCTTGACGATCTCCACGTCGATCTTGCGCAGGACCTGCCGCAGGGCGTCTTGGAACTGCGGCCCCTGGTAGCCACCGTCGGCGTAGAGCTTGCCCCGCGCCGCGCCGGGGGGATCAGCGGGGCGACCAACGCCCACTCCGCATCCGTCAGGTCGGTCGGATACCGAAGATGGCTGCGGTCGTACAAACCACGGTTCGCGCTTGTCCTCATCTCGAAGGGCCTGAATCAGGGAACACAGGCCATCGAATCACAACCGGTTCATCCGATTCAACATGTCTTCGGATAGACACTTAGGGCTGTGCTGCGGCGCGCCTTGGAACGCCTGCTGTCTGGGGGAAAGCACGATCCGGTGGCCGGATGGTAGATGCAGCTCGACCCCGCCGGTCTCGTCGACGGCCTGAACCGCTACGCCTATGTACGCAACTCAACGCTCATGGGCGCATTTGCTGTCATGGCTGCTCCGGCGGCGACGTCGGGGCAAGACGACAGAGCCTTTGGCTTGGTTGCTGCGGCGGATGATTGCCAGGGTCCAGGTGCCGACTTGTTTCAAAGCGCTTTCCAGCTTCCCCCCGGGGTAGCCGCAGTCGGCAATGACACGGCGCAGCCAGGGGAGCGCCTTGGCCATGGTTTTGAACACATCAGGCGCGCCACCGCGGTCCTGGATATCGGCCCGATGGACTTCGGCTCCCACCAGCAGACCCGTTCCCCCTGGATGCCCGGCGATCAATCCTCCAGCACCAGCACCGCATCCGGGACCCAGCCGGTTGCACCGGTGACGGTTTCGGCGAAGATGAAGCCGCTTTCGCTGTGGATCAGGCGCAGGCGGTCCCCCGCCGCGACGGTCAGTTCCAGGGCGTCGAAATCCCGCGTCAGGCGCAGACCCCCATCCTCCGCCACGCACCAGCCATCCGGTACCCAGCCTTCCCGGCCGTCCGGGCCCCGGCACCAGGTCCAGCCCGGGATATCCGTGACAGGCGCCCCCTCCGTCACGGGCTGCACCCGCATCCCCGCCCTGGCGCTGACCGGTGCGGGATAGGGGCGGGTATAGGCGGTGCGGACCAGGGCATGGGTCGATGATTCAGGAAATCGGTAGAACATGGCGGTCCCGCGGTTGGGGGAGGGTGGCAGGATAGCACGGCCACGGCCACGGGCACGCGCCCGGCGGGACGGCCGTACCCCCTTCGTTGACCGATCCTGCAAGTTCAAGTTAACTTGAGATCAAGCGGAATTTCAGGGGTGGTGGGGAGGGGTGTGGCGATGGCGGTGGCCGGCGACGAGCTGACGATCGGGCAAATGGCCTCCCGCGTTGGGATCGCACCGTCGGCCATCCGCTTCTATGAGGAAAGGGGCATTGTCAGCCCGATCCGCAGCAGCAGCGGGCATCGGCGCTACCGCCGGTCGGACATCCGCCGCCTGTCCTTTGTTCTTATCGCGCAACGGCTGGGCTTCAGCCTGAAGGAGATTTCGACCCATCTGGCCCCGCTGCCGATGGACCGGGCTCCCAGCCGGGTGGACTGGTCGCGGATCGCATCCGGCTTTTCCGAGTTGCTGGATGAGCGGATGCGCATCCTGCAACGGATGCGCGACCGGCTGGATGGGTGCATTGGCTGCGGCTGCTTGTCGCTCGACCTCTGCGCCCTCTACAACCCTGATGACGGTGCCGCCGCCGCCGGACCCGGGCCCCGTCATGTGCTGGAGGACGGGGACGGCGGCGCCGGGTGATCAGGCGATGCGGGCTGTGCCCACCTCCGGCAGGGGGCCAAAGAAGCCGTCGATGCGGCGGATCTTGCCCTGGGTGGGGTCGATCTCCACCAGGTCGAAGCCGTCGAACCGGGTTCCGTCGGTGCGCAGCACGGCCCAGCCATAGCGGGCCAGATTGTGGTGCATGTCGACACCGCTGGTGGGGATCAGCTTGGCCTTGCCTTCGGCGGCACGGAAATCGTTCAATTGACCGATGAAGGCATCGATCCCGACGATCTGGTGGTTGGGATCGGTGAAGGCCACATCCTTGGTCAGGGCGACCTCCACCAGGCGGCGCATCTTGACGGGGTCATGCTCGTTCCAGGCGGCAAGATAGGCGCCGAAGCAGGCGGGCAGGGTGGGCACGGGCTTGCTGGCGTGGGGTTCGGTGGACATGGGCTCAGTAGACATGGGGTGGCTCCTATTATAGACCGACAGTCGGTATGTTTATGGGATGGGTGCGGGTTTGGCAAGGCAATCTGAACGGCGGGAAGCGACGCGCGCCACCCTGATCGAGGCGGCGCGCGCCTGCTTCGCGGAACTGGGGTTCGAGGCGACATCCACGGATGCGGTGCTGGCCCGGGCCGGGGTCAGCAAGGGCGCGCTCTACCACCATTTCGACAGCAAGGTGGACCTGCTGGCGGCTGTCTTCGATGCGGTGTCACGGGAGGTGGTGGCCCGGGCCCAGGTGGCGGCGCGCCAGACCGCATCGCCAAGGGATGCCCTGGCCCTGACCCTGAAGGCCTGGCTGCGGGTGGTGCTGGCGCCGGAGCCGCGGCGCATCATCCTGGAGACGGGCCCGGCCGTCCTGGGCTTCGCCCGGGCCCGGGAGATCGAGGACAGGATCACCCAGGAACCCATGCGCCGCAACCTGTCGCGGGTGGCGGAGGGGGGGGAGGGAACCTGTGCCGATGTGGATCTGGCGGCCCGGCTGCTGAACGCCACGGTCTATGAACTGGCCCTGACCGCCCTGACCCGCAACCTGGATGAGGCTGGGATGGCCCGGCTCGACCCCTATATCGATGCGGTCATGGACATGCTGCTGCCCCTGCCCCCGCACGGCGGCTGAAGGGGCAATGGCCGGTCCTACCCCGTGAATCTCGGGGTGGCCCTGGCCGATCTGTGCTGGACCGGGAACCGGCCGGCATGGCGACGCACGCCCCGCCAGCGTGCGGGTGGAGGATCGGGCCCGCGCCTTACCGGGCGGGTCTGCGGTGCAGCAGCAGGGCGGTGACCGCCAGGAAGACGGCGATGGCCGCGTGCCTGCCAACAGTGGCGGGCGGGGCCCCGGCCAAGCCGGTCAGGATC
>JBJOKR010000193.1:0-8984 GCA_046045995.1 Pseudomonadota bacterium | reverse complement strand
ATGCCGTCGCCTCGCCAAGGACTGGGAGAACCTCAACCGCCAAGCGTTGGCGTTCCTTCGCCTCGCCTCCATCCGCCTCATGCTGCGCCGCCTATGCAGGCCAACGTAAACTTTCCGGACAGACTCTGAGGGCCTTCCCCTCGAGCTAGGTCGTCGGAGAACGACTTAGCCTTGCGATCCGCCCGGCACCAAACCCGATCGGGCGGTGCCGCTGCCCGAAGGTGAGGCTCCCTCAACCCGCGGAATCGCCACAGACAATGCGTCATTTGAGCATTTTCTAAGCACGCGCAATTTCGGATGGGGATAAGGCCCGTAAGACCTTGAAAAGATTGGAGCGGGTGAAGGGAATCGAACCCTCGTCGTAAGCTTGGGAAGCTTCTGCTCTACCATTGAGCTACACCCGCGCCGGTGCAATGTTTATAGGCGGATCGGGGGCCGGGTTCAAGCGGTCCGTGAGGGGAAATCGGGGAAATGTGACGCTTCGTCGGCGATGCCCCCGGGTGGGGCATCGTCGGCGATATGGACGGGGCAAGGGGGTGGGCAACGGCTCCAGCGGCCCCACTGGCCGGAAACAGCGGTCAAAATCAACGGGCAAAATCAGCGGGTGGCGGCGCGGCGAACCAAGCTCCGTCGCGCCGGTGCGGTGGGCAGGGAATCCACACCAGCGGCGGGGGTGGCACCGGCCATCATTGTCGCCGGTTCCAGGGCCGGGGCGGGCAGGCCGGCGGCCGGGGTCATCGCCACACTGCCGGTCCCCACAGCACCGGTGCCCACAGCTGCAAGCGCCGGCACAGCCGGGTCACCCGCAGCCTGCCCCATCACAACAGATCGCAGCGGTGTGGTCCGCGCGGTTCCCGTCCGCAGCGGGGCCGTCCGCACCGCTGCCGTGCGGGCGGGGGCGGAGCGGGCGGGCAGGGCGCGGCCGACCATGCCGGTCAGGCCTGTCATGGCGCCTTCCACCAGTTCCAGGGCCTGGAACCGGTCCGGGTCGACCGGACCGGGCAGGCTGAGGCCGGTGGCAAGGTCGCGCCGGAAGCCGAAGCGGACATAATAGGGCGCATCGCCCACCAGGACGCAGATGCGGTGGCCCAGCACCTTCGCCGCCGCCAGGCTGTGCCGGATCAGCTTGCCGCCCAGCCCCTCGCTCCGCCAAGCGGGGTCCACGGCGATCGGGCCCAACATGATCGCGGCCACGCTGCCACCGATCATCACAGGCCAGTAACGGATGGTCGCGACCAGCCGCTGCCCGCCCTGGCCGTCATCGGCCATGGCGACAAAAGACAGGTCCGGCAGGTGCGGAACCCCGCGCCGGAGCTTGTAAACGGTCTTAGTGTGCCGCTTGGGGCCGAAGGAGGAGTCGAGAAGCGCTTCAATGGCGCCGGCATGGGCCGGCAGCTCATGGGTGATGATCATGCGATTGGGGAATCCCGGCGTTTGTCAGTCACCGCCCCGCCTGGACAGGCTGGAGACGGGTGGAGGGGGAGGCCGGGTCCCCCGCGCAGATGCCGCGTGTCAGACCCAGGCCGCAACGATCCGCCGCCCGGCATACGGGCGTGCGATCGGTCGTCGTCGCAGGTTGATCTGGCGCAGCATGGCGCGGCTCACGGGTGGTTGCACCTGGATCGCTATATGAGGCCATCGGCCCGGGCGCGCAATACCCTTTTTCAAGCCCGGCCCCGGGCGCCCCGGGCGCCCCGGTGGCCGGGGGCCCTCCCGGCATCCCCCGGCATCCAGGATGCACATGGCAGGGCTGCATGGCCCTGTCGCAAAGTCCTGGCACTCCTATATCAGAGTGGCAGAATACAGGCTCCGTCCGGCCCGGTTGTGCCCCTTCGGCCATGCCGGTGGGTGCCTAACGGCGGGCGGGGCGGCGGCAGCCCCGGGCGGCCGTGCAGTCATACCGTCAACCACGGGACACCCCAACCGCCGGGCCGGCCCCCGCAACCATCCGCGACTGGGTGGCCGACCGGACCAGATGCCAGGAGCCACCGGTGTACACGGCCACCACCCGGTCCATCGTCGTCAATGTCACGCCCGTCTATCTGGAGGAGCAGTCGTCCCCGGCTGAATCCCGCTATGTCTGGGCCTATCAGGTGACGATCGAAAATCGCGGGGCGGAGATGGTGCAGCTGCGTGCCCGCCACTGGCGGATCACGGATGCCTTGGGCCGCTTGCAGGAGGTGCGGGGCCCCGGCGTCGTCGGTCAGCAGCCGGTGCTCCAGCCCGGGGACAGCTTCACCTATACCAGCGGCTGCCCGCTGACGACCGCGTCCGGTATCATGCAGGGGACGTACCAGATGGTGGACCGGGCCGGTCAGGGATTCGACGTGGCCATTCCCGCCTTTTCCCTGGACAGCCCCCATGTTGAACGGCGCTTGAATTAAGCCGCAGCCGGCAGGGGTGATCGGCGGCGGTGGCCGGCTTGACACCCTACCCGTTCGCGCCAATTGCTTGCTGGCTGGCTGGGGCGGGGTGACCGGGGCCGGGGCGGCCCCGCCGGGCGCGGCGGTCGGGGGACGGCGCAACCGGTCCCCGATCCGGACCGGTGGGGATTCCCGCCGGGGCCGGGCCATTCCCGCCTTGCCCGTCCCGGGCGGATCGTTCCGGGCGGATCCTTTCGGGCGGATCGTTCCGTGGAACCCGCCCTTCCTGGTTTCTGTATTGGATAAGGAGTTTCTCCCGTGACCCCACCGAAGACCGCCATCGCGGAGAACATCGTCACCGGTCCCGTCAATCCGCGCCGCGCGGTCG
Source organism: Pseudomonadota bacterium (assembly GCA_046045995.1). Lineage (GTDB taxonomy): Bacteria > Pseudomonadota > Alphaproteobacteria > Azospirillales > Azospirillaceae > Indioceanicola. The sequence continues at coordinate 6,233 of JBJOKR010000193.1, read as the reverse complement.
TCGGCTCCGTCAAGCCCACCCGCCTGGAGGCGGAGGAGGCGGTGCGCACCCTGATCCGCTGGGCCGGCGACGACCCGACCCGGGAGGGGCTGCTGGGCACGCCGGACCGCGTCGTCCGTTCCTATGAGGAGTTCTTCGCAGGATATGCGGAGGATCCGGTGGAACTGTTGAAGCGCACCTTCGAGGAGACGGACGGCTATGATGAGATGGTCCTGCTGAAGGACATCCGCTTCGAAAGCCATTGCGAGCACCACATGGTGCCGATCATCGGCAAGGCCCATGTCGCCTATCTGCCGCGCAACCGCGTCGTCGGCATTTCCAAGCTGGCGCGGGTGGTGGAGGTCTATGCCAAGCGCCTGCAGATCCAGGAGAAGATGACGGCCCAGGTCGCCAACACCATCGATGAGGTGCTCCAACCCCTCGGCGTGGCGGTGGTGATCGAGGCGCAGCACCAGTGCATGACCACCCGCGGCGTGCACAAGCCGGGGGTCAGCATGGTGACCAGCCGCATGCTGGGCGCCTTCCGGGAGGATGCGTCCACCCGGCGCGAATTCCTGGCGATGATCTCCGCCGGGTCGGGCCGGATGGAGGCCTGACCGGTCCCCGCCCCGCCCGACGGGTCACACCATCAGCCGGTCCAGGACCCAGGCCAGCCCATTGGACGCGATCCAGCCCAGGGCTGGTGTGGCCAGCAGGCCAAGGAACCGGGTGCTGGTGCCGATGGTGATCGGCCATTCCGGCACCCGTTCCACCCGCGCCTCCCACGCCAACAAATCGGCCAGGGCGGGGGCACCGGTCCCACTGGGCGCCGCACGCCCTGGCGCCTGATCCGCGGGCGGTACCATGCCCCCCGCCCGGGCCCGGATCAGGGGCTGGATGCGGGACAGTTCCGCCGATTTGGCGCGGCGGATGGCGGCATGGGCGATGCGCAGCGGTGTCGCGCTGTCCCACACGGCCTTGACGATCAGGATCACCATACCCGCCACAGCCAGGGGGTGGGGCCCCACCAAGGGATGCACGATCACCAGCGACAGGGCCGTGGCCGCGACGATGCCGCTGACCATGCCATGCAGGCCCCGCCGGCCGAAGACCAGCAGGGGGCCGGTGTCCAGCAGGTCCACACGTGCCTCCCGCCCGATGGCGGCGACCAGCGTATCCTCCGCCGCCTGTAGGGTGAAGCCGCGGAAAACCAGCCAGAAGCTGACCATCCAGGTCAGGCAGTACCAGAAGGACAGGGTGAGGATCCGCAGCTCCCCCGCCGTATCGGCGCGCAGGGCCGGCCCCGCCAGGAAGCCCAGCGTACCCGCCGCGGCGATGCCCAGACCCAGCAGGCCCATGCGCCGGGCCAAGGGGCGGGACCCTTCCTGTGCTGCCCGCCAGCGCCGCTCCAGCACATCCGGGCAGCCGCCGACGGTCAGGGGGGCCAGGGCGCGGATATCGTCCAGGCCGGACCGCCGCTCCCGGTAAAGTCCGATCAGGCCATAGGCGACCCCGAACGAAGCCAGGACCGCGAACCACAAATGCCCGGGCACGAAGCCTGTGGCCGGATCGATGGCGCGCTGGGTATAGCCCAGGGCAAGATACAGGGCCGTCCACCCGGCCAGCAGCACCGCCATCACCACCAGGATGGCCGTCACCGCCCCGCCCGGCACGGCATTGGCCAGACGCTCCTCCAGCAGGGGCGCCAGGGGGGCGGCCGGGCCTGGCGCCGCCGGCCCGCCACCGCCCGATTCCCACGGTCCATCCGCCGCCTGCCCCGCCATGCGCCCCCCGGCTCCGCCACCCCGATCCCATTGGGGCAGGATGGCGGAGCCGGGCCGTATCGCCAAGGGGGTGTCGCCAGGGGTGTCGCCAGGGCGGATGTTGCCGGGGGGGATATTGCCTGGGCATGATCGCGGGCGGGCTGTGCCGGGCGGGTCCGCTGCAACCGGTTGCCCCTTCCGCCGATCGGTGGCAGCTTTCCCCACCCCGACGGGCGGAGATGGGTGATGCGTATCGGTATCCTGGTGTTCGAGACGGTGGAGGAACTGGACGTTGTCGGCCCGTGGGAGGTGTTTGGCATGGCGGCCCAGATCCGCACCGACTGGCCGGAGGGAGAGGCGCCGGAACCCCTGCTGATCGCCGCAGGCGACAGCCTGGCCCCGGTGCGCTGCGCCAAGGGCATGCGCCTGGTGCCGGATTTCACCACGGCGGACCATCCGCCCCTGGACGTGATCCTGGTGCCCGGCGGGTTCGGCGTGCGCGCCCTGCTGGAACGGCCGGACATCCTGGACTGGATCGCCCGCACCGCCTCCGGCTGCCGCTGGGTCGCCAGTGTCTGCACCGGGTCCTGGCTGATGCTGGCGTCCGGCGTGGCGGCGGGCAAGCGCATCACCAGCCATTGGGTCGGCCTTGATCGGCTGCGGGAGATGGGCACGGCCGGGGCGGTGGTGGACGGGCCCCGTTTCGTGCGCGACGGCACGCTTGTTACCTCCGCCGGGGTATCGGCCGGGATCGACATGGCCCTGTGGCTGGTCGGGCAGTGGTACGGGGTGGATCATGCCCGCAAGACCCAGCGCTGGATGCAGTACGACCCCGCCCCGCCCTACACCGCCGACCTGTGAGGCCCGACCTGTCGCCCGCGAAGTGGAGGATGCGATGATCCGGCTGTTCACCGCCCTTCCCCTGCCCGAGGCGACGCGCGACCGGCTGGCCCGGCTGCAAGCGGGGCTGCCCGGCGCCCGCTGGGTCGATCCGCACAACCTGCACATCACCCTGCGCTTCATCGGGGAGGTGGACGAGGGCACGGCCGCCGATGTGGATGGGGCGCTGGACCGGGTGACGGCCCCGCCCTTCCCCCTGGTGCTGGAGGGGGCGGGGAATTTCGGCAAGGGCCACCGCAGCCACACCCTCTGGGCGGGGGTGGAGCGGTCGGACCCGCTGCACCACCTGCGCGACAAGATCGAATCGGCCCTGGTCCGCGCCGGCCTGCCGCCGGAGGAACGGAAATACAGCCCCCATGTCACGCTCGCTCGCCTGAACGACCAATCCGCCGCCCGCCTGGGCCCCTGGCTGGCCGGGGCGGGCCTGTTCCGCGACGGGCCGGTGATGGTGGACCGCTTCTGCCTGTACGAAAGCATCCTGGGCCGCACCGGCCCCACCTATCACGAACTGCGCAGCTACCCCCTGGGCGGCTGGCGGCCGGAGTGAGGGGGGGCGGGTCTGGGCGGGGTGTCGCAATCCGCTGCGCTTCTTGCGACCTACGGGGCGGCCCCCAACTCGTCGTTCCTATTCCGCGGCCTGGGGGAAGGCGGCGTCGATGATGCGGGCGGCACTGCGGCCGCCGGCGGGGCAGGGGGCGGTGACGGCCTGGACGCCGTAGAGCGGGCCCACCAGGGCCGGGCGCAGCACGGATTCCACCGGTCCCCTTGCCAGCAGGTGCCCGGCGGACAGCAGCACCACCTCATCGGCGTAGCGGGCGGCCAGGTCCAGGTCGTGCAGCACCGCCGCCACCGCCGCCCCGTCCCGCGCGGCGGCCAGGGCCAGCTTCAGCACGATGTGGCAGTGCCGGGGGTCCAGGCCCGCCGTCGGTTCGTCCAGAAGCAGCACCGGCGGATGGTTGCCGCGGGCGGCCACCCGTGTCTGCACCAGGGCGCGAGCCAGGTGGATGCGCCGCCGCTCCCCGCCGGACAGGCGCGGCACCGGCCGGTCGGCGAAGGCCTGCGCCTCCACCGCCGCCAGGGCATCCGCCGCCAGCAGCGCCGCCTCATGGGCAGGCAGGCCGCGGGCACCCCAGGCCGCCACGTCCCGCCCGGTGAAGGCGAAGCCGACGCTGGTATCCTGGGGCAGGACGGCGCGGCGCTGGGCCAGCCGGTCCGCCCGCCAATCGGCCAGGTCCCGTCCATCCAGGGTAACCCGGCCCGAGTCGGGCGCCATGTCCCCGGCCAGCAACCGGAACAGGCTGGACTTGCCGGCCCCGTTCGGGCCCAACAGCACTGTCAGGCGGCCTGGCACCAGGTCCAGGTCGATGCCGGTCAGGATGGCCCGGCCGCCGCGGACCAGACCGACACGCTCCGCTCGCAGGGTCATGTGCCCAACCTCCCTTTCCGATGCAGCAACAGGGCCAGGAAGAAGGGCCCGCCGACCCCGGCGGTCAGCAGGCCGATGGGAAGCTCCGCCGGGGCGGCGATCGTGCGGGCGGCCGTATCCGCCAGCAGCACCATCAGCGCCCCGCCCAGGGCCGCGGCCGGCAGCAGCACCCGGTGCCCGGGCCCGACGGCCAGCCGGATCAGATGCGGCACCACCAGCCCGATGAAGCCGATGGGCCCGACGGTGGCGACGGCCGCGCCCACCGTCAGGGCGACGCACAGCACGGCCATGGTCTTCAGCCGCCCGACCTCCACCCCCAGGTGGCGGGCCTGCTCCTCCCCCAGGCTCAGCAGGTCCAGGTCGCGGGCGCGGGCCAGGACCGGCAGCAGGGGCAGCAGCAGCAGGGGCAGGGCGGGGGCCAGCGGCTCCCACCCGGCGGCGGCCAGGCTGCCCAGGGTCCAGAAGGTCAGGCTGCGCAGCTGCTGGTCATCGGACAGGAAGCTCATCACCCCGATCCCCGCCCCGGCGATGGCGTTCACCGCGATTCCCGCCAGCAGCAGGGTCGCCACATCCACCTGCCCCTCCACCCTTGCCAGGCGCCAGATCAGCAGGGTGGTGGCCAGCCCGCCGGTGAAGGCGGCGACGGGCAGGGCCCAGTATCCGGCCCAGACGGTCAGCGGCCCACCCAGCACGATGGTGGCGACGGCGGCGAGTGCGGCCCCGCTGCTGACCCCGATCAGGCCGGGATCGGCCAGCGGGTTGCGGAACAGGGCCTGGAGCAGGGCGCCGGATACGGCCAGGGCCGCGCCGACGGCCAGGGCCGTGATGATGCGGGGCAGGCGGATATCCAGGACCACCGCCACCTCATGCGCCGGCAGGGCGGACCCGTCGGCCAGGCCCAGACCCGCGGCCAGGGCCAGAAGAACCCGCTCCGCCGCCACCGGCATGGCTCCCAGGCCCAGGGCCGCCACCACCGCAAGCGGCAGGGCCAGGGCCAGACCCGGCAGCAGCAGGGAAGCCGGGCGCAGCCGGGCCCGGATGCCGTTTGCCAGTGGGGCCGGCAGGGGAGAGGCAGCGACGGTCATGGGGTTGTTGCCGCGGCCTGGGGGACCTTGGCCTGGGAAGCGGGAAGCGCCCCGGGATGGGTGACGGCGGCCAGTTGGCGCACCGCCTCCCCGATGCGGGGGCCGAAGCCCAGGACCAGCAGGGTATCCACCACGGCCACGCGGCCCGCCTGGGCGGCGGAGGTGGCGGCCAGGGCGGGCTGGGCCAGGATCGCCTGTACCCCGCCGTTGCGGGCCACCGCCTGGGCGGTCAGCACGATCACGTCGGGCCGGGCGGCCACCGCCGCCTCCGGCGTCAGGGGTTTCAGCCCCTCGGCCGCGGCGAAGGCGTTGCGCCCGCCGGCAAGCGCGATGACCGCATCCGCCGCCGTCCCCGTTCCCGCCGCCATCAGCCCGCCGCGACCCGTATCCATCAGGAACAGCACCGCCGGGCGGGTGGAATCGGCGGGGATGGTGGCGGTCACCGCCGCGATCTCCCCCCGGATCCGGTCGGACAGGGCCCGGCCCTTATCCGGCACGCCCAGGGTGTCGGCCACGCCCGCCACCTTGGCCAGCACGCCGTCCACGCTCGCCTCCTCCCGCAGGGTGGTGACGGGGATGCCGGCGGCGCGGATGCGGTCCAGCACCGGGGCGGGTCCCGCCGTCTCCGTCCCCAGGATCAGGTCCGGGCCCAAGGCCAGCAGCCCTTCCGCCGCCAGGGCGCGCTTGTACCCCACCTTGGGCAGGGCCTGGACCGTTTCCGGCCAGGTGCTGCTGGTGTCGGTGGCGATCAGGCGCCCCTGCTCCCCCAGGGCATGGATGATTTCCGTCACGGCGCCGTCCACGCTGACGATCCGCTGCTGGGCCGCGGCGGGAAGCGCCAGAAGGGAAAGGGGCAGGACCAGGGCTGCCGCCCGCAGGGCCCGCCTCATGACGTCACCCCCATATGCGCCTCTGTCTGCGTTCCCGGCCCATCCAGGTCGGCGATCAGGTCGCGCCAGCTGTCCAGTTCCGGCTTGCCCGGTTTGCGCTCCCCGAACATCTGCAGGAAGGGGGTGTTGTGCCGGTCGAACAGCTCCAGCGATGTGACGATGCCGTCCCGGGTGGGCTTGCGCACGATCC
>JBJOKR010000192.1:0-9009 GCA_046045995.1 Pseudomonadota bacterium | reverse complement strand
GTCGTCCTGTCGTCGCACCAGCCGGGCCGCTCGCGCAGCAGATGGCCGACCAGCCGCGCGTCCAGTTCCGGCCGGTACAGATCCCCCAGCTCATCCGCGATCAGCACCCGGTGCAGCTCCATCAGCCACCAGTCGAAGATGATCGGCTGTTGCAGGGCGGCATCCATCCGCCCGTTCCAGTCGCGCAGCAGATCCAGCATATCCGCCTGTTCCGAGGTTTCGGCCTTCAGGCTCAGCAGCAGGGGCAGCAGGTCCAGGGCGGCGGGGGACAGGGTGTCTGCCAGGATTGCCTCCTGCCCGGCGGCCGTATGCACCCGGCGGGCGGCCAGCAGTTCCGCGATCCGGGCGGCGCGCCACGGTTCCTCGAAACTATGGCCGATGGGCGGGTCGAAGCCAGCGGGAACCATGCGGTTGTTGGCGTTGATCAGAACGCCCGGCGGCGGGTCCATCTGCTGAGGCAGCCGCTCGAAGGGGACGAACGCGGTCCAGCGGGCGGTGCCGGTCGCCGTGTCCACCGGAAAGCGCCCGTCGAACCCGTCCCGCAGGGGGATGCGCCCGGCGCTGACGAAGCCGATCCGCGACCGATCGGCCAGGACGATGTTCTGGTGGGGCGCGTGGAAATGTCGTAGGGCGGCCACCGCCTCATCCAGGCTTTTCGCCCGGTTCAGGTCCCACAGGGCCTGGACATTCGGGTCCCGCGCCGTCAACGCGGCAGAGGCAAGGGCGATCACCCGCCCGTCGCCGGCGGCCTGCCGGGCAGCGTCGGACACATCGCTGATCACCACCCCGTGCTGTGTGGTGCGGATTGTGTGGGTCACCGGCTCCCCGAAGCGGACGGTGATCACCTCCTCCCGCGTGGTGAATGGCCGGGCCCCCTCGGCCGTCAGGTAGCGGGCGGGATCGGCCGGGTCCACCGGCGTCAGGAACAGATCCTCCGTATCCGAATAAGGGGTGGTCATGCCCCAGGCCACATGGCCGTTATGGCCAAGGATCAAGAAGGGCGTGCCGGGGGCAAAGGCCCCGGCAAGGGTCCGCTCCGGCGTCACCACCCGGGCCAGATGGAACAGGGCGGGGGAGCTGATGCCCAGATGGGGATCATTGACCAGGAGGGAGGCGGATTCCGCACTCCGCCCCGGGGCCAGCGCCCACCAGTTGCTGGCGGCATTCTGGGGCAGCAGCCGGGCGAACAGGTCGGCCAGGCGCTGCCAATCGGTCCCGCCGGAAACAGCAGCCGCCAGGGTCACCGGCGATCCCGGCGGATCATCGGGGTGCAGATCGCGGAACCCGTCCTCCCCCAGCCGCTCCAGCAGGGCGGCCCGGCGCAGATCCCCCTGCCACGCCCCCCCCAGCAGGCCGATCAGCTTGCCGTAGACCATCACATCCGCCGCCCGCCACGGCTCCGGCTCATGCCACAGAAGCTGGAATTCCACCGGCAGCGGGGTGGTGCGGCCCTCCAGCCAGGCATTCACCCCGGCGGTATAGGCATCCACCATGGCCCGGATCTCCGGGCTTGCCTCCCCATAGGCGGCCTCTGCCTCCCGGTACAGGCCCAGGCTGCGCATGGTGCGATCGATGGGCAGGGCAACGGACCCCACCAGTTCCGACACCCGTCCCGCCCCGATCCGGCGCTGCAGCTCCATCTGGGCCAGGCGGTCGGCCGCCTGGACGTAACCCAGGGCGCGGGCGGCATCCAGGTCGGTGGCGGCGAAGATATGGGGAATGCCGTGGGCATCGCGGACGATCCGGACCGGGGCGGACAGCCCGTCGATCCGCTGCTCCCCGCTGAGATCCGGCTGGTTGGTGTCCAGATACAGGAACAGGCCGGCGATGCCGCCCGCGACCAGAAGGACAAGGCCGGCGGCAATCCCGACCAGCCAAGCCAGAATCCTGCCCACCACCCGCATCATCAACCCCGTCCGGTCGCACCGGGGAAGAGATGGGGGCGGGTGGGGCTGGGCGACAGGGGGGGGAGGGGTCTCGCGGCCCGCTCACGCCATGTTGATCATGATCGTCTTCTTGTGGGTGAAGTGCTCCAGCATCGCCTCCAGGCTCGCTTCCTTGCCGATGCCGGAGGATTTGATGCCGCCGTAGGAGATGTTGGGCTGCACCACCAGGTTCTGGTTCACCTGGACTAGCCCCGCCTCCAGCCGGTGCACGGCATCCAGGGCGGTTTTCAGGTCGCGGGTCCAGATGGTGGCGGCCAGGCCGTACTCGGTGTCATTGGCCTGGGCGATGACGCTTTCATAGTCGTCGAAGCGGATGATGCAGGTGACCGGGCCGAAAATCTCCTCCCGCGCCAGCTTGCTGTCATTGGTCAGGCCGGTGAAGATCACGGGCTGCACATACAGCCCCTTGGCCAGGGCCGGATCGCTGGGCAGGGCGGAACAGGCATGGGCCGCCCCCCCCTCTGCCACGCCATGGGCGATGTAGGACGTCACCTTGTCGAACTGACCGCAGGAAACGATGGTGCCGATATCCGTCGTCTCCTCCAGCGGGTCGCCCATCACCATCGCGTCCACTTTGGCTTTCAGGCGGGCAACGAAATCATCATGGATGGTGCTGTGGACGAAGATGCGGCTGGCGGCAGTGCAGCTCTGCCCCTGGCGGGTGAAGCGCATGCCGGCGATGGCCCCGGCCACCGCCTGGTCCAGATCGGCATCGCCCATGACGATCATGGGGGACTTGCCGCCCAGTTCCAGGGTCACCGGGATCAGCTTGTCCGCCGCGGTCCTTGAGACGATCCTGCCCGTCTCCACCGACCCGGTGAAGCTGATCTTGCCGACCTTCGGATGGGCCACCAGCGGCGCGCCGCATTCCGGGCCGAAGCCGGACAGGATGTTCAGCACGCCCGCCGGCAGCACCTGGGCCATGATCTGGCAGGCGCGCAGCACGCAGAACGGTGCCTCTTCCGCCGATTTGACGACGACCGCATTGCCCGCCACCAGGGCGGGCGCGATCTTCAGCGCCATCAGCATCATGGGCACGTTCCAGGGGATGATGGCGCCGACGACGCCGATCGGCTCCCGCACGGTCATGCTCAGGATCTTCGGGTTGAAGGGTACCGTCTCCCCCTTCAGCTCCCCCCCCAGGCCACCGAAGAAGGTGAAGGCGTCGGACAGGACATTCGCCTCCACCCGGCTTTCGGTGCGCAGGGCCTTGCCCGTCTCCAGCGCGATCAGCCGGGCCAGTTCCTCCTTGTGCTGTGTCAGTAGCCGGCCGCATTCGCCGACCAGCCGCCCCTGCTCCCGCGCGGGCAGGGCCTTCCAGGCCTTCTGGGCGGCAGCGGCGGCGGCAACGGCGGCGTCAACATCCGCCGCCTCCCCATAGGCGGCCTGCCCCACCACCTCCCCCTTGGCGGGGTTCACCACATCGAAGGTCCGGCCGGAGAGGGAGGGGACAAGGGCGCCGCCGATCAGGTGCTTGCCCGACAGCTCGGCCGCCAGGGCATAGGGATCCAGCACCGGGGTCAGTGGGGTGGACATGGGGGGTTCCTCACCAGGGATGGTTGCTTCGGTCCGGCGCGGTCGGGGCCGCCCGGTTCGGCGCCCCTTGTAGCAGACACCCCCAGCCCGGCAAACCCCGGCATGGGCACTTGGTTTGTGGGGGGGCGTGAGTCGGCAGCGCGCCGGACCCGGGGACAGGGGGGGCGACAGGCCGTTGCGCCTGGAACGATCCCCGCTTTGGATTCCAAGGTCCCACACCGGCCGGGGACGGGTGTGGTTGCTTTTTTTCCAGGGGGCTTCCGCCCGGCCGCCGCGGCCCGCATAACCGGGGTAAGCCCATGTCCCCCGTGCGAAATCCGGGGGATCCGCGACCGGGAGATGACGCCGATGCCCCTTGCCGCCCCGATCCCGCCCGTCATGTCCCCGCCCGTCACGCCCGCACCGCTCCCGGTCCATGCCGATGCGGCGGCGATGATCGCGGCCTTGCGGCCGGTCGATCCCGTCTTCTGCTTCCGCCCCAAGGTTCTGACCGCCCGGGCGCGGGAATTCGTGGACGGCTTCCCGGGGGAGGTCCTCTACGCCGTAAAGTGCAATCCGGAACCCCATGTGCTTCAGGCCCTGTGGGACGGCGGGGTCCGGCATTTCGACACCGCCTCCCTGCCGGAGATCACGGATGTGAAGCGGCAGTTCCCGTCCGCCGGCTGCTACTTCATGCATCCGGTCAAGGGGCGGGAGGCGATCCGGGAAGCCTATGAGCAATTCGGTGTCCGCCATTTCGTGGTGGACCACCCGGATGAACTGGCGAAGGTCAGCGACTGCACCGGCCGGGCGCGGGATGTGGTGATCATGGTCCGCTTGGCCACGGCCCGTGGTGCCGCCGTCTACGATCTTGGCGGCAAGTTCGGCTGCACGGTGGAACAGGGGGCGGAGCTCCTGGCCGGGGCGAAGGCGCTGGGCCTGCGGGCGGGCGTGTGCTTCCACGTGGGCAGCCAGTGCATGACGCCGCAAAGCTACATCGCCGCCCTGGGCCTGGTCGCCCGGGCGCTGGATCTGGCGGGGGTGGAACCGGCGGTGATCGATGTGGGCGGCGGGTTCCCCACCCGCTATGTCGGGCCCGAGGCGCCGCCCCTGGCGGAATTCTTCGCCGCCATCGATCGGGGGATGGCCGGCATCCGCCGCCCGGCCGATTGCCGCCTGTGGTGCGAACCCGGGCGCGGGATGGTGGCCGGCGGGGCCAGCGTGGTGGTGCGGGTGGAGCTACGCCGTGACCGCCAGCTCTACATCAATGACGGGCTCTACGGCTCCCTCGCCGACCTGAAGTTCCCCGGCATCCATTTCCCCATGCGGGTGATCCGCCCGGGCGGGACCCCGTCCGCCACCCTGGCCCCCTTCGGCTTCTTCGGGCCCACCTGCGACTGCTACGATCAGCTTCAAGGCCCGTACATGCTGGCGGACGATGTACGCGAAGGGGACTTTATCGAGATCGGGCAGGCCGGGGCCTATACCACCGTCACCCGCACCTGGTTCAACGGCTTCTTCGCCGGCACCTATGTGGAGGTGCAGGACCCGCCCCTGCTGCCCCAGCGTACCATGCGCCCGCCGGACATGGTGCGGGCCGCGGCGGAGTAGGGCTGTCTTCCCGGAAGGCTTCCGGTACACGGGGGGCCCATGCTATCCAACCCGGATGCTGCGATGCCGAAGGGAGAGCCGGGTCCGATGCCGACCATGACCGAAAGCACCGTCCTGGGCCTGTCCGCCGTCGGGTTCCACCGGATCGCCTATACGGAATGGGGGGCGGGGCCGCGCACCATCGTCTGTGTCCATGGATTGACCCGCAACGGCCGGGATTTCGACGTGCTGGCGGCCGATCTGGCGGAACGCCTGGACGCCCGCGTGATCTGCCCCGATGTGGTGGGGCGGGGGCGCAGCGACCGGCTGGCCGATCCGGACCTGTACGGCTATCCCCAGTACCTGGCGGACATGACCGCCCTGATCGCCCGGCTGGATGTGAAGACGGTGGATTGGGTCGGCACCTCCATGGGCGGGCTGATTGGCATGATGCTGGCGGCGCAGCGGAACAGTCCCATCCGCCGGCTGGTGGTCAACGATGTCGGCCCCTTCATCCCCAAGGCCGCGCTGGAGCGGATCGGCGCCTATGTGGGGGTCGACCACGCCTTCGACGGGATGGCGGCGCTGGAAGGCTATCTGCGCAGCACCTATGCCGGGTTCGGACCCCTGACCGACGGGCAGTGGCGCCATCTGGCCACCCATTCTGCCCAGCCGCTGGCCGATGGGCGGCTGGCCCTTGCCTATGATACCGGCATCGCCCGGATCTTCGCCCGCACCCCCGTCAGCGATGTGGACCTGTGGCCCCTCTGGGGCCGCATCACAGCACCCACCCTGGTCATCCGGGGGGGCTTGTCCGACCTGCTCTCGGCCGAAACGGCGGAGCGTATGACGCGGGAAGGGCCGAAGGCGGAACTGGCCACCTTCCCCGGTGTCGGCCATGCCCCGGCCCTGATGGATGCGGATCAGGTGGATCTGGTCCGTACCTTCCTGGGGCGCTAAGGGAATGGCCGGTGCGATGGCGGAAGGGGTGACCCCGCATCTGGCCCCACCCCGTGCTGGCTCGGCGGCGGATTATCCCCCCTTCCGGGAACGCTTCCCCTGGATAGGCCCCCATCTTCAGACCATCCGCAACACCCTGCGCCGGCCGCGTGCCGCCCTGGCGCCGGGGACGGACCTGTCCTTCCCCATGGCGGACGGGACGGGGGATGTGCTGACCGGAGTGCTGCACCAGCCGCAGGCCGAGGCAGGCCGTCCCGGCGACCGGCCCCTGGTCATGCTGGTCCACGGGCTGACCGGCTGTGCCGACAGCTTCTATGTGCTGGGGACGGCGGCGGCGGTGCTGGCGGCCGGGTATCCGGTGCTGCGCCTGAACCTGCGCGGGGCAGGGCCGACGGCCCGGACCTGCCGTCAGCGCTACCATGCCGGGCGGACGGGCGATCTGCGCCGGGTCCTGGCCCTGCTTCCTCCCGAGGTGACGGCGGGCGGGGTGGTCCCCGTCGGCTACAGCCTGGGCGGCAACGCGGTCCTGAAACTGCTGGGGGAGGTGGGGCAAGGCCAGGCGGCGGGGGTGCCCCTGCGGGCGGTTGCCGCCATCTCCGCCCCCATCGACCTGGCGGGGGCCAGCCGCTGCTTCCTGCTGCCGCGCAACCGCCCCTATCACCGCTGGCTGCTGAACCGGATGAAGGCGGAAACCCTGGCGCTGGGCGACGATCTGCCCCCGGATCTGGCCGCGGCGGTGCGGCAGGCGGCAAGCGTCTGGGACTTCGATGACCGGGTCATCGGGCCCTGGAACGGCTGGTCGGGGGCGGAGGAATACTACCGCGTCAATAACGCCCGCCAGTTCCTGCCCGCGATCCCCGTTCCCGCCCTGATCATCCATGCCCTTGACGATCCCTGGATTCCGGGGGAGGCCTATACCAGCGTCGACTGGTCCGCCAACCCGATGCTGACCCCGCTCCTGTCCCGCGGCGGCGGCCATGTGGGTTTCCACGGCCGGGGCGGTGTCTGGCACGATCGCTGCCTGGTGCGGTTCCTGCAGCGCATGGGGTGAGCGCGCGGCACTGGCAGCACCGGCCCGCATGCTCTACGATGGCGCGTGACCTTGGGGGGGCCGCCATGCCCGGTATGTTCCGCTGCCTGCTCCTGCTTCTGCTTCTCGGGCCCGTCACGTCGGCCGACGCTGCGGACGACCCCGTACCCCCCGGTCACCGGGAGGCGATGGCCGCGTGCAACATCCAGAACAAGGAACTGTGTGGTTGGTGGGAGAGAGATGCCTACTTTTCCATTCTAATTAGGGGCACGCAATGGCAACTCGGCGATGATGTTCAAACCTGCAAGGTAATCTTGGAGGAAAGACGGGAGAATGGTGTCTACAGCGCCTTCCTGTGCGAGGGCGGTGGACTAGCACCAGATACCCTTCAAATTCTTTCGGCTAGCAAGAGCAGAACCAAGGGATATGACAGACTTCGTATGATTTACCCGTCGTCTGACATGTGTACGGTTGATGATGCTCTCAAAGCTTTGCTGCTGGATCCTTTTTGGGAACGCCCGTTCGATCACGGGGAGGTGACCTCATGCGGCCAGAATGTGGAGGTTTACAGTCGGCGCTCCTCATTGACCAACATGCCCTTGAGATGATCCGTCCATCGGTGGCGAAGTCGCTTTCACCTCTGCCTCGGCTGCATCAAGGAATAGCTCCCTTGCCCTGTTGTTTCTTTTGTCGTTTATACCTCGGCGCCGACACAGATCCGCGGCTTCTCTCCAGTTTTGGCGAGTGACAGAGTCGAACAACTTCGGCCAGTGTTCAGCACTGAATTTTGTGGCGCCGAGATTGTAAATCATGTCCATAAGGGCTATTTCGCTGATTTGGGGAAGCAGTAGAAAACTAGGAATTTTTCATCGATTTCTAATTCAAATGTATCAACCGGGCCTGTCCAGTTGGAACACACCCCCACCATTCTTAGCGACATGGCATGGCGCTATTGACACCAATAGTTTTATATATATATATATATATTTGATTGACAGAGAAGGCCTGTCATGTTAAGGAGCACAACGCTGATTTTTCCTGACGAGCTTGTTGCGCGCGTAAAATCGTATGCAGCCGCCCATGGAACGACAATGACCGCAATCATTCGAGAGCATCTTGAGGCGGTGTCTTCAAACGGCGCGGCTCTGATTTCCGATGATCCATTGCTGGCTTACTCGCAAAGGCGCTTGTCTCGCCATGATGCCGTCCAGCGTCTTGGATTGCGTGACTATGCCGATTTGCTTGTGAGGCTGGGGGATTCCGATTTTCCCTTGCCGCTGCCGCCGCCCCATGAAGTCGAGAATCAGGCTGCGATCTTCGCCAAGATCTTGAGGCAATCTTGAAGCGGTGCACACTCGTGATTCCAGATGCCGGGCCGTTCAACAGCCTCTGGGTTGCCGACTGCCTCTAACTCCTTTTGGCGCTGGATAGAGATCGGTGAACAGGAGCGAGAAAAGCGGCGCACCGGAAAGAAGCGCAAGAAGAACGCGGGCGAACACGTCAGTACTTTACTACTTCATCGTGGAAATTTTTACCACTTGTTGATGTGCGATCTGGCAGAACTGCCTCATGTCGGCTCCGCTCGCTGGCATGTCAATGAAGGTGTCGGCCTCTGAGGAATAGATTTCTCCGCGGCCACCCGCCTTTAAGGCGATGTTAAACAGCAAACGATTTCCATGGGAATCTGTGTCAGTGCGCCAAAACTCTTTCTGCTGTATTCCAGAAATGATGCGGTCTGCAAGTGAGCGGAAATCGACTCCGTAGGGCGCGCAAAACCTGGCACTGCCTAGATAGCTCCCCATAACGACAATGCCTTTCTGGGTGTCACTCAAGCCAAGTGTCTGGTTAGATGCTGTGCTGAAGTATAGAGCCAGACTCGTATTTATGAATACTGCTTTCATCCACATCGTCTTCTCCCTCCCTTCACATTTCCAGCTAAAGGCGGCGTACCGGCCGACGCTTCACGCC
>JBJOKR010000191.1:0-9093 GCA_046045995.1 Pseudomonadota bacterium | reverse complement strand
CTGCGCTTCGCCATCCGCGAGGGCGGCCGCACCGTCGGCGCCGGCGTCGTCTCCAAGATCGTCAAGTAAGTCCGCTGGACCGGCCGGTGGGGTCAATCCCACCGGCCGATCTGTCATGACGTCGGCACATCCCGTGCCGGCGTTTGAATTTTCCGCTTTGCATCGGTTCGGGAATTCGATAAAAGGCGCGCTCGCCTTGAGCGGGGCGCCGACGGGCACCGTAGGAGTGTAGCTCAATTGGTAGAGCACCGGTCTCCAAAACCGGGGGCTGGGGGTTCGAGCCCCTCCACTCCTGCCATTTCGTGCGTCCGTCGACCTGATTCCCGCTGAAGCGACGTGTGATCCGAGAGTGATGGCTGAAGCCGCCATGGCGAAAACCAGTCCTGCTGAATTCATCCGCGAGGTCAAGCGCGAGGTCGCCAAGGTGACCTGGCCGACCCGGAAGGAAACCACCGTGTCCACCGTGATGGTCTTCATCATGGTGGTCGTGGCGGCACTGTTCTTCCTGCTGGTGGATCAGGTCATCGCCTTCGGCATCCGCCTGGTTCTCGGGATCGGAGGCTGAGGCATGCCGGCGCGCTGGTACGTGGTCCACGTCTATTCCGGATTTGAGAAGAAGGTCGCACTGGCCATCCGGGAAAAGGCGGCCCAGAAGGGCCTGGACGAGAAGTTTTATGAAATCCTGGTCCCGACCGAGGAGGTCGTGGAAGTGCGCCGTGGCGCCAAGGTCGCTTCCGAACGGAAGTTCTTCCCCGGCTACGTGCTGGTGAAGATGGACCTGGAAGACGAGACCTGGCACCTGGTGAAGAACACACCGAAGGTGACGGGGTTCCTGGGTGGTGGCGGCAAGCCGCAGCCCATCTCGGAAGCCGAAGCCATGCGCATCATGAACCAGGTGCAGGAAGGCATCGAGCGGCCGAAGCCGACCATCCAGTTCGAGGTGGGCGAGCAGGTGCGTGTCACGGATGGCCCCTTCACCAGCTTCACGGGGCTCATCGAAGAGGTCGACGAGGACAAGGCGCGGGTCAAGGTGGCGGTGTCCATCTTCGGCCGGGCGACCCCTGTCGAGCTGGAATACACTCAGGTCGAGAAGGTCTGAGAGCAGTATCAGTTGGAATTCCACCGCGGGGGGCGGATGCCCGCCGCGGTGGCCTAGCGCGTGGGAGGCTCGGGCCCTGCAAGTCCAGGGGGCGGCCGTACCACGCATCCCAGTGGCTCCGGTCCCCGGGGCCAGACTTGAGGACGTGTCATGGCAAAGAAGATTGTCGGGTACATCAAACTCCAGGTCCCTGCCGGCAAGGCGAACCCCTCGCCGCCGATCGGTCCAGCGCTCGGTCAGCGCGGCCTGAACATCATGGAGTTCGTGAAGCAGTTCAATGCGCGCACTGCCCAGATGGAGCAGGGCATGCCGGTCCCGGTGGTGATCACCGCCTATGGTGACCGTACCTTCACCTTCGTGACGAAGACGCCCCCGGTCACCTACTTCCTGAAGAAGGCCGCCGGCATCGACAAGGGCAGCGCCACCGTCGGCAAGGGTGCCGCCGTGGGGAAGGTCACCATGTCCCAGGTCCGCAAGATCGCGGAGCAGAAGATGGTCGACCTGAACGCCAACGACGTGGACGCGGCGGCGACGATGATCGTCGGTTCCGCCCGCTCCATGGGCATCGATGTTGTGGAGGGCTGAACCCATGGCTATCGGCAAGCGCCTGAAGAAGGCCAATGCGGCCGTCGACCG
Source organism: Pseudomonadota bacterium (assembly GCA_046045995.1). Taxonomy (GTDB): domain Bacteria; phylum Pseudomonadota; class Alphaproteobacteria; order Azospirillales; family Azospirillaceae; genus Indioceanicola. Next base: position 7,358 of record JBJOKR010000191.1, on the reverse strand, counting down.
CAACAAGTTCTACGCCGTGGACGAAGCGGTGAAGACCATCAAGTCCACCGCCACCGCGAAGTTCGATGAGACCATCGAGATCGCGATGAACCTGGGCATTGATCCCCGTCACGCCGACCAACAGGTCCGCGGCATGGTCCAGTTGCCCGCCGGCACCGGCAAGACCGTGCGCGTCGCTGTCTTCGCGAAGGCCGCCAAGGCCGAAGAGGCGAAGAACGCCGGGGCCGACATCGTCGGCGCCGATGATCTGGCCGAGCGCATCCTGGCCGGTCAGATCGATTTCGACCGCTGCATCGCCACCCCGGACATGATGGGCGTGGTCGGTAAGCTGGGTAAGGTTCTGGGCCCCCGCGGCCTGATGCCGAACCCGAAGCTGGGCACGGTCACCCCGAACGTGGCCGAGGCCGTGAAGTCCGCCAAGGGCGGCTCGGTCGAGTTCCGCGCGGAGAAGACCGGTATCATCCATGCCGGTGTGGGCAAGGCCTCCTTCAGCGAGGAGCAGCTCCTCGACAACGTGAAGGCCTTCGTCACCGCCATCAACCGGGCGAAGCCGTCCGGTGCGAAGGGCACCTACATCGAGAAGGTCAGCCTGAGCTCCACCATGGGCCCGGGTCTGAAGCTCGACGTTCCGGCCCTCGTGGCCGCCCTGCAGGGCTGATGCCCCGCGGGAAGTGATGGAATTCCCATCCGCCCGGGTCTCCTGGGCGGATGGGTCGGGGTCCCTGGGGGAACAGTCCGCAAGGTGCTGTTTCCCCTTCCGGACCCCACCCCTGTCCGAGACTGCAGGCGCTGCGGAGGCCCTGTCCGATCCTTCGGGTTCGGTCACCCCGAGCGGCTTAATCGGTTGCCTGCATAGACGGGAGCGCGCTGTGAGAGTGCTGGAATTCCGGCGGGGGACTCCCGCTTGCGATGACTGGACATGATGACTGACCGCTTCTGGGACAGGTGAACCCGGGCCCGATCCACCCCCGATCCTCGGGGGAGCGGATTGGATCCGATCGTGTGGACCGGGTTGGCTGGCGGAATCCCGCCGGACTATCCCAGTTGTGGAGGCGAACCGTGGACCGTACACAGAAAGAAGCGACGGTCGCGGCCCTGAACGCCGAATTGCAGTCGGCCTCCCTCATCGTTGTGACCGTTCAGTCGGGCATGACGGTGGCGGAAGTGACCGATCTGCGTCGGAAGATGCGGGCCGCGGGTGCTGGCTTCAAGGTGACCAAGAACACGCTCGCCGCCCTCGCCCTGAAGGGCACGCCGTTCGAGAACACCGAGGCCATGTTCAAGGGCCCCACCGCGATTGCCTGGTCGAAGGACCCGGTCGCGGCGGCCAAGGTGGCAACGGAGTACGCCAAGGCCAATGACAAGTTCAAGGTCATCGGCGGTGGCCTCGGCGCGCAGGTTCTGGACAAGACTGGCATCGAAGCCCTGTCCAAGCTGCCGTCGTTGGACGAGCTGCGCGCGTCGCTGCTCGGCATGATCAAGACGCCCGCGACCCGTATCGCCGGCATCTTGCAGCAGCCGGGTGGTCAGGTCGCTCGCGTGCTGGCGGCCTATGCCAAGAAGGACGAGGCGGCCTGAGCCGCTTGAGATTCAAACCAAACTACGCATTCCCAGGAGTACATCATGTCCAAGCTCGAGAAGCTGGTTGAAGACCTGTCCGCCCTGACCGTCCTGGAGGCCGCCGAGCTCTCCAAGATGCTCGAAGAGAAGTGGGGCGTCTCCGCCGCCGCGCCGGTGGCCGTCGCCGCCGCCCCGGTCGCGGCCGCTGCCGCTGCCCCGGTCGAGGAGCAGACCGAGTTCACCGTGATCCTCGCCGATGGCGGCGACAAGAAGATCAACGTGATCAAGGAAGTCCGTGCCATCACCAACCTGGGCCTGAAGGAGGCCAAGGACCTGGTCGAAGGCGCGCCGAAGCCGGTCAAGGAGGGCGTGTCGAAGGACGAGGCCGCCAAGATCAAGAAGCAGCTTGAAGAAGCCGGCGCGAAGGTCGAGATTAAGTAATCGGCCTTGGCCGACGCGGTCGAGCATACCGACGCTGGACGGTGGACATTCCGGAAGGGGTGCCGCCGCCCGGCGTCGTCTGTCTTTTTCGCCAGGGGTGCTATATCCCTGGTGGGCGGGGCGATCCGGGGCCGGTTTCGGCCGACCCCGCGTCCCTGTTCCGCCGAAGGCCGGATACGGCTGGTAGGTGGGGTGGGGCTGGACCATGCTTCCAGGACGGGTCAGTCCTGTCGGGTGGAAGCCAGAATGTGAGGGCGCGGGGCGCGGCGGTCCGGTGGGGATCGCCGCCCGCGTCCATGTGTGTTTGGGCCTTGCCGCTGGGAAGCGGCCTGGTCCTGGGGCACCGGGCGGTGCGGCGCTGCGGTCACGCGGCGGCTCCCGACGGTTCGTGCATTGATCCGGGCGAGTTCACGAGAGGCATTCATGGCCAAGTCGTTCACGGGACGTAAGCGTATCCGCAAGAGCTTCGGGCGCATCCCCGAGGTCACCCAGATGCCGAACCTCATCGAGGTTCAGCGGAGCTCGTACGACCACTTCCTGCAGATGGACGTCGTTCCCGACGCCCGGGCCAATCTGGGCCTGCAGGAAGTCTTCAAGTCGGTCTTCCCGATCAAGGACTTCTCCGAGCGCGCGGTGCTGGACTTCGTCCGCTACGAGCTGGAGCAGCCAAAATACGATGTGGAGGAGTGCCAGCAGCGCGGCATGACCTTCGCAGCCCCGCTGAAGGTCACCCTGCGCCTCACCGTCTTCGACGTGGATGAGGACACGGGCCTGAAGTCCATCCGGGACATCAAGGAGCAGGACGTCTACATGGGCGACATGCCCCTGATGACGGCCAACGGGACCTTCATCATCAACGGCACCGAGCGCGTCATCGTCAGCCAGATGCACCGGTCGCCCGGCGTGTTCTTCGACCACGACAAGGGCAAGACCCACAGCAGCGGCAAGTACCTGTTCGCCGCCCGCGTCATCCCCTATCGCGGGTCGTGGCTCGATTTCGAGTTCGATGCCAAGGACATCGTCTATGTCCGCATCGACCGTCGCCGCAAGCTGCCGGCGACCACCCTGCTTTACGCCCTCGACGGCGCCGAGACCGCGACCCTGCGGGCCGAGCGCCGCTCCGGCGGCAAGGACCTGCTGCCCTATGAGGCGCAGGGGATGAGCAAGGAAGAAATCCTCGGCACCTTCTATGAGACCATCACCTTCCAGCGCGCCGCCGAGGGGTGGAAGACCCCCTTCGCGCCCGAGCGCATGAAGGGCCAGAAGCTGATCACCGATCTGATCGATGCCGCCACGGGCCAGATCCTGGCCGAGCGCGAGACGAAGATGACCCCCCGCCTGCTGCGCAAGCTCCAGGAAGGCGGCCTGACCGAGATCAAGGTCGGCGTGGAGGACATCGTCGGCCGCTATCTCGCCGTGGACATCATCGATGAGCGCACGGGCGAGGTGATCTACGAGGCCGGTGACGAGATCTCCGCCAGCGCGCTGGAGCGCCTGGAGAAGGCCGCCGTCACCGAGCTGCCGGTGCTGAACATCGACCACCTGAATGTCGGCCCCTACATGCGCAACACCATGGCGGCGGACCGGAACGCCAGCCGTGAGGATGCGCTGATCGACATCTACCGGGTCATGCGCCCGGGTGAGCCGCCGACGTTGGAGAGTGCCGAAGCCCTGTTCAAGGGCCTCTTCTTCGACAGCGAGCGCTACGACCTGTCCGCCGTCGGCCGCGTGAAGATGAACGCCCGCCTCAACTTCGAGACGGACGACCAGATCCGCGTGCTGCGCAAGGAGGACATCCTCAAGATCCTGCGCATCCTGGTGGAGCTGAAGGACGGCCGGGGTGAGATCGACGACATCGACCACCTGGGCAACCGTCGCGTCCGCTCCGTCGGCGAGCTGATGGAGAACCAGTACCGCGTCGGCCTGCTGCGCATGGAGCGTGCGATCCGTGAGCGCATGAGCAGTGTCGAGATCGACACGGTCATGCCGCACGACCTGATCAACGCCAAGCCCGCCGCGGCGGCGGTGCGGGAATTCTTCGGCTCCTCCCAGCTGTCCCAGTTCATGGACCAGACCAACCCGCTGTCGGAGATCACGCACAAGCGTCGTCTCTCCGCCCTCGGGCCCGGGGGTCTAACCCGCGAACGGGCTGGTTTCGAGGTGCGTGACGTCCACCCGACCCATTATGGCCGCATCTGTCCGATCGAAACGCCGGAAGGCCCGAATATCGGTCTGATCAACAGCCTGGCCACCTATGCCCGCGTGAACCAGTACGGCTTCATCGAAAGCCCGTACCGCAAGGTGATCGATGGCCGCGTGACCAGCGAGGTGATTTACCTTTCCGCCATGGAAGAGGGCCGCTACATGGTGGCCCAGGCGAATGCGGAGCTGGATGCGGACAATAAATTCGCGAGCGAATTCGTCTCCTGCCGCCAGGGTGGTGAGTACCTGATGGCCAAGCCCGACATGATCGACCTGATCGACGTGTCGCCGAAGCAGCTCGTCTCCGTCGCCGCGGCGCTGATCCCGTTCCTGGAGAACGACGACGCGAACCGCGCGCTGATGGGCTCGAACATGCAGCGCCAGGCGGTGCCGCTGATCAAGGCGGACAGCCCCCTGGTCGGCACCGGCATGGAGGCTACGGTCGCCCGGGATTCCGGCGTCACCATCGTCGCCCGCCGCGCCGGCATCGTCGACCAGGTGGACGCCACCCGTATCGTCGTCCGCGCGACGGAGGATACGGACCCGGCTGCGCCTGGTGTCGACATCTACAACATGCTGAAGTTCCAGCGCTCCAACCAGAACACCTGCGTCAACCAGAAGCCGCTGGTGAAGGTGGGCGACCGGGTGCAGAAGGGCGACATCATCGCCGACGGCCCGTCCACGGACCTGGGCGAGCTGGCGCTCGGCCGGAACGTGCTGGTCGCATTCATGCCCTGGAACGGCTACAACTTCGAGGACTCCATCCTCATCTCCGAGCGGATCGTCCGCGATGACGTCTTCACCTCGATCCATATCGAGGAGTTCGAGGTCATGGCCCGCGACACCAAGCTGGGCCAGGAGGAAATCACCCGCGACATCCCGAACGTGGGTGAGGAGGCGCTGAAGAACCTGGACGAGGCCGGCATCGTCTATATCGGTGCGGAGGTCCGCCCGGGTGACATCCTGGTCGGCAAGGTCACGCCGAAGGGCGAGAGCCCGATGACCCCGGAAGAGAAGCTGCTGCGCGCCATCTTCGGCGAGAAGGCTTCCGATGTCCGCGACACGTCGCTCCGCCTGCCGCCCGGTGTGTCCGGTACGGTGGTGGAGGTGCGGGTGTTCAGCCGCCGCGGCGTCGACAAGGACGAGCGCGCGCTGGCGATCGAGCGGGCCGAAATCGAGAAGCTGGCGAAGGACCGCGACGACGAGAAGGGAATTCTGGAGCGGTCGTTCTACACCCGCCTGAAGGAACTGCTGATCGGCCAGACCGTCGTCTCCGGCCCGAAGGGCCTGAAGGCCGGCGACGTGGTTTCGGCGGAGCTGCTGTCCGGTCTGACCCGCGGCCAATGGCGCCAGGTCTCGGTCGAGAACGACCATGTGATGGAGTTCATCGAGCAGACCGGCAAGGTCTTCGATGACTCGGTCCAGCGCCTGCAGGAGCGGTTCGAGAACAAGGTCGAGAAGCTGCAGCGCGGCGACGAGCTGCCGCCCGGCGTCATGAAGATGGTCAAGGTCTTCGTGGCGGTGAAGCGCAAGCTCCAGCCCGGCGACAAGATGGCCGGCCGTCACGGCAACAAGGGCGTCATCTCCCGCATCACGCCGATCGAGGACATGCCGTACCTGGAGGATGGCCGCAATGTCGACATCGTCCTGAACCCGCTGGGTGTGCCCTCGCGCATGAATGTCGGGCAGATCCTGGAGACCCATCTGGGCTGGGCAGCCGCCGGCCTGGGCCGCCAGATCGGGGAGATGCTGGACCGCTACCGCCACCAGCTGGAGGAGGCGGCCAAGGCCAAGACCCTTCAGGAGCTGCGCGCCCGCCTCCGGGACATCTACGGCGATGCGGTCTATGAGAGCGACATCGCCGAAATGACCGACGGTGAGCTGACCGAGCTGGGCCGCAACCTGCGCCGCGGCATTCCCTTCGCGACCCCTGTCTTCGACGGCGCGCGGGAGGATGACATCGTCCGGGCGCTGAACGCGGCCGGTATCGACAGCTCCGGCCAGATGACCCTGGTCGACGGCCGGACGGGCGAGCCCTTCGATCGTCGTGTCACTGTCGGCTACATCTACATGCTGAAGTTGCACCACCTGGTGGACGACAAGATCCACGCCCGCTCGATCGGGCCCTACAGCTTGGTCACCCAGCAGCCGCTGGGCGGCAAGGCACAGTTCGGTGGTCAGCGCTTCGGTGAGATGGAGGTCTGGGCGCTGGAGGCCTACGGTGCCGCCTACACGCTCCAGGAGATGCTCACGGTCAAGTCGGACGACGTGTCCGGCCGCACCAAGGTCTACGAGGCGATCGTCCGCGGCGACGACAACTTCGAGGCCGGTATTCCGGAAAGCTTCAACGTGCTGGTCAAGGAGCTGCGCTCCCTTGGCTTGAACGTGGAGCTGAACCAGAAGGCCTATTGACGCGCGCCTACGTGCAGCGGGCGGGGCCCCACCGGTCCCGCCCGTCTTCCGAGCCTGCCCGATGATTTGCCCACCCCCAGGGGAGACGGGACATGAATGAACTGATGAACATTTTCGGCCAGCAGCAGGGCCCGCAGAGCTTCGATCAGATCCGCATCTCGATCGCCAGCCCGGAGCGGATCCGGTCCTGGTCGTTCGGCGAGATCAAGAAGCCGGAAACGATCAACTACCGTACCTTCAAGCCGGAGCGCGACGGCCTGTTCTGTGCGCGGATCTTCGGCCCGATCAAGGATTACGAGTGCTTGTGCGGCAAGTACAAGCGCATGAAGTATCGCGGCATCATCTGCGAGAAGTGCGGCGTCGAGGTCACGCTGTCGAAGGTCCGGCGCGAGCGCATGGGCCATATCGAGCTGGCCAGCCCCGTTGCGCATATCTGGTTCCTGAAGTCGCTGCCCAGCCGCATCGGCCTTCTGCTCGACATGACGCTGAAGGATCTGGAGCGGATCCTTTACTTCGAGAACTATGTGGTCATCGAGCCCGGCCTGACGGACATGAAGCTGCACCAGCTCCTGTCCGAGGATGATCTGGTCGATGCCCAGGACAAGTTCGGCGAGGACGCCTTCACCGCGAAGATCGGGGCGGAGGCGCTGAAGGATCTGCTCTCCAGCCTCGACCTTGTCGACGAGATGGACAAGTGCCGCGAGGAGCTGCGCGAGACCGCCTCCGAGGCCAAGCGCAAGAAG
>JBJOKR010000190.1:0-9145 GCA_046045995.1 Pseudomonadota bacterium | reverse complement strand
ACCCCTCGCCCCGAAGCCGGACCGGCGGAACGGGCGGTCCCCACCCCGTGGGACCGCCCGTTCTTTTCTTGCGGGCATCACCCACCGCTTCCAGGGGATGAGCCCAGCGGAGCCCGGACCGTCTCGGATCCCCTCTCCCTCAAGGAGAGAGGGGGATATCGGCTACCTGCTTGGGTGGAGAGAATGCTCCTACCTGCATTCCCCCTTGCCTTCGCTCCGCCCGTGGCCGATATAGGGGGCGGGAGGTTGGCAACGGGCGGGTCCCTCGCCAACCCGGTCAGGTCCGGAAGGAAGCAGCCGTAACGAGTTTCGGCTCGGGTCGTTCGTCCAGCCTCCCACCCTCTTTCCTCCATCGCCCGTTCATCGACCAGCCCGACCGGGCTGCGCCGTCGCGTGCATCCGTGTCCCGAAGCGGGGCCGGGGTATCCCGGTCGGGAATTGGTGCCAGGGATTTGGTGCCAGGGATTTGGGGGACGACAAGCCGCGTCCGCCCCACTAGACTGGCCGCCCGATCGTCCGCCACCATGTCTTGAGCGCCCGTGACCGACACCCCGCTTGAGCCGACCGACACATCCCTGCCCGACCTGGGCGGTGCCGCCCCCGATGCCGCCGCTGCTCCGGCGAAGGGCGGGGCCGCTTACCGGGTGCTGGCCCGCAAGTACCGGCCCCAGAATTTCGAGGAGCTGGTGGGCCAGGATGCCCTGGTCCGCACGCTCCGCAACGCCATCCAGACCGGGCGCATCCATCAGGCCTATATGCTGACCGGGGTGCGCGGGGTGGGCAAGACCACCACCGCCCGCATCATCGCCCGCGCCCTGAACTGCATCGGGCCGGACGGGACGGGCGGGCCCACGATCAGCCCCTGCGGCGTGTGCCACCAATGTATCTCCATCGCGTCCGACCGGAACATGGACGTGATCGAGATGGACGCGGCCAGCAACACCGGTGTGGACGATGTGCGGGAGATCATCACCATCGCCCGCACGGGCCCCGCTTCCGCCCGCTACAAGATCTTCATCATCGATGAGGTCCACATGCTGTCCAAGGGGGCGTTCAACGCCCTACTGAAGACGCTGGAGGAACCCCCGCCCCATGTGAAATTCGTCTTCGCGACGACGGAGATCCGCAAGGTCCCGGTCACCGTGCTGTCCCGCTGCCAGCGATTCGACCTGCGCCGGGTGGATCACGGGACCCTGGTCGGCCACTTCACCCGCGTGGCGGAGAAGGAAGGCGCCCCGGTCGAGACGGAGGCGATTTCCCTGATCGCCCGGGCGGCCGACGGATCGGTGCGCGACGGGCTGTCCCTGCTGGATCAGGCGATCGCGCTGGGCGGCGGCCGGGTCGCGGTGCAACAGGTGCGGGACATGCTGGGCCTGGCCGACCGGTCCCGGGTGATCGACCTGTTCCAGGCGACGATGACGGGCAAGCCGGCCGACGCGCTGGACATCCTGGACGACATGCACAAGCGCGGCGCCGATCCCATCGTCGTTGTCCAGGATCTGCTGGATTTCACCCATTTCCTGACCCGCGCCCGGGTCGTGCCCGGCACCGGCGACGATCCGGCCGTGCCAGAGGCGGAGCGGACCCGTGGGGTGGAGCTGGCCGGAAAGTTGGGCATGCCCGCCCTGTCCAAGGCCTGGCAGATCCTGCTGAAGGGCCTGAACGAGGTGGCCCACGCCCCGGTGCCGCAGCAGGCGCTGGAAATGCTGCTCATCCGCCTGTCCTATGCCGCCGACCTGCCCAGCCCCGGCGACCTTCTGAAGAAGATCCAGGAGGCCGGGGGGGCGGAGGCGGCGGCCCGCGCCCTGATGGGGCCGGGTGGTCCCGGTGGCGGCGGAAGCGGCGGCGGTGCCACGGGTGCCGTCGGGCCGGGGCAGGCCATGTCCGGTTTCGCTGGGTCCGGCCCGACGGCACAAGCCGGGGGCCAAGCCGGAAACCCTGTGATGGCGGTGATGGCCGGGGGCCGGGGGCAGCAGGCCCAGGGCCTGGCCCGGCCGCTGGAACAGCCGGTCCCGGTGGCGCCCACGCCCGGCCGGGCCGACTTGCCCGATCCGCGGAGCTTCCGCGACGTGGCCAAGCTGTTCATGGACCGGCGGGAGGGCGCGCTGGGCGGGATGCTGCACAGTGCCGTCCACCTGGTCCGGTTCGAGCCGGGGCTGATCGAGCTGCGGCCCGCCGCTTTCTGCCCGCCGAATCTGGCCGGAAAGGTCGGCCAGCTGTTGGGTGAATGGACCGGTCGGCGCTGGGTCGTCTCCGTCTCCTCCGCCCCGGGGGAGCCGACCCTGGCGGAACAGGAAAAGGCGGCGCTGTCCGCTGCGAAGGAGGCGGCGTCCCGGCACCCGGCGGTGGCGGCCGTCCTGGCCGCCTTTCCGGGGGCGAAGATCGACCAGGTGCGCGACCTTGCCGCCGAACAGGCGGCGGAACAGGCGGCCGCGGCGGCGGCAGCCGCCGATTCCGATGATGACACACCGCCCGACAACCCCTATGTCGATGGGCCGCCGCCGGAACTGGACGGCGACTGGGAAGGAGAGTTCTGAGCCATGAAGAACCTTGGCAATATGATGAAGCAGGCCCAGCAGATGCAGGCCAAGATGCAGGAGATGCAGTCCAAGCTGGGCGATGCCGAGATGACCGGCCAGTCCGGCGCCGGCATGGTCAGCGTCACCCTGAACGGCAAGGGCGAGCTGAAGGCCCTCAAGATCGACAAATCCGTCGTCGATCCGGAGGATGTGGAAGTGCTGGAGGACCTGATCGTCGCCGCCTTCAACGACGCCAAGAACAAGGTCGAACAGCACATGTCCGACGAAACGGCCAAGCTGATGGGCGGGCTGAAGCTGCCGCCCGGGTTCAAGATGCCGTTCTGATGTTTGCGGTGCGGGGCTGACCACGTCGGGCAAGATGGCCTGCTTGGTCCAACAGCGCATCATTTTTGTGACCCACAACTATGAGTGTGCGATGACGCGTATTCCAAGGCCCCGCCCCTCCTTTTTGGACGGCCAGGTGTTCAAGGGCTTTGTGGGTGGTAATCAGGTCTGGTCGTCTCAGAATGGCAAACGACTATATACTTGGGATTCGCTGCATGGAGAGATAGAGGTTTTTAACTCACGGGGAGAGCATATCGCTGTGTTAGACCCTTACGGGAAACCGACGCCGAAACTTCCGGTACCAGGGAGGAAAATCGATGTCTGAGCCAAAATTTATCGATGGATGCGTCTCTGGGGATTATCTTGTGGATGAGGTCGATGACTTCGTCAGCATGTGGCATGCCGCCAAGCCGACTGAATCTCTCCCGGATTTCCTAGGAATGAGTAGGGATGAGTATGATCTCTGGGTCGCCGATGATGATATACTTCCATTGATCGTAGCCGCCAGAACCGAGCATGTCCCGATTGAGCAGCTCCTAGAGGAGATAAGCAACTATGCGATAGCGGCCCGCTCTGCCGGAAACGTCGATGTTAGGGGAGTATTAAGCTGGCTGGAGAGCAAGGGGTATGGCAAGAGTCTATGAAGATAAAGTGTCTAAGCTGGCGAGACGGTTTGTCACTCGCCACAAGTTAATACCACCTGTGGACGTCGCTGAGCTTGTGTCCTCAAGAGCCAACTTGCACTATTTGCGCTTCCCGAATTCGTTCGGAATCGATGGCCTATGTACAAAGTTGAAAGTCCCTGGAGAAAGGCCCGACGTTTTCGTCAACTCAGCGAAACCCCGAGCACGGATGCGGTTCACTCTTGCTCATGAACTCGGGCATATTGTTATTCCGTGGCATATAGGAAGCATATTTGATGATATTGAGGCCGACCAGAATTATGATCTCGCTGCGTGGTGCATTGAGCAGGAAGCAAACCGCTTCGCATCGGAAATTCTTATGCCTTTCAACTTTATGGAGGGGTGTGCGAAGGATTTGAATATAGAGGATTTTTTTCGCGAAGTCACGGACACTTGTCAAGTATCAACCTATGCCGCCTTCTTGCGAATACGTCTCTTTCTGCCAAGGAGCTCACTACTTTTTATGGAAACACCATACTCTGAATCTCTTGTTGTTGAGAGATCTCCCGGTTCGTCGGTATGGCTTGGGCCCTTTGAAAGCGTGGCCGAGGCTAGGCGCGCTGATGTGCCGAACGGGGAGGTAACTTGTTTTGAGTTGGATGGACATGAAATCTGCGCGTGGACTTTCCCAAATAGGCTTAGTCTACCTGAAGTGGATCTTGCCACGCCTTGGCGTTCGGAGCTTGATAAATGCGTAGCGCAGATTGGAGGCTTCTGTGAAAAAGCAGAAAAGAAAGTCAAGGCATCAATAAACGCGAAGGTTTCAAACGTGAATAGCTCACTTCGCGGATGTTCTGTCCTTGAGGAGCTGTACGCCGAGGCAGTTCACAGATTCTCCGCTGACGCTAAGCTGCGAGATTTCCTTTCGAAAGTGGAATTTCACCGGTTCCTGGTCTTGCGCCTTTCCGAGATGCTCGACCGCCGTCGAACTTAATCTGCCAACTTGTACATGCTGCGGCGATCCCCTTATCCTGTGCTCCATGATCGGACCTGAAATCGACCGCCTGATCCAGCTCCTGGCCAAGCTGCCGGGGCTCGGCCCCCGTTCCGCGCGGCGGGCGGCGCTGCATCTCATCAAGAAGCGGGACCTGCTGATGGACCCGCTGGCCGAGGCGCTGGCGGCGGCCTCCGCCAGCATCCGCACCTGCGGGATCTGCGGCAACCTGGACAGCCACGATCCCTGCCATGTCTGCACCGACGGGGGCCGCGACCGCTCCATGCTCTGTGTGGTGGAGGAGGTGGGGGATCTCTGGGCGATGGAGCGGACGGGCGCCTTCCGCGGTGTCTACCATGTGCTGGGCGGGACGCTGTCCGCCCTGGAAGGGGTGGGGCCGGAGGATCTGACCATCCCAGCCCTGCTGGAACGCGCCTCCCGCCCGGAGGTGACGGAGGTGGTGCTGGCCCTGAACGCCACCGTGGGCGGCCAGACCACCGCCCATTACCTGGCCGACCGCCTGACCCCCTGCGGGGTCACCCTGACCCGCCTTGCCCATGGCGTGCCCGTGGGCGGGGAGCTGGACTACCTGGACGACGGCACCCTGACGGCGGCGTTCAGGGCGCGGCGGAAGGTTTAGTTCGCGGGGTGCGGCGGAACTTGTTCTACCGCTTCGCGTTCCAGCACTGCCGCCGATCCGTTCATCGTTTTCCCCATCCCGCCCGCTGAATCCAAAGGCAGGGCAGGATGCGCCCGCATCCCTGTCCGCTTCAAGGCTGGTCCAGGGGCGTTTCCAAGGCATTTCCGGGGCGGATCGGCACCAGGTTGGCCACGAAGTCGCCTGTGCAGCGGCGCCAGTCGAAGGTTTCGGCATGGGTGCGGCAGGCCCGGCGGTCGATGGACAGGCAAGCCAGGGCCGCCGCCCGCAGATCCGTATCCAGCACGCCCACGGGCTTGTCGGCGATGATGTCCATGGGGCCGGGCACGGGGAAGGCGGCGACCGGCGTGCCGCAGGCAAGGCTTTCCATCGCCACCAGCCCCAGCGTCTCGAACCGGGAGGGGAAGACGAAGACATCCGCCGCCTCCATGCAGCGGGCCAGCGCCTCCCCCGTGCGGTAGCCCAGGAAATGGACACGGGCGTAGCGCGCCTGAAGGGCGGGGCGGCGGGGGCCGTCCCCCACCACCACCAGGCTGCCCGGAAGGTCCAGATCCAGGAACGCCTCCAGGTTCTTTTCCGTGCTGACCCGCCCCACATTCAGGAAGATGGGGCGGGCCAAGCCCAGATGGTCCCGGTCGCCGCGCGGGCGGAACAGGTCCAGGTCCACGCCCCGGTTCCAGCGCCGGATGTTGCGGAACCCGCGCCCCGCCAGCTCCGCCGCCAGGGTGTCGGTCTGCACCATGAAGCCGCAGCCGCCGTTGTGGAACCAGCGCTGGCCCGCATAGGGAAGGGCGGGCGGCAGGCCCAGGCGGACGGCGAAGTAATCGCCGAACCGGGTGTGGAAACTGGTGGTGAAGGGCCAGCCGCGCCGCCGGCATTCCGCCCGGGCGGCCAGCCCGATCGGCCCTTCCACCGGGATGTGGACCGCGTCGGGGCGGAAATCATCCATGATCCGGGCGATGCCGCGCCGGGGGAACAGGGCCAGCCGCACCTCCGGATATCCCGGCGCCGGGATGGTGCGGAACCGGTCCGGCCCCACCGCCAGAACCGTATGCCCCATCGCCCGCAGATGGGCGACCGTGGTGGTCAGGGTGCGGACGACACCGTTGATCTGCGGCTCCCAGGCATCGGTGGGGATCAGGATGCGCAAAGCGTTACCTCCCAAGGGCCCGGGGCTGCGGGGATGGAGGGGGGGATACCCCCTGTTCGCCGCGGCGGGGCGGGGGCGGACCGGCGGGCTTGCCTGTTCCATCCGGAATGAACACCGGCGGCCCCGGTCCGGTTGCCCGGACTGGGCCAATGTCGATTGCGATGCCGAAGCCGCCGGTGATGCCGAAACCGGCCGGGCCGCGGGCCCGGACAGGGGGAGAGTGACATGAAGGTTCTGGTTCTGGGCGGGGACGGGTTCTGCGGCTGGCCGACGGCGCTGCACTTCTCCGCCCGCGGGCATGAGGTGGCGATCCTGGACAATCTGGTCCGCCGCGCCACCGATGCGGAGCTGGGGGTGGAAAGCCTGACCCCCATCCGCGACCTGCCCGAACGGCTGGATGCCTGGACCGACCGGACAGGGCGGGAAATGGCCTTCATCCGCCTGAACCTGGCGCGGGATTATGAACGGCTGGAGGAACTGCTGGGCGACTGGCGGCCGGATACGATCATCCATTTCGCCGAACAGCGCGCCGCCCCCTATTCCATGAAAAGCCGGCAGCACAAGCGCTACACCGTCGACAACAATGTGAACGCCACCCACAACCTGCTCTGCGCCATGGTGGAGGCGGCACCCGATGCCCATCTGCTGCACCTGGGCACCATGGGGGTCTACGGCTATGGCCGCACCCGGGGCCTGCGCATCCCCGAAGGCTATGTCGGCGCCCGTCTGCGCTCCGGCCCCGACACCATGGCGGAGGAGGTGGAGGTGCTGTACCCCCCCGACCCGGGCAGCATCTATCACATGACCAAATGCCTGGATCAGCAGTTGTTCCAGTTCTATGCGAAGAATGACGGGCTGCGCATCACCGACCTGCACCAGGGAATCGTCTGGGGTACGGGCACGCCGGAAACCGACCTGGATGAGCGGCTGGTGAACCGCTTCGATTATGACGGGGATTACGGCACGGTGCTGAACCGCTTCCTGGTCCAGGCGGCGGTGGGCCATCCGCTCACCGTCCACGGGACGGGGGGGCAGACCCGCGCCTTCATCCATATCCGGGACACGGTCCGATGCATCGACCTGGCGGCCATGACCCCGCCGCGCCGGGGCGACCGGGTGCGCATCCTGAACCAGATGACCGAATGCCATACGGTGCGCGACCTGGCGGCCCTGGTCTCCCGCCTGACCGGGGTGCCGGTGGAATACCTGGACAACCCGCGCAAGGAAGCGGCGGAGAACAGCCTGGAGGTTGAGAATGCGGGCCTTCTCGGCCTCGGCCTCACCCCCACCACCCTCAGCGAGGGCCTGATGGAGGAGGTGATCGCCGTTGCCCGCCGCCATGCGCAGCGCTGCAACCCGGCCCGCATCCCCTGCACCAGCCGCTGGGTCGCCGACCCGCCCCCCGCTCCCATGGCCGACCGCCTGTCCGCCTGGGGCCGGGCGGCGGAGTAGGGGGGCGACCGGGGGCGGTAGGGGGGGCGCGCGGGCACGCCTGTCCGCCGCGGCAGAACTCTGCTATTATGCGCCCATGCCCGACGCCCTGATGCAGGACCCGACCCTTCAGCTCATCGTCGACCGGATCGTGAAGGCCTACGATCCGGAACGCATCTACCTGTTCGGCAGCCGCGCCCGGGGGGATGCCCGGCCGGATAGTGATTATGATCTGTTGATGATCCTACCGGACGACATCGGCCGCACCATCCATCCGTTTGAACTTTATGATGCGGTGAAGGGGCTAGGCGTGTCCGTGGAGTTGATTCCCGCTACCCGGACAGGGTTTGATAGTGCCAAAGAGTATGTAGGAAACCTCAGTCATGAGGCCTACACCCATGGCCGCCTCCTCTATTCCGCCGGAGCGTGATGTCGCCGCTTGGCTGACCGTCGTCGCCAACGATCTGAGGGCCATCCGCAACAACCTGTTCGGGCCGGAGCCTACGCCCGTCATCGCCGCCTATCACTGCCAGCAAGCGGCGGAAAAGCTGGTGAAGGCTGTTCTGGTTGGGGAGGGCATTGCTTTCCCCAAATCCCATGACATCGGTTTGCTTCTCGATCTGGTCCCGCCCGGAAACACCTTGCGGCCCCGTCTGCTGCCCTTCGAGCGGTTCACGCCCCTCTCCTGGATCTACCGCTATCCCTCGGCAAGCCCCATGGATTCCCTGATCGACCTGCCTGACGTGGCGGAAGTGACCGGTTGGCTGCGGGACCTTGAGGCGGCGGAAGGGGTGGTGCGCGCGGCTCTGCTTTCCGGCGTTGACTAGTCTGTTCATCTCCTGTTCGTAATTCGTCCACTTTCCGTTATCCTTCGGATCGTCGCTCGGGGTAACTGACCCGGGCCGGCACGTCCGGGGGTGATCGGGATGATGTCGTTCGTGGTGGAACCGCTGTCCGTCGCCCTGGGGGCGGTGATCGCCGGGCTTCTGGTCTTCGTGCTGATGCGCCTGCGGGCGGCGGGGGTCGCTGCGGGGCTGGCAGCCGACCGTGCCGCGGCGGAGGCGGCAGCCGATTTCGCCCTGCGCCAGAACGGGGAGCTGAAGGCGGAGCTGGTGGAGCGGGACCGGCTTCTGGCGGAGCTTCAGGCCCAGCATGCCCAGGACCGGGCCGACCGTGCCGCGGCGGAGGCGGCTTTGGCCGCTCTTGCCGACCGGCTGCCGGCGCTGGAGGGGGAGAACCGGGAACTGCGGGCGGAGCTGACATCCGCCAAGCAATCCCTGGCCCAGGCTTTCGAGCAGCTGCGCCAGGAACGGGCCGCCGCGGCGGAGAAGATCGCCCTGATCGATCAGGCCCAGTCCCGCCTGACCGATGCGTTCAAGGCGCTGTCCGCCGATGCCCTGGCCGCCAATGCGCAAAGCTTCCTTA
>JBJOKR010000189.1:0-9319 GCA_046045995.1 Pseudomonadota bacterium | reverse complement strand
CACCCCAGGGCGGGCAGCGGCGGGAGAGCATGACCGGCACCTTCGACAGCCTGAACCCCTATGCCCTGCGCGGCAAGACGCATCCCTATCTGTTCGCCCTGTCCCATATCAGCCTGCTGGCACGCAATTGGGATGAACCGTTCAGCCTGTATCCGGGCCTGGCCTCCGGCATCCGCATGGCGGCGGACCGCAGCACCATAGAGTTCACCCTGGACCCGGATGCGATCTGGAGCGACGGGATGCCGGTGACGGCGGCGGATGTGCTGTTCAGCCACCGCATCCTGCGCGACCAGGGGCGGCCCGGGCACCGCAGCTATTATTCCCGGGTGGCGGCGGTGACCCGGACGGGGCAGCGGTCGGTGCGCTTCGATCTTGCCCCGAACGCGGACGGCAGCATCGACCGGGAACTGCCCCTGATCATCGGGTTGATGCCGATCCTGCCCGAACATTGGTGGTCCGGCCGGGACATCACCCGCACGACGCTGGAGGTGCCGCCCGTGGCCGGCCCCTATCAGGTGGCGGTGGCGGAGCCGGGGCGGCGGCTGGTGTTCGAACGGCGGCGGCCCTGGTGGGGCGATGATGTGCCCGCCTTCCGCGGCCTGTTCAACGTGGACCGGGTGGTCATCGATTACTACCGGGATGAGACGGTGGCCCTCCAGGCCTTCAAGGCGGGGCAGACCGATGTGCGGGTGGAAACCGATCCCGCCCTCTGGACCCGGGGCTATGGCGACGGTGACGGCGCCCCGTCCAACCAGCCGCGCATCGTGCGGGAGGAGATCGCCCATGGCCGCACCGAATGGACCCGGGCCATTTTCCTGAACGCCCGCCGCCCGCCCCTGGACGATGCCCGCGTGCGGGAGGCGCTGGGCCTGGCCCTGGATTACGACTGGATGAACAAGGCCCTGTTCCACGGCGCCCTGCGCCCGGTGGAAAGCCTGTATCCCAACAGCGACCTGGGTGCTTCGGCGGGGCCGCCGGGTCCTGCGGAGCTGGCGCTGCTGGCGCCCTTCCGCACCCTTGTGGACCCCCGCACCTTCGGCCCCGCCTGGCGGGCCCCGCGCACGGATGCCAGCGGCCCGGCCGGCCAGCGCCCGCATCTGCGCCGGGCGATGGCCCTGCTTGCGGCGGCGGGATTCCGGGTGGTGGACGGGCGCCAGGTTGGGCCGGATGGGCGGCCCCTGTCCCTGGAACTGCTGATCCAGAATGCGGGGGAGGAGAAGCTGGCCCTGACCTGGGCCCGGTCCTTGGACCGGATCGGGGTGACCGTGCGCACCCGGCTGGTGGACAGTGCCCAGTTCCGCGCCCGCATCGACCGGTTCGAAGCGGATGCCGTGATCCACCGCTGGGTCAGCACCCTGTCCCCCGGCAATGAGCAGTCCCTGTATTACGGCAGCGCCGCCGCGGACCAGCCGGGCAGCCGCAACTGGCCCGGAATCCGGTCACCCGCCATCGATGCGGTGATCGCCGCCATGGGCCAAGCCCGCACCCGGGATGAGCTGCGTGCCGCCACCGCCGCCCTGGACCGGCTGGTGCTGTGGGGGCACTGGATCGTGCCCCTGTTCCACAGCCCGGTGGATCGGGTGGCCCGCTGGTCCCACCTGAAGCGCCCCGATCACACCCCCCTGTACGGCATCTGGATCGATGCCTGGTGGGTGGATGGGGGTGATAGGGATGCAGGTGTGAGCGGCGGGGGCGGTAGCGGCGGGGTCAATGCACGCTGACGGCTTCCATGTCGTTCTGGCGCACGGTGGCGGCGGCGACCAGGCGGTCGGTCACCACGGCCAGGGCCGTGCCGTCGGCGGCATGGATGGCGAAACCACGCAGGCCGTTCACCTGCACCGGCTTCACATAGGCGACGTCGTTGACGCCGAAGGTGGCGAAATCCTGGGGGGATAACTGGCGAAGGAATGTGGTCGTCGGGTTCATGCTTCTTGCCCTCCCGGGCCATGGCACCGGCGGACTCCCGGTCTGGGCCGTCCGGCGGCGGATGGATTTACTGACAATCATCTGGGCAATCATCTGCCGCAATCGGTTGCGGCAGACGGTCGGACGGGGCGGCGGGGGTCACGGGGCCGGGGGCTGCCGGGATCGGTCCCGCCGACCCGGCCCCGCTCACTCCCGCGTGTCGGGCGACACGTCGATGGTGGTGGGACCGCTCCGCTCCTCCCCCGCGGCGGGGGTGGCGATCTTGATGGTGCGGACCTTCGGTTCGGGGATGGGCCGGCGCAGGTCGATATGCAGCAGGCCGTTGTCCAGATTGGCGCCGATCACCTCGATCCCGTCGGCCAGCACGAAGCTGCGCTGGAACTGGCGGGCGGCGATGCCACGGTGCAGGTAGATCCGGGATTTGTCATCGGTCTGCTTGCCACGGATGACCAGCTGGTTATCCTCCATCTGCACCTGCAGATCCTCGGAAGTGAAACCGGCCACGGCGAGGGTGATACGCAGACCGTCTTCACCCGTCTGCTCGATATTATAGGGCGGATACCCTTCATTGGCGGATTTGGCGATCCGGTCCAGGGTGCGCTCGAACTGGTCGAAGCCCAGAAGGAAAGGGCTGTTGAACAGCGACAGGCGGGTCGTCACGTCGGTCCTCCTCACAGGATGAGCGAGTTCGGGGCCTGGGAACCATCAGCGGTTATCCACCCGTGACGATCGCCGCGGCCCCCCTGGCGGCGGCCCGTACCGGCACCGCCCCAGCAATCACTTGCTTGCCTGACAGATGGTAATGGCGGGGCGCCGATCAAGGCAAGCCGAACCCGCGACCGCCGAACCCGCGACCGCCGAACCCGCGACCGCCGCCAGGGGGGGCCACCCGGGGCGCCAGCCCCCAACCACCGCCCCCCGGCCAGGGGCATCCCGAAGGGCCGGGGCATCCTGAAGGGCTTGTGCCTAATCCTTTCGCGCCTGCGATGCTCGGCTGTCCCCAAAATCTGTGGAAAACTCTGTGAATTCCTGCGAGTCGGGTGCGCCAGCGCTTGGGTTCGGACCCTATGCCCGCTTTTTGGGCAGCCCTGCGACAAGCCCACGACCCGCGCGCATGCCAGCGACCATGCGGCTTCCAGCCATGCCGTGGCACCCTGTCGCGGGGCCGGGCAGTGGCTGTGCGGGACCGGGCGGCGGTTGTCCGCCCTGTGGACAGGTCTGTGGAGTCCGCTCGGGAATCGATGTCGCAGTGCGGCTTCCGCGGGGGGTGGATCACTGCCCCAGATCGCTTTCCAAGGCCAGGGTCATTCACCCGGGTCGCTTTCCAAGGCCAGGGTCACTCCCCCGGGCCGGGGCCCAGCGGCTCCCGGCCGCGCACGGCCTGGGGCAGCAGCTCGACGATGGTCAGGCCCAGGCGCCCGTCGACCACCACCAACTCCCCCCGCGCGACCAGGCGGTCGTTCACGAACAGGTCCACCGGTTCCCCCACCGCGCGTTCCAGATCGACCACGTCGTTGGGGCCCAGGCGCAGCAGCTCACTGATCCGGAGCCGCCGGCGACCCAGCCGCACCGACACCTGCACCGGGACCGAGAGGATGCTCGACCGGTCAATCTGATCGCCGGAGAGCATGTCTGCCATTCTTGCGCCTGCCGTCTGGAGTACCAGGGAAGCTGCCACCCTATCGGAAATTTCCCAGTCTGGGGAGAGTCCTTGCGGGGACGGGGCCCGGGGCGATACCCCTGGACGGGCATGAGGCCAAGTCCTTGGGGCCGGGCCCGGGACAGCACGCCGCCCGCGGCTGTTGCCGGGCCGATCCCCCCGGATGAATGCCGGGCACGCTCGAGAGAGGAAGACCGATGAGCGATCAGACCAATGAGATCACGGGCAGCCCTGTCCGCGACAATGCCGCCCGCACCCGCTTCGAACTGGAGGTGGACGGCCACATCGCCTTCGCCGATTACCGGCGGGGAACGGATGGCATCATCCGCATTCCCCATGTGGAAGCCCCGCCCGCCCTGCGCGGCACCGGGGCGGCCGACCGTCTGATGCGCGGCGTGGTCGCCATCGCCCGGGCGGAAGGGCTGCGGATCATGCCCATCTGCTCCTACGCCCAGGCCTGGATGCGCAAACACGCCGAACACCACGATATCCTTGTATGACGGATCCGGGTGTGGCGGATCCGGGTGTGGCGGCAGCCCTTTGATGGGGCGGTACGACGGATCCGCCGGTGCGCAGGATTTGACAAACGGGTCGTTTACCTTGACCCTCTACCTTCGGGACGGGTTCCACCAACCGGGGTAGGTCATGTTCGCCGCCATCGGCCTTTTCGGCGTCTTTTTCTGTGTGTTCGGCGGGTACGTCATCTTCGGGGGCAAGATGGGCATCATCATCGGCGCCCTGCCGAAGGAGGTGATGATCATCGGCGGGTCCGCCGTCTGTTCGTTCCTGATCGCGAACAGCACCCATACGGTTAAACAATCCGTTGGCGACGTGAAGAAGATCTTCGGCGGCTCCCGGTTCCACAAGAAAGAGTACATGGAGCTGCTGGCGCTCCTGTACCAGATTTTGAAGACGATGAAGACCAAGGGCGTGCTGGCGATCGAACAGCACATCGAAAAGCCCATGGAATCGAACATCTTCAACGCCTATCCCGGGATCATGAAAGACCCATTCACGGTCAAGTTCATCGCCGATTATCTGCGCATGTTCTCCATCGGCGTGGACAATCCCCATGAGCTGGAAGCCCTGATGGAGCAGGAGATCGACAAGGCCAAGCATGAGGCCATGCACTCCTCCCACGCCATTCAGGGCATCGCCGACGCGCTGCCCGCACTCGGCATCGTCGCCGCCGTGCTGGGCGTGATCAAGACCATGGCCTCCATCACCGAACCGCCGGAGGTGCTGGGCAAGCTGATCGGTGGCGCGCTGGTCGGCACCTTCCTCGGCATTTTCCTGTCCTATTGCCTGGCCGCCCCCATCGCTTCCCGCCTGAAGGGCATCGCGGAGGAGGAAACGCAGTTCTACCACGTCATCCGCGCGGCCATCACCGCCCACTTGGCCGGTTACGCCCCCCAGGTCAGCATCGAGGCGGCGCGCAAGAAGGTGCCGTCGGAATACATGCCCGATTTCAATGAGCTGGAAGAGGCGCTGGCGGCCATCACCTGACCGGCGCGGCCCTCCCGCCCGGGGCACCCCTTTTTTGCCCGCGACGCGATTGATCTGTCTCACCCCCGCGGCCGGGCAGGGCTGTTAGGCTGTCTCCAGGTCCGGGGGCACCGGACCCGCCGGATGGGGAAAGGGGACCGCCATGCTGCCGGACTTCGCCGATATGGAACTGCGGCAGGGGGCGATCGCGACGGCACGCCTTCTGCTGGAAACAGGGTGCGTGCGCTATGACGCCGACGCCCCGTTCCGCCTGGCCCAGGGATATGAAAGCCCGCTGCATGTGGATGCCCGGCTGGCGCTGGGCCATGTCCATGCCCGCGACGCCCTGCTGCGCCTGGCGCTGGAGATGATCGCGCGGGACATCGACCGGGAGGACGTCCACCGGGACGACCTGGACATGGTCGCTTGCCGGACGGAGGGTCAGGGCGTGCCCTTTGCCACCCTGATCGCCGATCGGTTGAACCTGCCCTTGGTCTTCGTCCGCCGCGATGGCGGGGAGGATCCGCACAAAAGCCGCGTGGAAGGGCATATCCCCCCCGGGTCCCGGATACTGCTGGTGGAGCAGATGGCCAGCGACGGCGCCCGCAAGGTCGCCCTGGTCCAGGCCCTGACGGAAGCCGGGGGCGTGGTGCGGGACCTGTTCGTGCTGTTCCAGTACGGCATCTTCGATGAGATCCATACACGGTTGAGCCCGCTGGGTGTTCGGCTCCACGCCCTGGCAAGCTGGTGGGACATCCTGGAAGCCGCCGCCGATGGCCGGCACCTTCCCCCCGCCGCCCTGGCCGACATCCGCCGCTTCCTGGACCACCCCGCCCATTGGAGCCCCGGGCGCGCGTGACGGGGCGTGCGTAACGGGGTGGGGGCGTCATGCCGGGGCGGCGCCTGGGACTCTCGGACCAAACCAGCCGCCTTTCATCGTGACCGATCAAAGGCTGCTTTGCTTCCCACAGTCGCCGGGCGGTCACTCCATGGCCTTGGGCGCCGCCGCGCAGGCGGTGCTGCGGCGGTCGGCGCCCTACCAAGGGTTGGGATTTCCGACCGTTGGCAGGGTGCCTTGCCGACCATCGGTATCGGGATTCCGGTACCGGGCTTCGCCGATCCGACCTGTGATCGTGCCGTCTTCCCTGCCGTCAGGCGCCTTCGGCCAGGTCGTAGAGGGCGTCCATGTCCTGGATCTGCACCTTGTTGCCTTCCAGCAGGCTGATGGCCCGGCTGGTCTTCAACTGGGTGAAGGTGCGGCTGACGGTTTCGGTGGTCAGTCCCAGGTAATCGGCGATGTCGGCCCGGCTCATGGGCACATGCACCGGGTTTTCCTTGTGCCCGCGGCGCTGGGCCCGCTGGGACAGCATCAGCAGGAAGGAGCAGATCTTCTCCTTCGCGGTCTTGCGGCCCAGCAGCAGCATCTGGTCCTGGGCCGCCGCCAATTCGGTGGACGCCATGGAGAACAGGCGGCGCTGCATCTTGGGGAATTCCTCCAGCAGCACCTCCATCCGCTTGCGCGGGAAGCGGCAGAGCTGGACCGGGGTGATCGCCTCCGCCGTATAGGCATAGGTGTCGTTGATGGACAGACCAAGGAAATCGCCGGGCAGAAGGAAGCCCGTGATCTGCCGCCGCCCATCGGGCAACAGCTTGTACAGCTTCACCGTCCCAGCGGTGACGTTGTACAGAACATCGGCCGGGTCCCCTTCGGAAAACAGGGTATATCCGCCGTCATGGCGGACCGTCTGCAGGATTTCCGCCAGGCGGCGCAGTTCCTCCGCCTCAAGGGCGGCGCAGACGGTCAGCGATCGGACCGGACAGGCCCCGCAGGGATTGACCTCGGTCTGCGCGGCTAGGTCGCGTACACGACCCATGTCAAAGGGCGGCATGGCCAGCTCCCGGCCGTAGACGTATCAGCTGGCTAATCATGCGCCCGAAACCATAAATCCGCAATAACTAATGTCCGCAGTCCGGTCAGTTGCCCCCACTGGGCGTGGTGCTTTTTGCCAAAGCTCATCGAACGGTTCCACGGATTCCGCCGGGTTCCGGGGCGCACGGGGGTGTCACGGATCGTCACGGCACCCCGCCGGACGACGTAGGCCATCCAGCCTATCCGCCAGGGGCCGGGCGCGGAGAATGATCGGCGGACTTGATCCACGTCAAGGCGCTGCCTGTCCAGGCCGGGCAGGGTGGACGCTACCCTGAGGACGCCCGCTTCCATGCCCGACCGATACATCGTCAAATCGCTTGATCCGCGCCGCATTGATCTGGCCTTCCCCGTTGTTCAGTCCAGCTATCCCAAGCTGGGGCTGGAGCGGTGGCGGGACTTTGCCCGGGCCATGATGGCGGGTGGGGTGGATACGGCTGGCATGGCCATGGCCGGGGCCGCCGGGGGCACGGACCCCAAGGTGGTCACCATGCCCCATGCCCAGCCGACGGGGATCGTCGTCGCCCAGATCGGCCAGGGTTATATCCACGGCCTGTTCACCTATCAGGTGGCCAACAACCTGTGCCACGGCCGGGTGTTGCAGGTGGATGTGTTCGTGGCGCTCAGCCTGTTCGACCCCACCGCCGCGGCGGAGGCCCTGCTGGCGGAGGTGGAGCGGGTGGCGAAGCAGCACCGCTGCGATGCCATCCACCTGTCCCTGCCCAGCCTGCCAGACGGGGACCTGAAGGAGCGTATCCAGGCCACGGGCCTGCATCCCGAAGGGGTGCGCCTGTGCAAATCCATGATCCTGGCCACGGCGGCGGAATAGGTGGTCCCGCGCGGCGGGCATTTCCGGCCCAGGCCTGACCGGCCCTGCCGCCATATTCGGTCCGCGCACCCCGCCGGTGCGTTTCCTGCCGGTTCCATGGGCCCGGGCGCTTGCGCTAATGTCCCGGCCCATGACCGACATGACGACCCCGACCAAGCTGCCGACCGTGCGCATCCAGCCCGGCCGGCACAAGCGCGCCCAGCACGGGCATCCCTGGATCTATTCCAACGAGATCGAGATGGACAGGGCGGCCAAGGCGCTGCCTGCCGGGTCCATCGTCAAGGTGGCGGAGGCGGGGGGGCAGGTGCTGGGCATCGCCACCTTCAATCCGCATACCCTGATCGCCTGCCGCATGCTGTCGCGCGATCCGGCCCTTGTCGTGGATACGGATTTCTTCGCCGCCCGCATCCGCCGGGCGCTGGACGTGCGCGAGGCGCTGTTCGACCGGCCCTTCTACCGGCTGGTCCATGCGGAGAGCGACGGGCTGCCCGCCCTGATCATCGACCGCTACGGCGACACGGTGGTGGTCCAGGCCAATACCACGGCCATGGACCTGCGCATCGATCAGATCGTGGCCGCCATCGACCAGGTCCTGTCCCCCGCCGCCATCGTCCTGCGCAACGACAGCGGGGCCCGCGCCTATGAGGGACTGAGCGAGGAAGTGCGGGTGGTCAAGGGCACGGTCCAGGGCCTGACCCGGATCGAGGAGAACGGGGCCACCTTCTTCGCCGACCTGTCATCGGGCCAGAAGACCGGCTGGTTCTTCGACCAGCGGGACAACCGCGCCTTCATCGCCCAACTGGCGGCGGGGCGGCGCACCATCGATTTCTACACCTATGCCGGCGGGTTCGGCGTGCTGGCGGCGGCACGGGGGGCCAGCCATGTGACCCTGGTGGACCGTTCCGCCGCGTCGCTGGAAATCGCCCTCCAAGCAGCAGAGGCCAACGGCGTCGGGGCGAAGACCGTGGCCCGCAAGGGTGATGCCTTCGACGTGATGGATGAGCTGGTGGCGGCGGGGGAGCGGTTCGAGGTGGTCATCGCCGATCCCCCGGCCTTCGTGAAATCCCGCAAGGATCTGGCCGTGGGCAGCCGCGCCTATCGCCGCATGACCAAGGCGGCGGCGAAGCTGGTGGCCCCCGGCGGCTATCTGCTGGTGGCCAGCTGCTCCCACAACATGGAACCGCCCCTGTTCCATCAGGAAGTGGCCCGCGGCCTGGGGGAGGCGGGGTGCAGCGGGCGCATCCTGCGCTTCGCCGGCGCCGGCCCCGACCACCCGGTCCACCCCCTGCTGCCGGAAACCCAGTACCTGAAGGCCATGGTCTTCGCCGTGGATTGACGGGGCGACCAGCCCCCCTCTCCCCCTGAGGGCTACGGGATGCACACATCTTGAGTGCTCTTGCCAATCTGGTGCTTGCGTGATTCGGTTGGTGTCGGATTTGGTGGGAGGGCGTGGCGATGGCGTGGCTTGAGGATCTGGGGTCGTTCGGTGACG
>JBJOKR010000188.1:0-9511 GCA_046045995.1 Pseudomonadota bacterium | reverse complement strand
AGGCGGGGGCCTTCCGGCTCCACCCCCTCGCCTGACCCGGCCCGGGCGCGCCCGGGCCCGACCCAGCCGGTGGAGCCACGCCCAGTGAGGAGAAGGAGGACACCATGCGCATATTCCGGAGTCGCGGGGACAGCCCCGCACAGACCGTCAGGACCGGCCATCGCCATGTCGATCGGGATGGGGATCAGAGCGAGGCCGCCCAGGGTCACCGCTCCGCATCCGGAATGATGGACCGGATCGCCTCGGCGGCCCTTCGGATCGTTCCCTCCGGCATCCTGCCGCGGGCGGGGCGCCGGACGGCTGCGGTCCGCTCCCGCCAGCAGGGCGCCCGCGCCCGGGCCGCTGCCTGTGTGCCCACCCCCGCCGCATCGGCCGGGGGCTGGACCCTGTCGCCGACCGCCTTCCTGATCCTGGCCCTGCTGATGACGCTGGCCTCCGGCCCCGCGGCGGCCCAGGTGATCGACCAGATCGGGGCGGAATTCGCCTCCTGGCAGGCCGTGTTCGATGCCAGCTTCGTGCCCATCGCCATCACCGCCGGCCTGCTCCTGGCCCTGGTCGCCGCCATGTTCAGCCGCATCGCCGGCGTGGTGGTGTTCGTCTTCACCGTAGCCGGGGCGGGAGCCTACGGCCTGCGCGACGAAATCGTGGCGCTGGCCTCCTGACCGGAGCCGACCCCGATGGATCCCCGTCCACCGCTCCCCGAAGGCTGGGAGGTGCCGATCCGCCGCACCTCCTGCCGCCCCAGCCAGATCATCCTGGGCGTGCCCATGGAAATCCTGGGCATCGCCCTCTGGCTCTCCGCCGAACTGGCCCTGGTCTTCGGCGCCTGGCCCCAAGCCATCGCCCTGTTCCTACTGATCTGGACTCCCGCCCGTGCCCTGACCCGCCGGGACCCGTGGTGGCTGGAGATCGCAAGGCAGAGGATGGCGTCTGGACTAGTCAGATTGCAGCAGAACCTTAGAACAAGACCGACACTCAATGCGTCTCGATGAGTAAATCGATCCAAGAGAAAGGTGATAATCAAATTTAGCATTCGCGAATAAATTTTATTGCGCTACTCCATTAACTCATCCGGCTTAGGAACTGCAGTCTGTACCGTTCCGGCAGGCTCTGGCATTTGGCAATCCTTGTCGGTCCTAGAAAATGTAAAACTTCTTCCATCCGATGCGCAGGGACGCGCATCCTAGCTCCCGTTAGAGCATTAAAGATAGCGTCTGCAATCTGATCTTCACCAAGCAGCTCAATCGAAAGAGGATCAAGTAGAAGATCAATTGTCGAACAGAGCATGAGCTTAGGAAATCGAGCTGCCGCTAAGGAAGTAGCCTTTCGCTCATCGATCAAAGCTGTTCCAGCACGTCTAGCAGCTACCACAATTGTTGCTGCCTCACCGTCATCTAAAGTTTGCGATGTAGGACCAGAAACTAAACTCATAAAAATCTTCTTATCTTGTTGAGTCAATGGAGCAACTTCGGTCAACCCACTTGCAATCAACTTCTCCATTTCGGCCGCAGCGGACCAGCCCTTGCTGCGCCCTCGATCGAGTTCTTCCAATGCGATTTCCGTGATTGCCAATGAGGTTTTCCATCCCCGGACAAATGCTTCCGCCTTCTTCGTGGCAAAAAGATTGATCCAGAAGCTTGCATCTCCCACTAAGGGCAGGGCCCGCTCAGATCGGAAGCATGAGTGCTTCATCCGATCCGCCTCCCTCGGCCTCTGCGGCCTCCAAAATTTCACGGACTTCGACTCGATCAAGCTGGAAAAGTCGGGCGATCTGTCCCTCACTAATCAATGATCGACGCCATGCCTCCACCACGAGAGTGCCAACCCGTAGCGGAATGAGTTGCTTCGAATCTACGCGGTCCAAATCGGGCACAGTTTCAGACCCGAGAACTTGGCGAACATGTTCGTCGGTAATGCCGCCGTTTTGAGAAAACCATTCCCATGCACCGGGACGGACCAATTTCAGCTCCTCTAGGCGACGTACCATTGCTTCGCGCGAAATGCCGAATGTATGGGCAAGAATAATTACGTGGCGCCTGGTCAACTGCCCCCCGCCAGCAGTGATCTCCTTGAATCGGGCCATAACGGCTCGAGCTGGCGTCAGAAAGGCTCGCGCGAATGCATTGGCGTACCGCTCTTCCCGGCTTGTTTCGGGAGATCCTTCGTACAGCGTATCCGGAGCGCGCCTAGTTGAGATAAAGTGACCTAGTTCGTGTGCAGCAGTCTGCGCACGTCGTTCCCTAGGATGGTTTGCGTTCAGAAGGATGCAGGCGCCAACGCTTTCGGCGAAGGCGTATAGGCCAGAAATCTGTGGCGCCAACTTGCGCACGTATATTCGAACACCGAGTTGCATCTCTAACAATGATACTACATTCTGAAGCGGCGCAACCCCAAGCCCAAGCCAATGGCGGATTTCTAGGGCATCCTGCTCAGCTTGGAGTACGACGTCACCAGGCGCAAGTGGTCGCTCCGGTGGATCGTTGCGGGTACGCTGGACACCCAGAATGTTCTCAAGTTCAAGCTCCGCCTCTACCAACGAAGTCATCAGTTCAACTGCAGCTTCGACGTCAGCACTGATTTGCCCAGATTTGCGAAACCTGGGCTTTAGGTCGACAGAGACGGCCTCCCGCCTCAAAAGGGCGTTCACTGACGTTCCGTACAGTCGACTGAACTTCTGGAGTTCGTCAAGGCGAACGCGCCGCTGTCCCTGTTCTATGGCCACGACAGTCGTACGGGCCATCTCCAGTGCGGCTGCAGCGGCAGCCTGGGTCAAGTTCGCCCGCTCTCGGGCGATGCGCAAGCGCTCGCCAATCTCCTCAGATGGTGGTTGCTCTGACATTGTGATCATGGCAATAAAGAAGTCAGACGTCTGACAAAAGAGCTTGGTCCGAGTGATTGTAAAAAAGACATCCATTCCTCTCGATGACGACGCAGTAGCGATTGTAAATTGGCTTTTACGTGGTTCTCTTCTTCCCCAAGTGCTGACGCTAGTTCCCGCGATGCTCGGCTTAGGGTCCTAGAGTGTAGGTCCGACACTCCCAGGGCAGCCAGATGGTCAAGATGCAGCACACCCGCGACGGCATACTCTTTGAGTGCGTCTGTGAAAAGTGAAAAGCCCGGCGCGGCGCCATTCCGGAATTCCGCTGCGGACAAATCTGACCAAACATAAGTGTGTTCTGGTTCGTTAAGCCCGGCGGCGTGCATGCTCATTCGCCGGAGCATACACGCTGCGCAAACTCCGCATTGACGCCGCTTGCCATTGACCGTGACTTGACGAGATTGCTGCCAGCAGGAGCGGGTATTGGACCAGTCGAAGCTGGCCGATAGGGCCGCCGCCGCCGCGATCGTCTCGCCTTTAGTGTTCCAGAGTCTCGGAAACTCATAACGGGCCGAGCGACCAAAAAGAACGTTGAATAGGTGCTCGATGCGGCGGGCAAATGAAGGATGCACTCGGTAGTCGGGGTATGCGTGCGCAGAAACGGTCAGGGTCGGACCCAGAGCACCTTGGCCGCTCTCGGTCACAATAATCCGTTTGGCATCTGCCAAAAGTGCTGCAATTCCGGTGACAACTGCAAACTTGAAGCCGCGGGATCGGGCCGATGACTCGCGACGCTCTCGCTTTGAAACATTGATACGATAGGGTACACGAGTAAAAGGCCGCCGACGGCGCGATAGGTTCTTTTGATCGGAGCCGCTGGCCCCGAGCCGAACGCGGACTAAATTTTGTCCTTCGGACGGTTCGAACAAGGCGGCAACGGCCCGCGAGTCGAGGCCATCACTGTACGGCATGATCAGCCGGATTGACGACGGAAACGGCAATGCCTGCTCACGAACGGGCGCAACTGGAAGTCGGCGACCAATGAATTCAAAGCGCCAGACATCGCCAGTCAAAAAGCCGACTGCACTAGCGAGAGCATCAAGAATCTCGGGACGGTTCCAAGCCGCCGGGTCGTGAACTGAGATCCTTACATCAAAGCATCGGCACCACTGCGAGCTTGGCCGAAGTCGAGTCACATCACTAAACTCGATGGCTCCTGCTACAACAAGGAGATCAAAGAGATCCGAGCGCCAGCCAGCAAAGAAGAAAGCCTCGAGCGCAGCGGTTGAGAGCTGGATAGTTTCTCCGATCCGCGCCAGCGCCGCGCCAGGACGCACGAGCATTCCATCGTCGAGGACATCGATCAGAATCGGCTGATCTCCCTTGCTCTTGTGTACAGGCTTTAGCACAGTGGAACTCCCTCATCCACGCCGTCATGTTTGATCGGCCTTAATGCAATGCCCCTGGGAAGCCCGCCCGCCAAGGCGTGGGCAAGCTCTGAAAACCGTGCTTGGGAAAACGCCCCCTCCAGTCGGGCTCGCACGTCCAAGGCACGTCTACTCCAGGACCCCCTTAAATAGTGCTCCTCGATAGACCTGAGGTCGCGAAGCACGCTCTCCAGTAGGGCATCACTGACTGCATGCGACAGCAATTCAGACTCTGGGACGTTACAACGGAGTGCGTCCACGGCCGAGTCGACCAGTAGAGCTTCAAGTGGTGTCTGACACTGGTGCCGGATCTGCGCCAACTCTCCAATCCTATCAATGGAAAGCATTCTCTGGTCATTGTCCCCAAGAATGACGGCTACAGACCGCGCGAGCGCACCTGACATATCCTTACGCCACCCTTCTGCAGCGGCAGCAAGGATGGCTTCGCCTACCTCCTCCAGAGAGTGATTGGTGTTGTCTGCGAGTTCAGCCGCCTTTTTCCACCAGCGGCGCATGGGCAAGGAACGATGCGGTCCGTCACTCATGGGTACCTCCAATTTGTGCACCCTGACGGATAATGCTGACATTGTCAAATCAATGGTGCGGTGATGCTGACATCCGAAGTGACTGTTTAAAGCGTCTACGCCCCACTACACCCCCACCCCGCTGCGCTGCCTGTGTTCGCGGCTTACACTGACCGCCTCTCCGCAGGGAGGCGGGCATGCTGTATCTTTCGGCTTGGGATGATGGGTTCGATGCGCTCTCGCGGCATTTGCCGTGGGATTGTCTGGTGGCGGATGGGGTGGTGCTGCTGGAGGAGGATGGGGCGCTGCTGGCCGTGATCGAGTATCGCGGCTGGGATCAGGCGGTGCTGGGCCCGGCGGAGGTCCGGCGCATGGCGGCGGGGGTGGCGACGGTGCTGCATCCGTTCACCGGGGGCTGGTGCCTGCATGCGGAGTTCCAGCGGCGCTGGGGCGGGGGCTATCCGGCGGGGCTGGACGACCATGCGGCAAGCGCCCTGATCGACGGGGAGCGGCGGGATCGGATCGGGGCGGCAGGGGCGGGGGCAGGGGCGGTAGGGACAGGGGCGGAGGCGGGGCTGGTGAGCCGCAGCTTCCTGGCGATCACCTGGACCCCGGCCACGGCC
The DNA here is from genome assembly GCA_046045995.1 of Pseudomonadota bacterium. Classification (GTDB taxonomy): domain Bacteria; phylum Pseudomonadota; class Alphaproteobacteria; order Azospirillales; family Azospirillaceae; genus Indioceanicola. The sequence continues at coordinate 4,119 of JBJOKR010000188.1, read as the reverse complement.
CCGGCGCCCGCCCGGCGCGCCGCCGCCTGGTTCACCAAGGGCGGGCCGGAGCGGCAGGGGGCCGATGTCCACCGCGACCAGGTGGAGCCCTTCATCCGGCTGGTGGATCAGGTGGCGGGGCTGCTGGCCCGGGTGCTGGGCCAGGCCCGGGTACTGACCGGGGCGGATCTGCTGGGCATGCTGCATTCCTGCGTCTCGCCCCGGCCGATGGACCGGGTGGCGGTGCCGCCGGTGCCGGGCTTCCCGCTCAAGGCCGCCATCGTCGATACCGGCTGCCTGCCCGGGTCCTTCCCCTGCTGGACCAACGGCACATCGCGCACCCACATGCGGGTGGTCGGCATCCTGGGTTACCCGTCCCATGCCCATCCCGGCCTGCTGAACGGGCTGCTGGGCCTGCCCTTTCCCTTCCGCTGGTCCCATTCATTGGTATCGGGGCGGTTCGAGTGCATGGACCAGATGCAGGCGCGCGGTGTCTTCGCCGCCCTGTGGCGGCGGCATGACGATACCTCCTATGACTGGCGCTCCGTCCTGCTGCGCAGTGTCGGCGGGGTGCAGACCCTGCGGCATGATGCGGTGGGCATGCTGGAGGCGATGGAGGCGGAGGCCGCCCGGCTGGATGCCGCCCAGGTCGGCACGTCGGCCGGCTGGCTCACCCCCACCGCCGTGGTCTGGGGGGAGAGCGCCACGGCGGCGGACGACCGGCAGGATGCGCTGGTCAAGCTGCTGCGCGGCCTGGGCTTCGCCTGCATCACCGAGGGTCTGGGGGCGGAGCGCGCGTGGTACGGCACCATGCCCGGCCATGTGCGGCCGAACCCGCGCAAGGTGCCGATGACCCAGGTGGTGCTGTCGGACCTGATGGTCCTGTCCAGCCCCTGGCCGGGGGCGGGCTGGAACCGGCGCTGGAACTGCCCGCCGCTGCTGCGGCTGGAGGCGGCGGGCGGGGAGGGGTTCAACCTGGACCTGGTCAGCGGCGACGATGCCGCGGCCCTGGTGGTCGGCCCGCCCCGCACCGGCAAATCCACCCTTCTGGCCCTGCTGGGGCACCAGTTCCTGGCCCGGGTGCCGGGCGGGCGGGTGATCTGGCTGGATGTGGATTCGACCCTGTCCACCAGCCTGGTCGCCACCCTGGCCGCGGGTGGGGAGCATCTGTCCATGGGCGGGGGCGATCTGGCCCTCCAGCCCCTGGTGGAGATCGACAGCCCGGCCGGGCTGTCCTGGGCGGGTGCCTGGCTGGGCGACCTGCTGCGGGTGGAGACGGTGCCGGGCGGGGCGGCGGCGCTGGATCGGGCGCTTTCCTTGCTGGCCCGGGCCGATCCGGCCGAGCGGACCCTGACCCATCTGCGCCCCCTGATCCAGTCGGAGCCCCTGCGCGACGCCCTCGACCCCTGGTGCCGGGGCGGGGCGGCCGGGGACCTGCTGGACGCCGCCACCGACCGCTTGGCCGAGAGCCCCTGGATCACCGTGGATCTGGGCAACCTGCTGGACCGCGGAAACGCGGCCGTGCCGACCCTGCGGGCGCTGGCAGAGGGGGCGACAGGACCATCCGATCAATGCCGACTTGCGCATTCCTGTTTCAGTGATCGACGAGGGCGGGCGGGAATCTCCTTGCCCTCAGCCGAAGGAGAGTATCCAATCGGGGAGCCTGCACCAAATCTTGCATTCCACCCATGCCTAATGACCCCCTTGGCGTTCCCGATTTCCACGAGGACAGGCTTCATGTCTATCTGAGGGGGGACCCGGGGGACGCGTTTCAACAGCTTGCCGGCCTTACGCTGGCGAAACTTCATCCCGGCATAAGGCTGTACCAGACTGCCGGCAAGGATGGCGCCATCGATGCGCGGATGGATGGCCCCGGCGCGGTCATGGAGGCCAAGCACACAGGCGCCGGAATCGAGGCGGGGCGGCGCGCCTGGGTGGAGGTGCTGGACAAGCTGAACCGCCACCTGGCGGAGCCGGCGGGGCCCACCTCGGGCCAGGGCCAGTATGGCCCCTGGTATGCCCACTGTCGCTATCCGATCCGGCGCTATCTCTTCTGCATGTCCGGTGCCCTGGCGAATGAGAACCAGCGGCAGACCTTGGAGCAGGAGATTGCGGCTGGATTCACCGCGCTGGCCGACCGGAACCCCCGCCTTGCGCATCTGCGCGGGATTGAGGTGACGGTCCATGACTGGAGCTACTTCCGCCCGGTGCTGGACGGGGATCCCGTCCTGCGGGCCCGCTTCTTTCCCTTGCCCACCGGCCTGCGCACATTGCGACAGGTGGTGGAGAACGACCGGAAGCGGACGCGCAGTGGGCGCCGCGCTTTCCTGGACCTGTTGGACAGCGGCACCTTGCCCTATTACAGCCGCGCCGACCATCTGGCCGGGCATCCCGCCCCCGCCGGTGCAGACATCCGGGATGAGGCGGGGCTGCTGGACATCCTGGAGACCAACCGGGAAACCGGATTGGTGCTGACCGGGCCCGGCGGCTTCGGCAAGACCCGGCTGATGCGGGAGCTGGGGGAATTGGCGGAGACGCGGGGCTGGCTGGTGCTTCAGCCGGAGGAGAGTGCAGGGGCGGAATTGGTGACCACCCTGCACAGGCTAGTGGGGCCGGGGCAGAAGGTATTGCTGCTGCTGGATTACGTGGAAACCCGATCCGCCTTCATCGGGCTGGTGCAGTCCCTGGTGGACGCCAACGAGGAGGATGATTGCCGCTGGCACTATGTTGCCAATTGCCGCGCGACCTATCGCGATTCCCTGGACGGATTGCAGGGGCAGCGGGTGGTGGAGATCGATCCCGGTGCCCCCGCCGCGGCAGCGTGGCACAAGGGATACCGGGAGGAAACGGTGCGGCGCATCCTGGGCCATGCCGGCATTCCGGTGGATGACGGCCTGTTGCGGGCCTGCCGCGGTACGCCGATCCTGGCGGCCTTCCTGTTCCATCTGCAGGCAACCGGCGGGGATCTGGACCTTGGCCGTCTGCGCCAGGGGGGAACCTTCCGCGATTGGGTCTGGCGACGCTTGCAGCGGACATTCCATGGCCTTTCCCTGGAAACCTTGCGCACCCCGTTGTCCCAGTTCATGGGCCTGCTGCCCTTGCCGGAGCGCGATGCACAGACGGTTGCCCTGGATCAGCGTGCCATCCTTGTTGAACGGCTGCTCCGCGATCTGTGGATCGACCGCGATCCAGATCCGGACGGCCGGGACTGGCTGGTCGTCGCCCATGATGTGTTGGCCGATCAGGTTTTGGGCGACCACCTGCGGGAAGCGCCGACAGCCGGACCCCGTGTGCAGGCACTGCTGACCCTGGCGGAGCAGACGGGGGCGGTGGAATCCGCCCTCCTGGCGCTGGCACGCCTGCACGGCGACCTGCCGGTGATCCCGTGGTCCCGGATCATCGCCGAACGACTGCGGGAGAACCCAGGTGCCTGGCGGGGCGCCCGGGGCCTGCTGTTCCGGTCCCCCCTGCTGGATGCGGCGGAGAAGCTCCGCCTGTTGACGGAGCATGCAGGCACTGTGGATGGGCTGGAAAGCGATCCGGATTTCCAGAACAGCCTGGGCTGGATGGTACGGCAGGTCAGGGACGGAAATCTGCCCGATGCCGCAGCGGCGTCGGTTATCCAGGGCTGGGTGGATCGGGCGGCCCCGGCCGTGTTCGTCAGCAATTTCCTGCTGACCATGGCCTTGCGGTGGCAGCCCGCGCGCTACCGCGACCGGGCCATGGCCTGGTTCGCCTATGCCCCGCAAGCCGTACAGACCCACTACCTTCTTGTGGCGTGGCTCAAGGCAGGGTTGCCATGGCAGGAGATCAGCGGACAGGTACGGGCTTGGCTGGACCGCCACGCGGGTCATGACAAGGCCAGCTTTCTCCTCGCGGCCTGGCTGGATGCAGGGGGCGACTTGGCCGCTGTTGCGGACGGGGTGCAGGCCTGGCTGAAGCTGCATGACATGGCACCGAAGGCGCAGTTCGTCTACAAGGCCTGGCTGGATGCAGGGGGCGACTTGGCCGCTGTTGCGGACGGGGTGCAGGCCTGGCTGAAGCTGCATGACATGGCACCGAAGGCGCAGTTCGTCTACAAGGCCTGGCTGGATGCAGGGGGCGACGGGGCTGTTTTCGCGGACGGGGTGCAGGCCTGGC
>JBJOKR010000187.1:0-9561 GCA_046045995.1 Pseudomonadota bacterium | reverse complement strand
CCGCTGGCGGAGAAGGCGACCGTCTCCCTGCTGGTGGACGTGGCGGAGGATACCAGCATCTACACGCCCATGACCTCCCGCCTGGTCCATCTGGCGATGGTGGACATCCTCCAGGTGGGTGTCGCCCTGCGCCGGGGCACCGGCCTGACCGACCATCTGATCCGATCGAAGAAGCCGATCCGGGAGCGCCGGATGGTTGCCCGCGGCTGATCCCCTGCCCCGACAGGTTTGACAGCGCTATCCCTGCCCGCCCCACTCTGCCCCCGCCCCCCCTCCCTTGCCCCTTACTCCCGCCCGCCAGGACGCCGCCCCATGCCGACCAGCCCGGATGTGATCGCCGCCATCGTCGCCGCCACCCATGCCGATCCCTTCGCCGTGCTGGGCCCCCACAGGGAGGGACGGACGAAGAAGGTGTCGATCCGGGTATTCCGCCCGGATGCGGAGACGGTGACCGTGATCGCCCCGGACGGGACAGAGCTGGCCGTCCTGAACCGCCGGCATGAGGCCGGGTTCTTCGAAGGGGTGGTGGACAAGGGCATCACCGCCGATGGCGGCACCCTCCCCTACCGCCTGCGTCTGACCGCCGGTGCCCATGTCTGGGAGGGGGAGGATCCCTACCGCTTCCCACCCCGACTGGGGGAGCTGGACCGCCACCTGCTGGGGGAGGGGCGGCACTGGCGCCTGTATGAGGTGCTGGGCGCCCATCCGGTGGTGGTGGATGGGGTGGCGGGCGTTCGCTTCGCCCTGTGGGCGCCGAATGCGCGCCGCGTTTCCGTCGTCGGGGATTTCAACACCTGGGACGGGCGGGTCCATGGCATGCGCCTGCATCCCGGCATCGGCGTGTGGGAGCTGTTCATCCCCGGCCTTGGCGAAGGCACGGTCTACAAGTATGAGTTGCTGGGTCCGAACGGCCACCTGCTGCCGCTGAAGGCCGATCCCGTCGCCTTCGCCGGGGAGATGCGGCCCGCCACGGCCAGCCGGGTGGCCCGCCTGGACCGGCATGACTGGCGCGACGGCCCGTGGCTGGCCGAGCGTGCGGCCCGCCTGGACCGGTCCGCCCCCATCAGCATCTATGAGGTGCATCTGGGTTCCTGGCAGCGGGGGGAGGATGGGCGGTTCCTGACCTATGGAGAGATCGCGGAACGGCTGATCGCCTATGTCCGCGACATGGGCTTCACCCATATCGAGGTGATGCCGGTGCACGAGCATCCCTTCGACGGGTCCTGGGGATACCAGCCCACCGGCCTGTTCGCGCCCACCGCCCGGCACGGCAGCCCGGCGGATTTCCAGGCCTTTGTCGATGCCTGCCACGCGGCTGGGATCGGGCTGATCATCGACTGGGTGCCGGGCCATTTCCCCAGCGATGCCCATGGTCCCTATGCCTTCGACGGGACGCACCTGTATGAGCATGAGGACCCGCGCCAGGGCTACCACCCGGATTGGAACACGGCGATCTACAATTTCGGCCGGGCGGAGGTGGCGAATTTCCTGATCGCGAACGCCCTGCACTGGGTCCGCAATTTCCATGTGGATGGGCTGCGCGTGGATGCCGTCGCCTCCATGCTGTACCTGGATTACAGCCGCAAGGACGGGGAGTGGATCCCCAACCGCTTCGGCGGGCGGGAGAACCTGGAAGCCATCGACCTCCTGCGCACCATGAACGAACTGGTCTATTCCCCGGACGAAGGCATGGGCGGCGGTGCCGTCACCATCGCGGAGGAATCGACCGCATGGCCGGGGGTGAGCCGGCCGACATATGTCGGCGGGCTGGGCTTCGGCTACAAATGGAACATGGGCTGGATGCACGACACCCTGCGCTACATGCAGCGGGACCCGGCGCATCGCCGCTACCACCACCACGACCTGACCTTCGGCCTGCTCTACGCCTTCTCTGAAAACTTCATCCTGCCACTCAGCCATGATGAGGTGGTGCACGGCAAGGGCAGCATCCTGGGCCGGATGCCGGGGGATGCCTGGCAGCAATTCGCCAATCTGCGCGCCTATTACGGGTTCATGTGGACCCATCCGGGCAAGAAGCTGCTGTTCATGGGCGGGGAATTCGGCCAGGGCCGGGAATGGAACCATGACGGGGAGCTGGACTGGCACCTGCTGGACCCGGGTGCGGGCGGCGACTGGCACCGGGGCGTGCAGGCGGCGGTGCGCGACCTGAACCGCCTGTACCGCGACACGCCCGCCCTGCATGAGCTGGACTGCGAGGAGGCGGGGTTCCGCTGGATCAAGGGCAATGCCGCCGACGAATCCACCCTGGTCTTCGCCCGCTTCGCCAAGGACCCGGCCGCCCCGGGCGGCACGGCGGTCATCGTCTGCAACTTCACGCCCGTGCTGCGCCAGGATTACCGCATCGGCCTTCCCGATGCAGGCCCCTGGCGGGAGGTGCTGAACACCGACGCCGCCCTCTATGCCGGGTCCAACCAGGGCAATGGGGCGGGCATCGTGGTGGAGGATGTGGCCTGGGACGACCAACCCGCCAGCACCCGCATCACCGTCCCCCCGCTTGCCACGGTGGTGTTCGTGCGGGGGTGAGGACCGGGGGAACCCCCGTTGGGCGGGTGTCGGGCCGCGGGTCGACCCCGATCACCCCTTCCGTGACGCCACCCACGCCTCCACCACCTCCTCCAGCAGGGAAAGCGGCAGGGCGCCGTTGGCGAGAAGCGTGTCGTGGAAGCCGCGGATGTCGAAGCGGTCGCCCAGGGCGGCCTCCGCCTCCGCCCGCATGCGCTGGATCTCGATCATGCCGATCTTGTAGGCCAGCGCCTGGCCGGGATTGTTCAGGTAGCGCTCCACCTCCCGGACATTGTCCGCCTCCACATTGGGGAGGTTGGCGTTCATGTAGGCGATGGCCTGCTCACGGGTCCATTTCCTGGCATGCAGCCCCGTATCCACCACCAGCCGCACCGCCCGGAACAACTCCGCCGACAGGCGTCCCGCATCGGCATAGGGATCGGTGAAGAACCCCATCTCCTTCGCCAGGTATTCCGAATACAGCGCCCAACCCTCCGCATAGGCGGAGTTGTTCCAGGTCCGGCGGAACTCCGGGATGCCGGTCAGTTCCTGGGCGATGGCGATCTGCATGTGGTGGCCGGGAATGCCCTCATGATAGGCCAGCGTCTCCAGGTCCCAGGTGGGCAGGGTCGTCATGTCCGACATGTTGGCGTAGAAGATGCCGGGCCGCGTCCCGTCCAGGGACGGGGCCTGGTAGAAGGCGCCGGCCGTGGAATTCTCCCGGAACTTCTCCACCGCCCGCACCTCGATTGGGGCCTTGGGCTTCACGCCGAAGTAATCGTCCAGCCGCCCCTCGATGGTGCGGATCATGGCCGTCGCCTGGGCGATATAGGCGGCCTTCCCCTCCTCCGTCTGGGGGAAATAGAATTTCGGGTCGGTCTTCAGATGCTCGAAGAAGGCCGCCAGGTCGCCCTGGAAGGTCACCTGCCGCATGATCCCCCGCATCTCCTCCTGGATGCGGGCGACCTCCTTCAGGCCGGTCTCATGGATCGCGTCCGGCGCCAGATCCACGGTTGTGAAGGTCAGGATGGTGTCGCGGTACAGCGCCGCCCCCTTGGGCAGGGCCCAGACCCCGTCCGCCCCCGTGCGGCCCTGGCCGATGGCGGCCATGGCATCGGCGAAGGCGCGGTAGGCGGGGCCCACCTGGTCCACCAGGGCGGCCCGCGCCGCCGCGGCCAGCCGTTCCTTCTCCGCCGCGGGCGCATCCAGGGCGGCGATCTTCCCGGTGATGTCCTGCCAGAGGGGGCTGTCCTTGCCGCTGCCGTCGAAGGGGGCCCCGGTCACCACGGCCCGGGCCGCTGTCGCCATGCTGGGGAAGTTGAAGGCGGGGGGCACCACCCCGCCCTCCACCCGACGCTGCATCGCCGCCAGGGAATCGGTCAGCATGGCGGGCATGCCGGTCAAGCGGGCGATGTAATCCTCCGCCTCGTTCACCGTGCGGACCCGGTGGGTGCTGGCCAGGAAGGAGGCCATGAAGGTGTGCGGCCCGCTCAACCGGGTAAAGGCGTAACGGTCGTAGCGCAGTTCCTCCTGCCGCAGGGTCTGCTCGGCGATGTAGGTGAACATGCGGTGGTTCAGCCGCCCCTCCGCCGACAGGACATCCACCGCGATCTCCGCCCGCAGGCGTTCCAGATCCTGGCGGGCCAGGGCCGCCGTCTCCTCCCCGAAGGCATCGGACACCGGGGTCCAGCGGCTGTGGTCGCCCGGCAACCCTAGCCGGGTGCGCAGGGTGGGGTTGCGCTCCAGGTTGCGCTGCCAGACGGCATCCAGGAAGGCGCGGAGCTTCGCATCCTCCGCCGTTGCCGCGGGCTTGGCCGCCGCCGCCGGCATCTGCCCGGCCGCCTGGGCCACCTGGGCCGCCGGAACGGGAGCCCCGTGGTCATGGCCGTCATGAGGCCCCTCATGGGCAAGGGCGGGCAGCAGCCACAAGGCCACCCCCGCCGCCAACACCCCGGCCACCTTTGCCCCGATCCCTGCGCGCGCCCCGTTTGTCATGCCCCTGTTCCCCTGTTCGCCGGATTTGCCCGGTCGGTTGATGGTGATGATTTCCCCTTGGAACGATCCCCGGACCGTAGTTCGCAAGGAGCGGAACGAGGGCGGACAGGGCCATAGCCGCTGCCCGGGCCGCGTCGGCCCTCGGGCTCCGCCCCCGCCCCGACCGACGGGTCAACGCGATGCGACCCACGCCTTCACCAGACCCTCCAACTGGCTGAGCGGGACGGCGCCGTTGGCCAGCAGGGTGTCGTGGAAGCCGCGGATATCGAACCGGTCACCCAGGGCCGCCTCCGCCTCCGCCCGCATGCGCTGGATCTCGATCATGCCGATCTTGTAGCCCAGGGCTTGGCCGGGCCAGTTCAGGTAGCGCTCCACCTCGCGGGTATTGTCGATTTCCGCATTGGGCGTGTTCTCATTCATGTAGGCGATGGCCTGTTCGCGGGTCCATTTCTTGGCGTGCAGGCCGGTATCCACCACCAGCCGCGCCGCCCGGAACAGCTCCGCCGACAGGCGGCCCGCATCGGAATAGGGATCGGTGAAGAACCCCATCTCCTTGCCCAGATACTCCGCATAGAGCGCCCAGCCCTCGGCATAGGCATTGGTGTTCCAGACCTGGCGGAAGGCGGGCACGCCCTGGATTTCCTGGGCGATGGCGATCTGCATGTGGTGGCCGGGAATGCCCTCGTGATAGGCCAGCGTCTCCAGGTCCCAGGTGGGCAGGGCCTTCATGTCGGCCATGTTGGCGTAGTAGATGCCGGGCCGGCTGCCGTCCAGGGAGGGCTGCTGGTAGAAGGCCCCGGGGGCGGAGGCCTCGCGGAACGGTTCCACCCGCCGCACCTCCATCCGCGCCTTCGGCTTCACCCCGAACCAGGCGTCCAGCTTCGCTTCCATGGCGGCGATGGTCGCGGTCGCCTTGGCCATATAGGCCTCATGCCCCGCCGCCGTGTCGGGGTAGTAGAATTCGGGTGCGGTCTTCAGATGCTCGAAGAAGGCCTTCAGGTCGCCCTTGAACCCCACCTGGCGCATGATCCCCCGCATCTCCTCCTGGATGCGGGCGACCTCCTTCAGGCCGATATCGTGGATCTGCTCCGCCGTCATGTCCACGGTGGTGTTGGCGCGGATGGCGGTGCGGTAGACCTCCCCCCCCTTGGGCAGGGCCCAGACACCGTTCACCGCCGTCACCTTGGCGCCCATCGCCTCCATCGCCGCGGCGAAATCACGGTAGGCGGGGCCCGCATCCTGGACCAGGGCGGTGCGGGCGGCGGCGATCAGGGCATCCTTCTCCCCCTGGGGGATGGACAGGGCAGCCACCTTGGCCTGGATATCGGTCCAGAGCGGGCTGTCCGCCGGGCCGTCATCGAAGGGGCGGCCGCTGGCCACAGCGCGGGCCGCCTCCACCATGCTGGGGAAGTTGAAGGCGGGCGGGGCCACACCACGCTCCAGCCGGACGGTGGCGGCGGTGACCATGTCGGCCAGCACCTGCTTCATATCGGACAGGCGGGCGATATAGGCCCGGGCATCGGCCGCATCGGCCACGGGGAAGGTGCTGATCAGGAAGGACGGCATGTTCACATGGGCGCCGTCCAGCCGGGTGAAGGCATAGGTGTCGTAGCGCAGCGGCGCCCAGGACAGCTGATCCTCCGCCACATAGGCGAACAGGTCGTAGCTGATGCGCCCCTGGTCCGACAGGGCGTTGCGGTCGAACCCGGATTTCAGCCTCTCCAGATCGGCGCGCAGGATCGCCTCCCCCTCCTCCCCGAAAGTGTCGGAAACGGGGGTCCAACGTCCGCCCGTCTCCTTCAGGCCGAGTTGGACCTTCAGGTCGGGGCTGCGCTCCAGGGTGCGGGCCCAGACCTCATCCAGGAAAGCGTTCAGGCGCTTATCCTCCGCCGTCTGCCCGGCCGGGGCCTGGGCCACCTGGGTCGCCGCCGCCGATGACGCCCCGGGCGCCGGAGCATGCCCGTCATGGGCCAGGGCCGGTCCGGACAGGGACAGAAGGACGGCCAAGGCCGCCCCGCCGGCCAGGGTGCGGGCAAGACGGGCGGAACGGGCGACGGGCATGGGCAATGGCCTTTCCATACAGGAAGTAAGGCCATGATGGTAATCACGCCCGGCCCCGCTCCACAACGGGTCGAATGTTGCGGAACGGTAACCGGCGGACAATGAAGAAGGCCAAGGCTAGCCCTAACCCACACCCAGCGGTTCGTACCAGTCGCGGGGGAAATCGGCCCGGTCGCGGCTGCGGTGGTTGAAGGGGCGCTTCAGGTCGCCCTTGAACAGGCTGCGCACCAGATGCTGCCAGTAATCCTGCGGGTCCTGGCCGCAGGCGGCGGCACAGGCGCCGAACCAGCGCCGGCCGGAGGCCACATGCCCGATCTCCTCATCATGGATCAGCTGGAGCACATCGGCGGCGGCATCGTCCCCGGCCTTGCGCAGGCTTTCCACCATCACCGGCGTCACGTCCAGCCCCCGCGCCTCCAGCACCATGGGCACGATGGCCAGCCGGGCGGACAGGTCGTGGGCGGTCATCTCACTGGCCTGCCACAGCCCGTCATGGGCGGGCAGGTCGCCATAGGCCGCGCCTAAGGCCGCCAGCCGTTCCGCCAGCAAGCCGTGGTGCTTCGCCTCCTCATCCGCCACGGTCACCCAATCATCGAAGAAGGCGCGCGGCAGGGCCGTCCCGTCCGGCATGGTACGGAAGCGGGCGGCGATGTCCCAGGCCAGATCGATGGCGTTGAGTTCGATATGGGCAAGGGCGTGCAGCAGGGCCGTGCGTCCGGCCACCGACTGGGCCTTGCGCCGCTTGGGCATGTCGCGCGGCAGGCGCAGTTCCGGCCGGTCGGGGCGGGCCGGGCGGTCGGGGGGCCGGGCATCGCCCAGGTCCGTGATCCGCCCGTCCCGCCAGGCGGCGGCATAGGCCCGGGACAGCCGCACCTTACCCATCGGTGCCGCCGTGGTCAGCACGGCGACGGCGGCATCGGACAGGGTGGGCGGCAGGGGTATCGGATCGGTCGACATGGGGCAGAGGTTTGACGCTGCCCGGGCGGGTTCGTCAATGCCCCAGCCGGTCAGGGTTCGGTCGTCCCGGCACCCTGGACATAATGTTCGGCGGGCATCCGGGGGGTGTAATAGATGCCGGATTCCATCTTCGCATGGGCCCGCTGCTTTTCGATCAGGCCCAGCACCGGCAGGGACCAGGCGGCCGAGAGCAGAACCACCCAGACGCCGATGGTGAACCATCGGTTGGATCGGTCGGGCGGGGGCATGGCCCCGTCTTCGGCGGGGGTGTCCCCCTGATGGGTTTTTGCACTGGTCATGGCGTTCACCGGCGGGGCTGGGTCCCGGTTGCGATGCAGCGACCTTAGGCCCCGATTATTGCCAAAGTGTTGCCCGGGCGGCGTTGTTCCAGGTCAAAAGCACGGCAATTCCGGGGCAATGGGCGGCTTTCCGCAGCCTGTTGCCAAAGTGACACAGTGTTGTCATCAACAATCGGGTCAAGCCACCCTGCCGGTCCATCCCCCCTCATGCCATCCCCCAGGCCCCCAGGCCCCGATGCATCCAGGCCCCCATGCCTCCAGGACGGGATCCATGTCGAACCGCCCTATGCGGTCACCGGCTCCCGCCAAGGGGGATTGTGGAACCAAAGCCCCACCGATCCAGGGGGAATGAGAGGGGGTGAACACGATTGCGGCTTGCGCCCCGTGGGGGCCGCCCCACATGGGGGGTGACGGAAACCGATGGATGGGAGGAACGACATGCCGAAGCCGCTGCATATGGGACCGCTGGTCTTCGCCGCCTTCTTCATCGTGGCGACCATCGCCATGGGCCTGATCGGCACCCTGCCGCTGCACCTGGCCGTGGCGGCCAAGCTGATGATGCTGGCCTATGCCGGGCTGCTGGTCGCCCTGGCCTTCGCCCCGGTCAAGGGGATGAAGCCGGCCCGCACCGCGGCGGAGGCGGTGCGCGATGCCGGGTTCACCGCGGGTGCGAAGGGCTGACGGATTTTCGCCCGCGGGAGGGATCGCCCGCCGATCCCCCCCTTGACGGCGGGGCCCCGGACGCAGAACTGTAAGGGGTGACGATGCCCGCCATACAGCCCGTCCGCCGTTCCGCCCGTCCGGAGAGAGCCATGACCGCCCGCCGTTCCACGCATGCCCCGATCCGCACCGCCCTGGCCCTGATCGCCGCGCTGGGTGCCGTCGCCCCGGCCCTGGCCCAGGCGGAACCGACCCAGGTGGCCTCTGCCCTGCCGAAGGACCGGAGCATCCTGCCGGAAGGCGTGGTGGTCCAGGGCTTCAGTGAGGCACGACGGGCACCGTTGCCGGGTGAGCGGGCCCGGGCCGGGATCGGCGCCGATGCCCAGATGGATGCCCTGTCGGCCCTGGCCTTCCAGAACAATGGCGGCCCGGCGGAGGCGGACGGGTTGCACGGCAGCGTCCATGTGGGGACCGGCTTCAACGGCGGCGGCGTCGCCAGCACTGGTTTCGCCGGTGCCCGCCTGGGCGCCCTGGGCGACGGCCCGGTGATGGACCAGCGGGACACCCGCATGTCCCGGCTGACCGGGGACGGCGTCGCGATCTATGAGAATCCCTTCGCCGGCAGCAGCCTGGGCTACAACCCCCGCACCGGCTATTACGACCGCTTCAACGGACGCCTGTCCTACAACCAGTCCTATCTGCGATACCTGTATGACGGCAATCTGGCCGGTGCTCCCTCCGTCTCCGCCCCGGCGGACTTCTGGGCGGGCCGGCGCTGATGCGCCCGCTGCCCGGCCTTGCCCTTGTCGCCCTGGTGATGCTGCCCGGGACGGCGGAGGCAAGGGATGTGGCGGCACAGGCAGTGCCGGCGCAGGCCGAGCAGGTCGGCAGCTTCAAGCCGCTCACCAGCACGCCCACGCCGGGGGAGATCCGGGCCGCGGAGATCGAGCGGGCGAATATGGCCCGGCTGGAGCAGGAATGCCGCCAGCGCCGCTCCCGCGGGGAGCGCGTCGGCATCGCCCTGGGCACCATCGCCGGGATCGGTGCTGGTCTTCTGGTCGCCGAG
>JBJOKR010000186.1:0-9584 GCA_046045995.1 Pseudomonadota bacterium | reverse complement strand
GTACTGCTCCACCGTCGCCCGGGCTGGGGCGGCCGACAGGGTCAGGTCCCCGTTGCGGCGGATCAGCCGGCGCTGGGTCCGGCTGCCAGCGAAATCCGCGACTGGAACCCGCACGGGCACACAGGCCAAACAGCCGGGGCAGACCGGCCGGTAGACGATGTCATGGCTGCGCCGGAAGCCTGCCCGGGCCATCCCGGCATTCATCTCCGCCGCATAGGGGCCGCTCAGGCGGGTGAACAGCTTGCGCTCCACCCGGCCGGGCAGATAGGGGCAGGGCATGGGGCCGGAGCGGAAGAACTGCTGCAAAGTCCGGAACGGCGGGGTGATGATGCTCATGCCCATGCCCCCGGGGCTTCCACGGCCCCCACCATCCCAAGACCGCCATCATCCCGCATGGCCCCCGTCCTCAAGTCACCCGGCCCCAAGGCAAGCACCCGTTCCCCCGACCATCTCCGCACACCCCTCTCCCTCAGGGGGAGAGGGGATCGCAGGCTGACCCTGTCATGCTCCCACGCTATTCGGCGACGGGCAATCCCTCAAGATTGGCGGGAAGGGGCTGTTCGATGCCGAAGAAAGCGCGTGCGATCTCCTGCGACACATCGCCAAGGCGGAGCTGTAGCCAATCCAGATACTCGTGCAGGCCCTTGGCGATGACGGCATCGATGGGGTGGTTGTTCAGGGCGGCCTGGATCTCATCCACCCGTTCCATCGCCACATTGCCGCGACGCAGCCGGTACTTGGCGGTCAGGCGGCTCAATACCTGCTCCACCTCCCGGACGCAGACGGTGACCGACCGGGGGAAGCTGTCATTGAACAGCAGGAACCCGGCCACGGCCGCCGGCGTCATCCCGCGGGGATAGACCCGGCGGAAGGCATGGTACCCGGCGGCGGAGCGCAGCAGCGCGTTCCACTGGCTGATATCGATGGGCGATCCCACATCGGCCGCGTTGGGCAGAAGGGTGTGGTATTTCATGTCCAGCAGGCGGGTGGTCTGGTCCGCACGCTCCAGGTACTTGCCCAACACATAGAAATGCCAGCTCTGGTCCCGGAAGAACGTGCCTTCGGTGATGCCCGCATGGGTCTGGCAGGCTTCCTTGATGGTGCTGCACAGCTTGGGCAGGTTGTGGCGCGCGATGTCCTGGGGGCCCAGGGTCAGCAGCATGCTGTAGAAGACGTTGAGCTGGGTCCACATCTCCGTGCTGATCAACGGGCGCAACTGGCGGGCATTGTCCCGGGCGGAGCGGATGGCGGACAGGATGCTGGTCGGGTTCTGCGCATCCAGCACATAGAAGTTCACCACATTCTCCGCCGAGGCGGTGGGGTAGAGCTGGAAGAACCGGTCCCGGTCGGCGTTCAGTTCCACGATGGGAAGCCAGCTTTTGGACCCGCGGCTGTCCCGCGCGAAGGTTTCATGCACATCCAGGATACGGGCCAGGTTCTCCGCCCGCTCCATGTACCGGGCCAGCCAGAAGACGCATTCCGCGTAGCGCGCCAGAAGCACGGCCATGGCTCAGCCCTCCCGCCCGGCGGTGCCTGTCAGGGACTGGACCATGCCGCCCAGGCTCTGGCTCATGGTGCCGCCGGGGCCCATCGCCTGCCCCTCCGGTGGGCCGTCATGCTCCAGCACCCAGGTATCCTTGGACCCGCCCCCCTGGCTGGAATTCACGATCAAGGTGCCCTTCTTCAATGCCACGCGGGATAGTCCGCCGGGCAGGACCCAGGTGTCCCGCGCCGTGATCGCGAAGGGACGCAGGTCCACATGGCGCGGCTCGATCCCGTCATCCACCAGGGTGGGGCAGACGGAAAGGGGCACCATGGGCTGGCTGATGTAATTCGCCGGATCGGCCAGGAGCTGGGCACGGCAGGCCTCCAGCTCCGCCTTGCTGGCGCGGGGGCCGATGGTGATGCCGTAGCCACCGGCTTCCCCCACCGGCTTCACCACCAGCTTGTCCAGGTTGTCCAGGGTGAACTGCAGAGATTCCCGTTCCCGGCAGATGTGGGTTTCCACATTGGGGATGATCGGATCCTCCCCCAGGTAGTAGCGGATCATCCGGGGCACATAGGCATAGACCGCCTTGTCGTCCGCCACCCCGGTGCCGACCGCGTTCGCCAGGGCGACATTGCCCTTGCGGTACGCCTCGAAGATCCCGGGCACGCCCAGCATGCTGTCGGGGTTGAAGGCGAGCGGATCCAGGAAGTCGTCGCCGATGCGGCGGTAGATGGAATGGACCCGGGCGAGCCCGCCCGTCGTCTTCATCCACACCTTGTCGTCCATGACGACCAGGTCCCGCCCCTCCACCAGGGGCACGCCCATTTCCCGCGCCAGGAAGATGTGCTCGAAATAGGCGCTGTTGTAGGGCCCGGGGGAGAGCAGGACCACGGTTGGATCCGTCACCTCCGGTGCTGCGATCTCACACATCGCCTCCAGCAGCTTGACGCCATAATTCTCCACCGGACGGATGCCGATATCGGCCATCAGGTCCGGGAAGGCACGCATCATCATGTGGCGGTTCTCCACCACATAGGAGACACCGCTGGGCACCCTCCCGTTATCCTCCAGCACCCGGAAGGTTCCGGCTTCATCCCGGACCAGGTCCACGCCCATGATATGGATATAGGTGTTGAAGGGGATGCCTATCCCCTCCATCTGCGGGCGGTAATTGGGATTGCCCAGGACCAGATCGGCCGGGATAACCCCGTCCTTGATGATTTTCCTGTCGTGGTAGATGTCGTGCAGGAACAGGTTCAGTGTCGCCACCCGCTGCTGCACCCCCGCCTCAAGATGCGCCCATTCGGCGGCGGAGATGACCCGGGGGATGACATCGAAGGGCAGGATCCGGTCGATCGCCTTCGCTTCCGAATAGACCAGGAAGGTGATGCCCAGATTGTACAGCTCCCGTTCCGCATCGCGGGCCCGCCGCTTCAGATCGGTATAATCCAGACTGGCAAGCTGGGCCCGGATCGGGGCCGTGTGATGGGCGGCGTTTCCCGCCCCGCCGAACAGCTCATCATAGAACCCGTTCGACCCGTAAGCCGCAAGAAGCTGGCCGACCCCTTGACCCATCACGCTCACGCACCGCTCCCCCTGCTGGCGGTTGATGTCTTGCCGCTGCGAGGCGCCGAACCCCGCCGCAGGGCCATCCGGGAATGGCCTTGGGGGTGGGCGGCCTGTCCGGGGGCGGTTGACCCGACCTCTTCTCGTCCTTTTCGCAGGCGCAAAAGGAACTCTAACAGATTAGTACGGCTTTGCCAGCGCGGATCGAAAGGATTGTTCGCGACCGCGACCGGTGCGCGTCGGAAGGGGCGGCGCCACGTCCGATTCAGCGACCCGCCGGGGCCGGGCCCACGGCACCGCCCGGTTGTTCACGCAGCAGGACGATGGAAATGCGACGGTTGCGGGGGGAATTCGGATCCTCCGGGAACAGGTGGTCCCTATCCGCCATGGCGTTGACGGATTCGAAGCGGTCGGGGCTGATCCCCGCCGCTTCCAGCGCCCGGCGGCTGGCATTGGCCCGGTCGCTGGACAGTTCCCAGTTGGAGTAGCCGGCCCCCTGGCGGAAGGGGATGCCGTCGGTATGGCCGCTGATGGACAGGCGGTTGGGCAACTGGCGCACGGCCTGGGCCACCGCTCCCATAAGCTGCGCCGTCTGGGGGAGCATCCGCGCGCCCCCGGACGGGAACATGGAATAACCGAACTGGTCCACCAACTGGATGCGCAAGCCTTCCGGCGTCTGGTCGATGATCAGGCTTTCCGCCAGGGTCTGGAGTTCCGGCACGGACTGGATCGCCTGGCGCAACTGCTTCACCGCCTCCTCGAAACGCTGCTGCTCCAGCCGGGCCAGCGCTTCCTGCAGCTCCTGGCTGTCGACGCGACCATCACGGTTGGTGTCGGCCGCGTCGCGCTGGCCGGCGGCCTCCAGGGCGGCCAGCCCCTCCACCTCACCCAGTCCGCCCGGCTTCTCCCCGGCGCCGCGGCCGGTCAGGTCCTGCTCCGTCGGGCGGCCTGGCGCGCTGTCGGTGAAATCCTCCACCTGTTCCTGCGCATTGCCGGAAGCGGGGATGGATGGGGTGGGAACGGTGATCTGGGGCGGGGAGCTGGCATTCACCTGGGCTCCGTCCACCGTGATGGTCTGGCCGCCCAGCACCGACCCGGCACCACTTTCCTGCTTGGACGGGCTGGCGGGGCTGAAGAAATCGGCGATGCCCATCTTCTGTTCCGCCGTGGTCACGTTCAGCAGCCACAAAAGCAGGAAGAAGGCCATCATCGCGGTGACGAAGTCGGCATAGGCCACCTTCCAGGCGCCGCCGTGGTGGCCCTCCTCCCCCTTCTTGATCCGCTTGATGATGATCGGTGCCTTATCGTTGCCGCCGCCCGCCATGATCGCACCCAGCCGTTCCCATGCATGGCGATCCTACCCCGAACGGGGCGGGGGGAACAAAGATCATGTTGGGGCGCAAGGGGGATTGCGCGCCGCCCAGGGTCCCACCCCGCGGCCCCTGTCCGGCGGGCGGTCGCCACCTATCTGCATGGTTCATCCTTTCGCATCCGCGGGCTTGCGTCCCGGCTGCCCCCTCGTCTACGGATGGCCCATGCCCGCCGCCCTCGTTTCCGCAGCCCAGGACCGCCCCATGACCGTCGATCCGCGTGCCTTCCGTGATGCCATGGGCTGTTTCGCGACGGGGATCTGCGTGGCGACGACGCACGGCGCCGGGGGGCGGCCGGTTGGGGTGACGGTGAATTCCTTCACCTCCGTTTCCCTTGACCCGCCGCTGGTCCTGTTCTGCCTGGACAAGGGCGCGGAAAGCCATGCCGCCTTCAGCGCCTGCACCGGCTTCGCCCTGACCGTGCTGGGGGAGGGGCAGCAGGCCGTCTCCTCCGCCTTCGCAGGCCGCCCGGACGGGGAGCGCTGGCCCCTGGTCCGCACCGACCGTTGGGACAGCGGGGCGCCGGTGATCCAGGATGGGCTGGCCGCCATGGACTGCGCCCTGCACGCCATCCATGACGGGGGCGACCACGCCATCATCGTCGGGCGGATCCTGCGCCTGGAATCCCGTGTGGACGGCGCGCCGCTGCTGTATTTCCGGGGGCGCTACCGGACCATGCCGGCGTAAGCCTTTGCCATCAGCCGATTCTAGGCCAGAAGAAGGGGCCAGGCCGCGCGGCAGCGGTCAGAGAAGACGCGCAGGTGGCCGATGGCCTTCACCCCGACCTCCGCCGGGGTGATCACCCGGTGCTCCACCCGGGCCCGGGGGTAGAATTCCGCCAGATCGCGGACGACCGGCGGCGGGATCATCGGATCATCGGCGATGCCGACCAGCCGCACCTCCCCGGTCATCCGGGTCAGGTCCGGTTCGGGCAGGTGCCGGCCCCAATCCACCTTGAAGAACCGGCGGGATGTGCACCAGCGCCGCCACTGCCAATACACCTCCGGCGGCAGGTCGGCGCCAAGCCCCAGCATCTTGCCCGGCATGTAGCCCATGGCGCGCGTCACCAGCGGCCCGGCCAGGAACCAGAACATCAGCACCTGGGGCGTGAACCCGGCCGGGTGACGGCGCCAATGGGCGGGGCCGGAGGCAACGGCCGTCAATCGGCGCACCCGGTTTGCCTTGTCATGGAAGTTCAGGAACATGCCCCCCAGGGAATGCCCCACCACCTCCACCGGCAGGTCGGGATAGGTGCCGCACAACCACTCCAGCGCCGCCCCCTGGTCCTGCACACCCCAGTCGCCCATGCTGGCGGTGGACTGGCGCACGGGTCCCCGCGCCGCCTCCCCGCAATCGCGGTAGTCATAGATCAGCACGGCCGCCCGCCGCTCCGTCGCCGCCCAGCGGGCGAAACGGGCATAGTAATCCCGCGGCACCCCTGTTGCCCCGTTGACCAGCAAAGCCATCTCCGGCTCCCCCACCGGCGGCAGGAACAGCCGCCCCGGCAGGATCGGCCCGTCGGGGCATGGGATGGTGATCGGGCGGGCAGTGGCAGCGTCGGTCATGCGTCACCTCCGATGGATGAACTGATAAAACACGAACGGTCGTTCTAAACAAGGGCGGATTGGGGGAGGGAGGGGGGGGCAGCGCCGAATAACCCCTCTCCCCTTGAGGGGGAAGGATGGGCCCACCCTGAGCGGAGCGCAGGGTGGGAGGGTGAGGGGTAAATCCCAGGCACCGGCCCCTGGTCGTCGAAAGGCACCGTCCGCTGGGACCCCTCACCCTCCCATTGCTTGCGCAATGGGCCCCTCCCTCTCCCTCAAGGGTAGAGGGGTTCCTCCTCCAGCGGAAAGAGGGCGCCGCGCGGATGCCCGCTTACAGCAGGTCGCGCAGGCGGAACCAGAGCATGGCCAGGACCAGGGCGGGGGTCTTCAGGGGGCCCGGGCCGGGGAAGGGGGCATGGGGGATGCGGGTGAAGATGTCGAACCGCTCCGCCTGGCCGGCGATCGCCTCCGCCATCACCCGGGCGCAGATGGCGGTCAAAGCGACGCCATGGCCGCTGTAGCCCTGGGCGAAATAGGTATTGGCGCCGATCCGGCCCAGATGGGGCGTGCGGTTCATGGTGATGGCCACATGGCCGCCCCAGCAATAGTCGATCTTCGCATCGCGCAGCTGGGGGAAGACCTTGACCATGGTCCGGCGCAGGGACTGCTTAAGGTCAGGCCGGTCCAGGCCGGAATAGCTGACCCCGCCGCCGAACAGCATGCGGTGGTCCTTGGACCGGCGGAAATAGTTCAGGACGAAGTTCACATCCGCCACCGCCTGACCCTGGGGGATCAGGGATCCGGCCAGATCCTCCCCCAGCACCTCCGTCCCGATCAGGTAGGTTGCCACCGGCATGATCCGTTGGCGCAGCTTCGGCACCAGCCCGCCCAGATAGGCATTGCCCGCCAGGACCAGGAACCCGGCGCGGACCAGCCCGCCCGCTTCCGTCCGGGCCCAGGGGGCGGGGCCGGTATCGATGGCGCTGACGCGCGATCCCTCATGGATGGTCACGCCCAGGCTTTCCGCCGCCCGGGCCAGGCCGATGGCGTAGTTCAGCGGGTGCAACTGGCCGCTGCCGCTGTCCAACAGCCCGCCGAGATAGACGGGGCTGTCCACCAGGGCCCGCATCTCCTCCCGCTCCACCATGCGGGTATGGGGATAGTCCAGATCCCGCATCTCCGCGCCGTAGTCGCGGAGTTCGACCATCTGCCGCTCCTTCAGGGCGGCGAACAGGTAGCCCCAGCTCAGGTCGCAGTCGATGGCGAAGCGGTCGACCAGACCGGTGACGATGGCCTTCGCCTCCTCGCTCATGTCCCACAGGCGGCGGGCATCCTCCGCCCCGACCCAGCCGGCCAGGGTGCCGACCGGCTTGTTGTAGCCGGTGATCAATTGACCGCCGTTGCGGCCCGATGCTCCCCAGCCGACCCGTTCCCCCTCCAGCACCACCACCTTCAGCCCCCGCTCCGCCAGGTGGATGGCGGTGATCAACCCGGTATAGCCGGCCCCGATGATGCAGACATCCGCCCGCACCTCCCCCGTCAGCGGGGCGCGCAAGGGGCTGGCGTGGGCTGTGGCGGCATACCAGGAGGGGGCGTGGGGCTTGGCGGCAGCGGCGCTCGGGCTGGTCATGGCGAACCTCGGGCACGGGGGCGGTGCGCGCCGGCAGGCGGCGTCGCTTGGGCGGGGCTAGGGGGATAGGAGCGGCCGCGGACCGGCCGCCGGGTGTCAGCCCCGTCCTCGGAGCCGGGCCCGCCGTGTCGGGCTGTCCGTCTGTTCCTTCAGCATCCGCTCGGCCCGGCGGGCCTGGCTGGCGGCCAGGGTGAAATCCTTGGCCATGCGGCTGTACAGCTGCGGCGTGGTCTGCCCGTCGCGGCGCTGGGCCGCTTCCCAGTTCGGGTCCAACAGGCGGAAGCGAAGCCCCTGGGCCTTGCGGGCGGCCAGGGCCGCCAGCGGGCCGTAAGGGGCCGCCAGCTTCTCCAACTTCAGGGTATCGCCCTGGAAGCGGGTGGGCAGGTCGAATTCCAGGCGCTGCGGCTCATAGGCGTCATCGGGCGTTTGCGCCGTCTGGTCGGCCAGGGTGCGCGCCGTCGCCTCCCCCGCCTCCAGCCCCAGGATCAGGCCGCGCAGATCGGCCAGATGGGACAGGGCCTCCGTCTCCTCCAGCTTCCGGCCCCGGGCCTTGCGGGACACGGTCCAGCGGAAACTGAGGAAGACGCGCAGCGCGAGATAGAGAGCCGCGCCGATGACCACGGCGATGATGACGGTGTCTTGGGAGAAGAAGTCCAGCATGGGCGGGAGAGTGCCCCAGGCCCGGCCATCGGGGCAAGTCACCCCACCGGCCTAGCCGTCATGCGTGCCGGTCCCCTTGCGATCAGGCGGAGCGGAGATACCATTCGTGCTCCAGCGTCGTGACCACGCGCGCGAATTTCCGCATCTCCGCCTCCTTGGTGGTGCGGTAGACATCGATGAAGGCGTCGCCGAACCAGCGGCGCAGGACGGCGGACCGGCCGAACACCTCCAGGGCCGCGTCCCAGGAGGCCGGAAGGTGCGGGGCATCGGCCCCATAGGCATTGCCCACCGTCGCCGGTCCAGGATCGCACCGGTTGTCCAGCCCGTGCAGCAGCCCGGCCAGAAGCCCCGCCACCACCAGGTAGGGATTGGCATCCGCCCCGGCCACCCGATACTCCACCCGCCGCGACTCCGGCCCGCCCGCCGGGATGCGCAGGGGGGCGGTGCGGTTGTTCACACCCCAGGTCACCGCCGTGGGGGCATAGCTGCCCACCTGGAAGCGGCGCCAGGAATTGGCACCGGGGGCGGCCAGCGCCATGCAGGCGGGCAGGGTTTCGGCCAGGCCGCCGATGCAGTGGCGCAGCGCCTCACTGCCCTCATCCGCATCTGCCGCGAAGATGTTGCGGCCCTCGCGGTCCAGCACGCTCATATGGACATGCATGCCGCTGCCAGCCTGGTCCGTATAAGGCTTTGCCATGAAGGTGGCTTCGAATCCGTGGCGTTGGGCCACCGACTTCACAACCCGCTTGAACAGCACGGCATCATCGGCGGCGCGCAGGGCATCCGGCACATGGTGCAGGGTGATCTCATACTGGCCGGGGCCGTATTCGGCGATAGCCGTGCCGGCGGGGATGCCCTGGGCCCGGGCCATGGCGGTGATGTCGTCCAGCACCGCCTCGAAATCCTCCAGCTCCGCCAGGCCATAGACCTGGGTGCGGTCCTGGGGCAGGCCGCTGCGCGGACTGACCGGCGGGCGCGGCGGCTCGGCCGTGCCCCGCCCCCCGGCCAGGAGGTAGAATTCCAGCTCCACCGCGATGACCGGGGTCAGGCCGCGGCCCGCCAACTCCGCCACCAGCCGCTCCACCAATGAACGGGGGGCCAGCGGGTAGGGGCTTCCATCGGGATCGCGCATGGACAACAACATCTGCCCCAGGGGCCGCGCCGCCCAGGGCACAGGCGCCAGGGTGCGCGGCACCGGGCGGCAGACCTGATCCGGCACGCCCCGGTCGATGGACATGCCCGTTTCCTCGATCGTTTCCCCGGTGATGTCGACGGCGAAGGTGCAGCCCGGCAGGGCGACACCATCCCCCGCCAGCTTCGCCAGT
>JBJOKR010000185.1:0-9628 GCA_046045995.1 Pseudomonadota bacterium | reverse complement strand
GCCGTCGGTCGGTGACGCAAGGCCGCGCGGCAGGGCCAGATCCGCCGTGGGGCCGCCGCCCGCCTGCCCGGTCCCGCCTGTTGCCGCACGGCCCCCGAACGGGGCCGCCAGCACCGCGGCACCGGCCGACAACGCTCCCGTCAGGAAGGTACGGCGCGAGGGGAGGGAAGGGGACATGACGGCACCGGGATGGGGAAGGAACCAGGGTCGACCGGCAATGATTACAGTTCCATTAAACCCCGATATTGACCGCCCCCCTGCCCGCCGCCAGCACTCCCGTCAGTCCGGATCCGAAATCCGTACGGGTGTTGCGGAAATGTCAGAATCACCCAGACTGTCCGCCCCGCCGCCTTTCCGGCGAAGGGGGATCCTTACGCCGCGGCATAGGCGGGCAGGCGGGCATCGCGGATGGGCAGGTGGACAATGGCCGCCATCAGGGCCAAGGCCAGGCTGATCCACCACACCGCGTCATACCCGCCTGTCCAGCGCACCGACAGGCCGCCGGACAGGGCGCCCAGGAAGGCCCCCACCTGGTGCGACAGGAAGACAAGGCCGAACAGGGTGGAGACATAGCGCGGGCCGAAGATGCCGGCGACGATGCCCGTTGTCAGCGGCACGGTGCTGAGCCACAGCACCCCCATGGCGGCGGCGAAGACCAGCAACACCAGCGGCGTCTTGGGTGACAGCAGCAGGGCCAGGATCACCAATGCCCGCAGGGCGTAGATCCCCGCCAGCAGCCCCTTCGGCCGGTACCGCCCGCCCAGATGCCCGGCCAGCAGGCTGCCGCCCACATTGAACAGCCCGACCAGGGCCAGCGCCCAGGTTCCCACCTCCGCCGACAGGCCGCAGCTGGCGACGAAGCCGGGCAGGTGGACGGCGATGAAGGCGACATGGAAGCCGCAGACGAAGAACCCCGCCGTCAGCAGCCAGAACCCGTCATGCCGCAGGGCGGCGGCCACGGTCTCCCGCAGGCCGGGGCCCTCAGACACAGGGCCGGCCGGAACGGGGGCCGCGGCTTGGGTCCCCTTCGCCCCCGCCCCGCCCAGGGGCAGGGCAAGGGCCAGCAGCGAAAGGGCGACCAGGGCCAGGGCCGTCAACGCCCCCTGCCACCCCAGGCCGTCGATCAGGGACTGGCCGATGGGGACCATGGCGAACATGCCGAAACTGCCGCCGGCGCTGGCGATACCCAGGCGGCTGCTGCGCTTGTCGGGCGGGGTCGCCCGGGCCACCGCGCCCAGGACGACGGAGAACCCGACCGCCCCCAGGGCGAAGCCCACCAGCACACCCGCCCCGATCTGGAAGGCCAGGACCGACCCGCCATAGGCCATGACCAGCAGCCCCGCCGCCAAGGCCATCCCCCCCGCGGCGATCACCGGTCGGGGGCCATGGGTATCGGCCAGGGCACCGGCCAGGGGCTGGCCGATGCCCCAGAAGATCTGCTGCAGGGCGAACCCGGTGGCCAGGGCCGACAGGGACCAGCCCAGGTCATGGCTGATCGGGACCAGGAACAGGCCGAAGGTCTGCCGCGTGCCCAGGGCCACCGCCAGGGCGACCGCGCCGCAGACCAGGACCACCAAGCCGCGGGACCCGGCCGACGGGCGGGCCGGTCCGCCCGCTGGAGTGCTGCCGTGGGTCATGGGCGGGTCCCTTCATCCGGATGCGTCGGTCGGCAAACGGTAGGGCGGGGGACGGCAACCGTCCACCCGCCCTGTCCTGTTCAGCCCCGTCCGGACCGCATGACCGGAATGCAGGCGTGGGTATTCAGGGGCAGACCCGGCCCCAGCCGTCTTTCATCGTGACCGATCAAAGGCGGCTTTGCTTTCCTTGATCGCCAGCCGGCCATTCCGTGGCCTTGGGTGCCGCCGCACAGGCGGCGCGGAAGCGGACGTCGCCGTACCAACGGTCAGGATCCCTGCCCGCTGGCATTACTGGGGAGAGACCTGGGGCTGCATCTGCTGCTGCTGTTCCCGGTCGCGCTGCTCCTGGTCCCGCTGCTCCTGGTCCCGCTTCTCCTGGTCCCGCTGCTCCTGCTCGCGCCGTTCCTGGTCCTGTTGCTCCTGCTCGCGTCGCTGGCGGGCCTCGTCTTCCCGTGCCTGCTCCGCGGCACGCTCCCGCGCCTCGGCTTCCGCCTGTTCCCGTGCCTGCTCGGCAGCGCGGTCCTGGGCATCTTCCGCGGCGCGGCGCTGGCGGTCCAGTTCCGCTTCCTGCTCCCGTTCCCGCTCCATCGCCTGTGCCCGGGCACGGGCCTCGGCCTCCGCTTCGGCGGCGGCGCGCAGGGCAGCCTCATTCTCGGCCGCGCGTCGGGCGGCTTCTTCCGCCGCGGCGCGACGGGCCGCCTCCTCCGCCTCCAGGGCATCCCGGGCAGCATTGCGGGCAGCATCCCGGGCAGCGTCGCGGTCGCGGATCGCCGCATCCTCCGCCGCCTGCCTGGCCTTCTCCTGGCGGCGGATCTTCTCCGCCTCCCCCTCATCCGGGCTGTAGGCTGGCACGTCCGGGGGCTGGATTATCGGTTCCGGGGCGACGGGGGCAGGCTTCCGCTCCACCGGGTCGCTCCAGGACGGGACCGGGTGGGGGCTGACCACCCCCGGCGCATCCGGGTTGCGGGGCTTGCGGAAGGCGGGCGGCGGCGGGGCGGGCCGGTCCACCCGGATCGGCGGGGGCAGGTCGCGCGGCCGGTAGAATGTCTTGAAACCCCGGCCATAGCGGGTGCAGTCATACTGGTCCCGCCCCTCCCGTCCCAGCCCGGTCGTATAGGCATAACGGGGATCGTCGCAGACGCCGTTGCGGGCGAATCCCGACTGTTCCTTCCCCAGATTGCCCAGTTTCAGGCCGTCACCGAACAGCAGGCAGTCATACTCGTCGCTACCCGGCTCCGCCCCGCCGCGGGTGGAGGTGTTGTAGCGCTGATCCTCGCACCGGCCATTGAAGGCCCAGGGCGGGGCCCCGCGCCGGTGGTCCGATGGCGGTCCCCAGACCGGGCGGTCGTCATGGACCGGGCGTCCATGGGCAGGGCGGTCGTGGGAAGGGCGGTCCCAGACGACATTGCCGCCGGAATGCTGGTCCGGCGTGACACAGGCGCTGAGCGCGGGAAGGACGGCAAGGGCAAGCAGCAGCGACCGGGTACGCGGAAGGGGGGACATGGCGGGCCGACCGGGGTTGGCGGTGGGGGACTGGGATCACCACCGAAGGGGATACCCCAAGCGTGGCGATCCTATGTCAGGCCCGAAGCATCCCCAAGGCGATAGTGGGTTCAGAATCGCTCCGTCCAGGGACGCAGGTCCAGTTCCTGGGTCCAGGCGCTGCGGTGCTGGGTGTGCAGGGTCCAATAGGCATCGGCGATGGCATCGGGCTCCAGCCGCCCGTCCGGGCGCTTGCCCCCGTCGGAATGAAGGTGCCGTTGTTCGGTCATGATCAAAGGCAGCGGTGTCAGGCGTTGCCGGGCTTCACCCCGGTGCCCTGCTCCCGCGTGTTCAAGGCATCGGCCAAGCGGGTGGTGGCGCTGCCGCGTCGGGCGGGCTGCTGCTGGCGGCTGGGATCGGGGGCCCAGCCGGCCAGATAGATCACCTCGAACGTGGCGGGGACGGTGCCGTCCGCCTCCTGGAACAGTTCGGCGTAGCGTTCGGCGGCACGGGCCAGCACCTGGGCCCGGGTGGGGGCCTTGGGCCGGGCCAGCACGGCATTCGTCTCCCCCATCCCGCGCAGATCCTGCATCAGGCGGAAGGGGTTGGGATAGCTGACGGTCAGGGTATCGGTATCGGCCACGGGCAGGGCGAATCCGGCCCGTTGCAGCAGGCCCGCGGCATCACGCAGCCCGGCCATGGGGCTGATCCGGGGGGACAGCCCTCCCGCCACCTCCATCTCCGCCTCCATCAGGGCGCGGCGCAGCTCGAACAGGGTGTCGCCGCCGAAGATGGCGGCCAGGAACAGCCCGTCCGGCTTCAGGGCCCGGCGGATCTGCACCAGGGCGCCCGGCAGGTCGTTCACCCAATGCAGCGACAGGTTGGACAGGACCAGGTCGAACCGCCCCGGGGCGAAGGGCAGGAATTCCTCATCCGCCGCCACCGCCAGGGACCCGGGGCCGGCGGCATCGCGGGCCCGGGCCGCCATGGCCGGGGACAGGTCGGCCTGGATCATCCGCTCG
Organism: Pseudomonadota bacterium; assembly: GCA_046045995.1. Lineage (GTDB taxonomy): Bacteria > Pseudomonadota > Alphaproteobacteria > Azospirillales > Azospirillaceae > Indioceanicola. The sequence goes on along the minus strand of JBJOKR010000185.1, from coordinate 5,487 downwards.
ATCCCGCCCTTGCCGGACACGGCGTCAGCCAATTCCCCGCCATGGGCGCCCAGGTTCAGCGCCAGGGGGAAATCCCGGCGGATGTCCAACAGCCGGTCGGCCAGCCGGGCCGCCACCTCCCGCCGCAGGAAATCGAATTCCCCCACGCTGCGGGCCGCACGGTCCCGGTGCAGCCGCACGATCCGGCGGTCGAAGACGGTCATCTGGTCGGCGTCGGACATGGCGCGTTCCCCCCCTTCCTGCCCCGATAGCATCCCCGCCCCGGCGGCTCAATCCTCCTCTCGCCGATCCCTGCCGAATGGCTTAGGCTGGGGCGATGGATACCCCCCTTTCCGCAACCGGTGCGCTGTCCCGTGTGGGTCGCGGCCTGGCCACCGCCAGCGCCTGGGCGAGGGACAGGATCGCGGGCCCGGTGCTGACCCTGCTTCTGCCGCCGCGCTGCCTGTCCTGCGGGGTGGAGGTGGATGCGGTGGGCACGGTCTGCCCCGCCTGCTGGTCGCGGATGCGGTTCATCGCCGCCCCGGTCTGCGCCTGCTGCGGCCTGCCGTTCGAGGTGGATCCCGGCCCGGGGGCCCTGTGCGGCGCCTGCATCGCCGATCCCCCCCGGTTCGACCGCTGCCGGTCCGTGCTGATCTATGATGACGGCAGCCGCGGCCTGGTGCTGGGGCTGAAGCATGCGGACCGAACCGATGCGGCCCCCGGGCTTGCCGCCTGGATGGTGCGGGCGGGGGCGGAACTGCTGGCCGGGGCGGATCTGGCCTGCCCGGATCTGGCCTGCCCGGATCTGGTCTGCCCCGTACCCCTGCACCGCTGGCGCCTGTTCCACCGCCGCTACAACCAGGCGGCCCTGCTGGCCCTGGCCATCGGGCGCAAGACCGGCATCCCGGCGGTGCCGGATCTGCTGGAACGCCGCCGCGCCGGCACCCAGGGCGGGCAGAGTGCGGCGGGCCGCCGGCGTATCGTGGCCGGTGCCTTCACCCTGCCGCCCCGGTCCCTGGCCCGGGTGGCGGGCCGGCGCATCCTGCTGGTGGACGATGTCTACACCACCGGGGCCACGGTGGGGGAATGCGCCCGGGTGCTGAAACGGGCCGGGGCGGCGGCGGTGGATGTGTTGACCATCGCCCGGGTGGTGCGGCCGGTACGGCTGGACGGCGATCCGGATGCCACCGCCTGATGCCTAAATCTGTTTCAATTTATTAGTGCGATGATCATACGACTTTGATAGGATTACCCCACCATTCTCGGGGGGGATCGGCGATGGCGCAGAAGCTGGTGGGAGAGGTTTTTCCGGTTCTGGAGATGTGCCCACCGGTGCGGCCGCCGGACGATGTGCCGAAGGGCACGTTCGAGATCGGCTTGGCCTGCGCCGGTGCGGTGTCCGCCGGGGCCTATATCGCCGGGGTGATGGATTTCCTGGTGCAGGCGCTGGATGCGTGGGAGGCGGCGAAGAAAGATCCCGCCTTCAAGGGCAGGGTGCCCGATCACAGCGTGAAGCTGACGGTGCTGACCGGTGCCTCCGCCGGGGCCATCAACTCCGCCATTTTCGCCTTGCTGCGCCATAAGGACTTCACCCATTTCAGCAGCGACCCGGGGGAGGGGGCGGCGGCGGCGAAGAATCCCCTGTTCCAGTCCTGGGTGAACGCCATCGACATGGCAAAGCTGACGGGCACGGACGATCTGGACGACTTGGGCAAGGACGTGCAGCCCCTGTCCCTGCTGGACAGCACGCCCCTGGACCTGATCGGGGAGCAGGCGCTGATCGATGCCGCCGCCCTGACGGACAAGGTGCGCGACTGGGTCGCCGATCCGCTGCGCGTCTACCTGACCCAGACCAATACCCGCGGCGTGCCCTATTTCGTGGGGTTCATCGATGGGTCCGGATCGGGCCAGGGGATGGTGCAGCATGCCGACCAGGCCCGCTTCGTCCTGTTCCGCGACAAGGTGGTGAATGCCGCCTCCCCCTGCACGCTGGGGGACCATGATCACGCCTTCCCCGATGAACGTGCCCTTGCGGGCCAGCCCCGGGCGGTGGATGGCTGGCGCCAGCTGCCCCAGGCGGCCCTGGGCAGCAGCGCCTTCCCCATCGGCCTTGCGCCGCGGGATATGACGGCGAAGCCGGAGGATTACCTGTACCGGATCACCCTGCCCGATCCGGACCAGCCCGGTTCCAGTCTGCCCCAGCGCTACTTGGCCGTGCAGCCGGAGGGGGAGGATTGGCCGAAGGACGGGTCCCTGACCACCCCCCGGCCCTATCTGGGCATGGACGGGGGCATCATCGACAACGACCCCTTCGGCCTGGCGCGGGACATGATGGCCGGGCGCTATGGTCGGAACCCCCGGGACGGTCTGGCGGCGAATCGGTCGGTCATCATGATCGATCCCTTCCCCGAGCGGCCGCCGCCGGGCCCGACGGATCGCCAGGGACAGAGCCTGAAATCCCTGCTCGGCACCCTGGTCAATGTGCTGAAGCTGCAGGCCCGCTTCCGTCCGGAGGATCTGATCCTGGCGCAGCAGGATACTGTCTACAGCCGCTTCATCATCGTGCCCAAGCGGGAGGGCGCGACGAAGCAACAGTACAATCTTGCCTGCGGTCTACTGGGCGGATTCGGCGGCTTCCTGGCCCGGCCGCTGCGGGTTCACGACTATCTGAACGGCCGCCGCAATTGCCAGCGGTTCCTGGCGAAGCATTTCACCCTGCCGCGGGACAACCCCCTGTTCGACAGCTGGCGGCATGCGGCCTGGGCTGGGGATTACGATGCGGGTTGCGGGGAACTGCCCATCATCCCGCTGCTGAAGACCGGCCCCTATGCCATCGCGGAACAGGCGGCGCCGGCATGGCCGGCCCAGTGCGTTGATCCGGATCTGTCCACCCGGCAGGTGATGGACCGGGTGGAAAAGCTGGTGCCCGCCATGGTCGATCTGAGCTGGCTGATGCGCCAGGCCGTCAAGTTGGTCGTCTATCCCAAGATCCGCAGCCTGGTGAAGGGCGCGATCCGCAAGGCGGCGGAGGAGTGGGGGGTGTTGAACCGCTTCAGTTGACCCGCCGTGCCGCCCTGCACGACGCCCCAGCCCCATCCGTCGCCGGGTGGGGCAGCGGTCCGGCGGGGGAGCGGTCGCAGGGAAGCGGCCGGGCGGGAAAGCGCTTAAGGATCAGAACAGCGGCGGGGCCTTGTCGCCCGCCGCCAGGGCGGGGATGAAGGTCAGCAGCCCCGCCAGCAGGGGCGGCCCGGCCAGCAGGCCGATGACCATCATCGTCCCCCCGTCGCCCGCCGATCCCAGCACCACGGCCAGGGTGCCCAGGAACAGCAGGGCCCAGAGCAGGACGAAATATCCGCGCAGGAAGCCGATCGGCTCCACCCCGTAGCGGTGCACGACCAGATGGGCCACTGCGAACTGGGCCGCGGCCCCGGCGATGACCGCCATCATCGGCGCCATGGCGGTGAAGGCCATGGTGGCGGCAAAGGCGATGCCGCCGATGACGGGCCCCGCCGCCAGGGTGGCCAGCATGCCCAGCACGGTTCCCGTGACCGTCCCCCGCCAGGGGGTACCCGCCCAGTCGCCCGCCCGGTTTCCCGGCCGCCCACCGGTGCGGCCCGGTGAATGCAGATTGAGTGCCGTCATGGTGTTCCCCCCCTCCCGGCCGGACGCCGATCCCCATCGGCATTGCCCATACCCGGCCCCGTTCGACCTGTTGCCCGCCTGTTCGGCCCGGCCCCGGCACGCGCTGGGCGGCCTTGGGTCCGGTGACTTCATCCGTCGCCGGTCTTCGTGCCGGGTCGGCGTCATCATTTTGACATATGGTCCCGACTCCCGGGCCCGGCGTCAAGATCAACCGATCGGGGGACCGTAAATCGCGGATGACCCGCCATAATCACCTTGGGCCGCGATCATCCTTGGGAAGGAATATGCTGACGGGGAGGATGCTCGGTTGTGTCATCCACACCGCTCGACCTGCCCCCCCCCGCCTCTCTCCCCCCGGCCTCTCCGCCCGGCCTCTTCCTGGAGGAGGGGTTGGGGCAAAGCCGTCCGGAGGGACACCGGGCCAACCTCCATCCGATTGGCGTCGTTGCGAATCCCAGCCCTGGCGACCGGTGTGGATGGTCTCGCCATCCGTGGGAGGAGGACATGCAGCATCCCCCACCTGATGCAATGGCCGACAGGATTGCGATGCCACAGGCTTGACCAGCGGGGCGGGATGGCCTAGACAGCCGGCCCCGCGCCGGGCGAACATCCGTGCCGTCGGGGCCCTGCTGCCCCCTGGTTTCCCTGCCGACCATCAGGCATCCGCACCCGGCCGCTTACCGGCAGCTTTACGGCCGCGGTGTCCCCGGCGCGTGTGTCCGGCCCGATCCAGGGGCCGAAGTGCTGGCGAACGACCTTCGGGAGACCGGAAACCATGTCCGCCCTTCATTCGCGCCCGACCGGCGGAGATACCCGCCGGCACAGCCCGTCCGCCGCCTGCGGCCTGGATTTCGGTACCTCCAACTCCACCCTGGCCGTACCGGTGGGCAACAGTGTGGACCTGATCCCGCTGGAGGGGGAGGAGGCGACCCTGCCGTCTGCCATCTTCTTCGATTTCGAAGCGCACCGGCCCCGCTTCGGCCGGGCCGCCATGGCCGCCTATGTGGTGGGGACGGAGGGGCGGCTGATGCGGTCCCTGAAATCCGTGCTGGGCACCAGCCTGATCGATGAGGATACCCAGCTTCAGACCAGGCGCATCCCGCTGCACCGGGTAATCGAGATGGTGGTGCGCCATGTGAAGACCACGGCGGAGGAACGGCTGGGTCGGGAGCTGACCGCCGTCGTCCATGGCCGCCCGGTCCATTTCGTGGACGGGGATGCCGCCGCCGATGCACGGGCGGAAGACAGCCTGTTGGGCATCGCCCGGGCCGCCGGCTTCACCGAGGTGTCCTTCCAGTTCGAACCCATTGCCGCCGCCCTGCACCATGAGGCACGGATCGACCGGGAGGAGGTGGCCTTGATCGCCGATATCGGCGGCGGCACCTCCGACTTTTCCATCGTCCGGCTGGGGCCGGACCGGGTGGGGCGGCCGGACCGGGCCGATGACATCCTGGCCAATGACGGGCTGCGCCTGGGCGGAACGGATCTGGACCGGCTGCTCAGCCTGGAAACGGTGATGCCCCATCTGGGCTATCGCAGCCCCCTGCTGACCAAGGGGTTGCTGACCCCGAACCTGTGGTATGTGGACCTGGCCACCTGGGCCCGCATCAACCAGCTGTACCTGCCCGGCGTGCTGGCGGAGGTGCGGCGGACCACGCGGGAGGCAGCCCATCCCCGCCTGCTGGAACGGCTGGCGACCGTATTGGAACACCATCTGGGCCATGCCCTGGCCATGAAGGTGGAAGGGGCGAAGATCGCCCTGTCCGACGGGCGGGGGGTGGAGATCGACCTGGACGCGGTGGAACCGGGTCTGACCGTGCCCGCAAGCCGGGCTGCGCTGGCCGCCGCCATCGCCGACCCGGTGGC
>JBJOKR010000184.1:0-9660 GCA_046045995.1 Pseudomonadota bacterium | reverse complement strand
AGTTCAAGCAGACCGAAGGCGATCCCCTGATCAAGGGCAAGATCCGACAGTTGCGGATGGAGCGGTCGCGTAACCGCATGATGGCTGCGGTACCGGAAGCCGATGTGGTGGTCACCAACCCCACCCACTATGCCGTCGCCCTGAAATACGATCCCCTGTCCATGGCGGCGCCCAAGGTGCTGGCCATGGGTGTCGACCATCTGGCCATGCGTATCCGTGAGGTGGCGACGGAGAATGGAATCCCCATCGTCGAGAATCCGCCCTTGGCCCGCGCCCTCTATGCCGCCGCCGATGTGGATGCGGAGATCCCGGAGGAGCATTACAAGGCGGTGGCACAGGTCATCTCCTATGTGTTCAAACTGAAGAAGAAGCAGCCGGGCGGGACCTGACCGTTCCCCCGGTGCTCCATCACTCTGATCCCCCTTCCGGGAAGGCCGCCGCTCCGTGCCTGGAACACCCCCGCCGCTGCCCGAGCCCCCATCGCCGCCCCCGCCCGCCGCCCGCTTCCGCCGCCGACAGTCAACCCGGGAAGGCAGACGTCCAGTGCCTGGAATATCACCCCCGTCTCCGTCCTCCTCCCCGCCGGGCCCCCCGCCAGGTCCGGCAGCCGCTTCGCCGCCTTCCGGTGGGCGCTCTGTCAGCCGCTGGTTCCGGTTGGGGGTGGGGGGGGGGATTGTCCTGACCTTTGTTCTTATTCTGCTGATTGTCGGCCTCATCTGGGCGGGGCATCGGGTGCCGTTCTCCATGCTCCTGCTGACCGTGTCGGTCGCGATGGTGTCGCTGGCGGTTCTGGTCTTTATCCTTATCGTCGATCCGCGGCCCGACCCCGGGACCGATGCCGCCGCCCACCGCGCTTTGTTGCTGGAGGCTGCGGGGGCCATTGCCCTGACCGACCGGGAGGGGCGCATCCTGGCCCTGTCGCCAGCGCTGGCCCGGCTTTTGCCCGCGGCCGCCGCAGTGGGGAAGGGGGGGGAGCCTGTGCTGCTGCCACACTGCCTGGCCGACGCCCTCGCTGGCGCCCTGGCCCATCCCCCGGCCGGAGTGACATCCGGCGATGCTTCCCTGTCCGACCGACCTGCGGCCGGACCCGCCCTGCGGCAGGCCGTGGCGGAGGTCGCCCGACTTCCCGCCGCGGCCGCAGCCGGCGCCCCGGTCACGATGTCCTTGCCCCTGCCCTGGCCATCGGCAGGGGGCGGTGATGCGGGGAATGCCGGGGACGGTTATGCCGATGGCCCGGATCATGGGGGCCGGATGCCCCCTGTTCCCGGCTGGCGGCTGCGGATCAGCCCTGCCGTGGCAAGGGCGGATCATCTGCTCTGGCGGTTCGATCCGGCTCCGGTGGACGGCCTGGATATCTTTGCGCATCTGTTGGAGGGGGTGCCCGTCGGCCTTGCCGTCTCCCTGCCCGACGGAACAGTGGAGCGGGTGAACACCCGGCTGGCCGGCTGGCTGAAGCTGGCAGATGGTGCGGCGGCGGTCGGCCGGTCGCTGCGATCCTTCGTCGTCGGCGATCCGGAGTCGGACCGGGATGTCCCCGGCCAGAAGACCCCCCCGCGCGGGCCTGTGATCGGGGAGGGGGAACGGCTTCTGGTCACCGTCGATGGCGGTGTCTTCCCGGTCACCTGTGTGGAGATGGCGGTGGTGACCGCCGCCGGGCCCCGGACAGTCTCCCTGTTCCGGGCGGCGGGGGATTCGGCCCAGCTGAAACTGGCCCTGGAGCGGGAGCAGCGGCGGTTCGCCCGCTTCTTCGAATTCGCGCCCATCGGCATTGCCTTGGTCGATGCGCGGATGAAGGTGGTGGACTGCAACGCCACCTTCCAATCCTTCGCCGGGCGCCCGATGGAGGATATCCGTGGCAAGGGTGTCACCCTCCTGGTGCCCCGGGACCAACGCCAGGCCCTTTCCCACCGACTGGCCGCCGCCTTGGAGGGGGAGGATGTGGCCACCCGCCCGATCGAGGTTGGATTCGGCGGGCCGGGGGGGCCGGTCGTCCATATCTATGCCCGACGCCGCGATGATGACGAGGCGGAGCGGGAGCCGGGCCTGATCCTGCATGTGGTGGACATGACCGGGCAGAAGAACCTGGAGGCCCAGTTCGCCCAATCCCAGAAGATGCAGGCGGTGGGCCAGCTTGCCGGCGGCGTGGCCCATGATTTCAACAACCTTCTGACCGCCATGATCGGCTTCTGCGATCTGCTGCTGCTGCGGCACAAGCCGGGGGATCACAGCTTCACCGACATCATGCAGATCAAGCAGAACGCCAACCGGGCGGCGAACCTGGTCCGCCAGCTCCTGGCCTTCTCCCGGCAGCAGACCCTGACGCCGCGGGTGCTGAACATCACCGATGTGCTGGGGGAATTGTCGAACCTGCTGCGCCGCCTGATTGGTGAGAACATCGAACTGCGCATGGTCCATGGCCGCGACCTGGGTCTGGTCATGGTGGACCAGGGCCAGCTGGAACAGGTGATCATCAACCTTGCCGTCAACTCCCGCGATGCCATGCCGGGCGGCGGACGCCTCACCATCACCACGGCCAATCTCTCCCTCGACCGCCCCTTCCTCCGCCAGACGGAGGAGGTGCCGCCCGGTGATTACGTGGTGGTGGAGGTGACGGATACCGGCTGCGGCATCCCGAAGGAATATCTCCAACGGATCTTCGAACCCTTCTTCTCCACGAAGGAGGTGGGGTCCGGAACCGGGCTCGGGCTGTCCACAGTCTATGGCATCGTCCGCCAGACGGGCGGCTTCATCTTCGTTGAGTCGGAACCGGGGCAGGGGGCCACCTTCTCGATCTATCTGCCCCGGCACAGCGATACCACTCCCGCCGGCGCCCCGGCCGAACCGCGGGAGAAGCCTGTCGCCGACCTGACCGGCATCGGCACCGTCCTGCTGGTGGAGGATGAGGATGCCGTCCGTGTCTTCGGTGCCCGGGCCCTGCGCAATAAGGGCTACCACGTGATGGAGGCCCGGAATGCGGAGCAGGCGATGGAGCATCTGGACCGCGGTGGTGTTCACATCGACCTGATCATCACCGACGTGGTGATGCCCCAGATGGACGGCCCCACCCTGATCCGCGAAGTGCGCAAGACCCGGCCCGACATCAAGGTGATCTTCATCTCCGGTTATACCGAGGACCGGTTCCGCAGCGCGGTGGACGGGGGGGAACGGATGGAGTTCCTGGCCAAGCCATTCAGCCTGAAGCAACTGGCCTCCAAGGTGAAGGAGGTGATGGGCGGAATGTGAGAACGGAATAAGAACTTTTCCCCTTGGCGCGCGAGAACAAACGCGGTACATTGCCCGTGGAATGAACGCCTGCAAGGTGTTGGTTGAACGCCCGGAAGGCTCGTGCGAGAAGGAAGGGGAGACAGTCACATGTCTGCAGCTCCACTGCGTCTGGTTGAAACACCCATGGACAAGCAAAAAGCCCTCGATGCCGCCCTCGGCCAGATCGAACGTGCGTTCGGCAAGGGGTCGATCATGAAGCTCGGGGCGCGGGAACTGCCCACCGAAGCGGATGTGATCTCATCCGGCTCGCTCGGCCTGGATATCGCGCTCGGGATCGGCGGGTTCCCCCGCGGCCGCATCATCGAGATCTACGGGCCGGAAAGCTCGGGCAAGACGACGCTGGCGCTCCACGCCATCGCCCAGGCCCAGAAAACCGGGGGCGTCTGCGCCTTCGTGGATGCGGAACACGCCCTCGACCCGTCCTATGCCCGCAAGCTGGGCGTGGATGTGGATGAACTGCTGATCTCCCAGCCCGATGCGGGTGAGCAGGCGCTGGAGATCGCGGACACGCTGGTCCGCTCCGGCGCGATCGATGTGCTGGTGGTGGACTCCGTCGCCGCCCTGGTTCCCCGCGCGGAACTGGAGGGGGAGATGGGCGACAGCCATGTCGGCCTTCATGCCCGCCTGATGAGCCAGGCCCTGCGCAAGCTGACCAGCTCCATCAGCAAGTCCAAGTGCCTGGTGATCTTCATCAACCAGATCCGCCTGAAGATCGGCGTCATGTTCGGTAATCCGGAGACGACGACGGGCGGCAACGCCCTGAAGTTCTATGCGTCCGTCCGCCTGGATATCCGGCGTATCGGCGCGATCAAGGACCGGGAGACGGTCGTGGGCAACCAGACCCGGGTGAAGGTGGTCAAGAACAAGATGGCCCCGCCGTTCCGGGTGGTGGAATTCGACATCATGTACGGCGAAGGCGTGTCCAAGGTGGGCGAGTTGCTGGACCTGGGCATCCAGGCCGGCGTGGTGGAGAAGTCGGGCGCCTGGTTCTCCCATGACGGAACCCGCATCGGCCAGGGCCGGGAGAACGCGAAGAACTTCCTGCGCAACAATCCCGCCGTGGCCGACACCATCGAGCAGAAGGTCCGCGCCAACGCCGGCATCGTCGCCGGGGCCATGATGGGCACGCCGGAAGCGGATGCCGACGCCGCCAGCCCGGAGTGATCCTGGCCCGGAGTGATCCGGTACGACCAGCAGGGTCCGCTCGGCGGCATGTAGCCAACGTTGCTGTAAGCATTCCTGCTGTCCACGCTTGGGATTGCCTGGCCGCGTATGGTCCGGCAATCCCGGAACCGTAGCCTTGTCGTGGACAGCGGGAGGGTTGCCACGCTAAAACCGGCACTCCCTTCCGGCAAGTGCCGGGTGAACAGCAGCGTCAGGGCATCGGGCATGAGCAAGAAGACCGCCAACGACATCCGCACGACCTTCCTGGACTTCTTCAAGGCCCAGGGCCACGCCGTTGTGGACAGCTCGCCCCTGGTTCCGCGCAACGACCCGACGCTGATGTTTACCAATGCCGGGATGGTGCAGTTCAAGAACGTCTTCACCGGTCAGGAGCAGCGGCCCTACAGCCGCGCCACCACGTCGCAGAAATGCGTGCGCGCCGGCGGCAAGCACAATGACCTGGAGAATGTGGGCTACACGGCCCGGCACCACACATTTTTCGAGATGCTGGGCAATTTCAGCTTCGGCGACTATTTCAAGGACGATGCGATCAAGTTCGCCTGGGACCTGATCACCAAGGAATACGGCCTGCCCAAGGACCGGCTCTGCGTCACCGTCTACCATACGGATGATGAGGCGGCGGATATCTGGAAGAAGGTGGCCGGGATCGGCGATGACAAGATCATCCGCATTCCCACCTCCGACAATTTCTGGATGATGGGCGATACGGGGCCCTGCGGCCCGTGCTCGGAGATCTTCTTCGATCACGGCCCCCATATCCCGGGCGGCCCGCCGGGCAGTGCCGAGCAGGACGGCGACCGCTTCATCGAGATCTGGAACCTGGTCTTCATGCAGTATGAGCAGGTGCCGGACGGGGAGGGCGGGTTCAAGCGCCTGTCCCTGCCCAAGCCCAGCATCGATACGGGCATGGGGCTGGAACGTCTGGCAGCCGTGCTCCAGGGCGTGCATGATAATTACGACACGGATCTGCTGCGCGCCCTCATCCTGGCTTCCGCCGATGCCACCGGCACCTCGCCGGACGGGCCGCACGCGGTCAGCCATCGGGTGATCGCCGACCACCTGCGCGCCAGTTCCTTCCTGATCGCCGACGGGGTGACCCCGTCCAAGGAAGGCCGCGGCTATGTCCTGCGCCGGATCATGCGCCGGGCCATGCGCCACGCCCATATCCTGGGCGCGAAGGACCCGGTGATGCACCGCCTGGTCCCCACCCTGGTGCGGGAGATGGGCAGCCATTACGGTGAGCTGCGCCGGGCCGAGGCCCTGATCACCGAAACCCTGCGGACGGAGGAAACCCGGTTCAAGGCCCTGTTGGACCGCGGCCTGAAGCTGCTGGCGGAGGAGGAGGACAAGCTGGGGGCGGAGGATCCGCTGCCTGGCACCGTCGCCTTCACCCTGTACGACACCTACGGCTTCCCCCTGGATTTGACCCAGGATGTGCTGCGGGCCAAGAAGCGGGCGGTGGATACGGCGGGCTTCGATGCCGCCATGGCAGAGCAGAAGGCGAAGGCGCGCGCCGCCTGGGCCGGCTCCGGCGAAATGGCGACCGAGAAGGTCTGGTTCGAGCTGAAGGACGAGCTGGGGGCCACCGATTTCCTCGGCTATGACGCCGAAGCGGCGGAGGGCGTGGTCACCGCCCTGCTGACGCCCAAGGGTGACCGACTGACCACCGCCGAAGCTGGGGCGGAAGTTCTGGTGATCGTGAACCAGACCCCGTTCTACGGCGAATCCGGCGGCCAGGTGGGCGATATGGGTGCCATGTTCAGCCCCGGCGGGGCGGAGGTGGCTGTTCGCGACACCCAGAAGAAGCTGGGTGCCGTCTGGGCCCATGTGGCCAGTGTCACCCGCGGGTCCCTGTCGGTGGGCGACGTGGTGGAAATGCGGGTGGACGGTACCCGCCGCGGCGCCATTCGCGCCAACCATTCCGCCACCCACCTGCTGCATGAGGCGCTGCGCCGCCGCCTGGGCGAGCATGTGACCCAGAAGGGATCGCTGGTGGCACCGGAACGGCTGCGCTTCGACATCTCCCAGCCGAATGCGATCAATGCCGATGACATCCGCGCCGTGGAGGAGGAGGTGAATGCCCGCATCCTCGCCAATTCCGATGTCACCACCCGCCTGATGACGCCGGATGAGGCCATCGCCCTGGGCGCCATGGCGCTGTTCGGGGAAAAGTACGGGGATGAGGTGCGCGTCGTCTCCATGGGCGGGCAGGACAGCGGTGCCAACAAGGAGTTCTCGGTGGAACTCTGCGGCGGCACCCATGTCCGCCGCACGGGCGATATCGGCCTGTTCAAGATCGTGGGCGAAGGGGCCGTTGCCGCCGGCATCCGCCGGATCGAGGCGCTGACCGGCCGCGGCGCCTTCGAGTATCTGGAACAGCAGGAAGGCCGTCTCCAGCAGGCGGCGTCTGCCCTGAAGGTGCCGCCGGCGGAAGTGCCGGCCAAGGTGGCAAGCCTGGTGGAGGAGCGCCGCCGGCTGGAGCGGGAGGTGGCGGAGCTGAAGCGCCAGATCGCGCTCGGCGGTGGCGGCGGGGCCGCGTCCGCCTCGGCGGTCAAGGATCTGGGCGGGATCGGCTTCATCGGCCGCATTCTGGCCGACCTGCCGGCCAAGGACCTGAAGCCCTTCGCCGATGAGCTGAAGAAACAGGTCGGCAGCGGCGTCGTCGCCGTCATTTCCCAGGCGGATGGCAAGGCTTCCCTTGTCGTCGGCGTGACGGAGGATCTGATGGCCCGACTTTCCGCCATCGATCTGGTCCGCGCCGGGTCCGTCGCCATGGGTGGCAAGGGCGGCGGCGGTCGCCCCGACATGGCCCAGGCCGGCGGGCCGGAGGTGGACAAGGCCGATGCCGCCCTGCAGGCGATCGAGGCCGCGATCACTGCGTCGGCCCCCGCGGCCGCCTGATCGCCGCCGCCACCCCAGCGGGGGGGGGTATTGCACCGATACGCAAAGGGCGGAGGGAACGATCCCCCCGCCCTTTTCTCATGGTCAGCGTCCGGGGCCGCGCGTATCCGCCCGGCTGCCGGGGATCAGGTTTCAGATAGGGTTCTGCCGCCGCGGAACATCCGCTCCCCCGTCGGGGAGAAGTAGAGCAGGCCCTGGCTTCGGGCGATCAGGACACGGTTGGCCTGGAGGAAATCCACACCCAGGACCAGATCGCGATAGGGGCGGGAGATCACCGCCTCGTGCCGCCCGCCGCTATAGGCCGCCCGGGCCATGCCGTTCAGATCGGCCACGCCCAGGGTGGCGTTGCGCACGGTCAGATCGCCCAGGGTCAGATCGCCCAGGGTGACATCGCCCGGGGTCACCGTCCCGTCGGCCGCAGTCAGACCCAGTCTTGCCGCCCCTTCGACGGTCAGGCGGGTGCTGGGGCTGGTCGTATCGATCACCGCCTCCAGCGCCACGCCATCCACCACCACGGTGGTGACAAGCTGGCCCCGGCTCTCCCGGATCTCCGCCAGCACGGCGTTCCGATCCCAGTGGGACAGGACATGGTCGGCACAGTCGCTGTGCTGCCATAGGGCCATGCGGCCACTGGCCAGATCGATCTCCATATCCATCCGGCTGAGCTGGTCCGTGCCGATCACGCCGAACAGGCCGGGGGTCAGCTGGGTCGCCTGACCGGAGACGAGCCAATGGCTATCCGTCAGGACCCAGCTGCCGAAGCTCAGATCATCCAGCCGGACGGAGAAGGCGGCGGCCGGCCCCCCCGGCCCCGTGATCTTCACCTTGTCCACATAAAGTGGGCGATAGCCCCGCTCACTGACGGCCGTGCGGCTGAGCATGGTTGTTGCGGTGGCGGTGGCGATCCGTGCCAGGATGGGCTGGCCGTCCAGCATGCCTTCGGCATGGATGGCGCCGTCCTTCACGTTGACGGGCAGGGTACCCAGATCGGCCCGCCCACACGCCCAGGTGGTACCGGAGGCGAGAAGCAGTGCTGCGGCACCTGCCAGAAACAGCCTGAGCTGGTGTATGTTGGTCGCTTGACCCATGGATTATGCCTCCTGTGATGCGGTGGTGTGTTTCTCAGATTGTACCCCATATCGAGTGTTCAACCTTAATCACCGGGTGTCAATCGTCTCCATCGAGAATTTCCACCCGGCATGGAATTGCTGCCCGATCAGCGGCGGACAGGGCGGGCCGGCGGGGGTAGGGTGGGGGACCGTGACTTCCCCGCCGGTCCCGTCCACACAGGTTCCAGCCCTGATCGTCCAGGTCCGCCATGACTCTCTCGACTACTCTGAATGCACCGTCGGCCGCCCTGGATGCGGCTGTGCTGTATGCGGCCCTCCTGGCCCGGGACCCCGCCTGGGATGGGCGCGCCTTTGTCGGCGTGACCTCCACCGGGATCTTCTGCCGCCTGACCTGCCCGGCGCGGAAGCCGAAGCGGGAGAACTGCCGCTTCTTCGCCCGGGCGGAGGAGTGTCGGGCGGCGGGGTTCCGGCCCTGCCTGCGTTGCAACCCGACGGCACCGGCGGGGGAGGATGATCCCCTGGTGCGGGACCTGCTTGGCGCACTGGAGGCCGATCCCGGCCGGCGCTGGACGGAGGCCGACATCGCCGCAAGGGGGCATGACCCTTCCACCGTGCGGCGGCTGTTCAACCGGCTCTACGGCATGACCTTCCTGGAGATGGCGCGGCTCGGCCGGTTGGGGGAGGCGTTCGGCGCCCTGGCGACGGGGGCGCGGGTGATCGAGGCGCAGGTCGATGCGGGGTTCGAGTCCGGCAGCGGCTTCCGCGCCGCCTTCACCCGCCTTCTGGGCCGGGCGCCGGGCCGGTTCACGGCAGGCGGGGGCGGTCTGGCGGCGGACTGGCTGGAAACGCCCCTGGGGCCCATGGTCGCGGTGGCCGATGCCCGGCACCTGTACCTGCTGGAGTTCATCGATCGCCCGGCCCTGCCGCGGGAACTGACGGCGATCGAGCGGGAAGGGCGCCTGACCATCGGCATCGGGCGGACGGCGGTGATGGACCAACTGGCGGAGGAGCTGGCGGCGTATTTCGCCGGCCGTCCGGCGGGGTTCACCGTTCCGCTCGCCCCCTATGGCACGCCCTTCATGCGGGCGGTGTGGGACAGGCTGCGCAGCATCCCGCCGGGAGAGACCCGCAGCTACCGCGACATCGCCGCCGCCATCGGCCGGCCGGAGGCGGTGCGGGCGGTGGCCCGGGCCAACGGCGCCAACCGGATCGCCCTGGT
>JBJOKR010000183.1:0-9729 GCA_046045995.1 Pseudomonadota bacterium | reverse complement strand
TTTTCCACGACAGGGCATATAAGCGGCCCCTTGCCGGGCACAAGGCACCCGCTCCCTTCCAACCATCCAGAATGGCAACCGTGCCACGCCCGATCCGGTCCGATCCCCGTCCAATCGCCGGGCCTCTATCTCCGGACCCCTATCGCTGCGCCGTCTTCACCACGGTCGGGTGCTGCATCAGGGCCAGGAAGGGCAGGTCGCTCGGCCGGTTGCCGTAGCCGTGGCTGGCGGTGAAGGGGCCGTGGTCGCGCAAGTAAGCGGTCACGCGCCGGGCCTTCTCCTCCCGCACGCAATTGCCGCCGTGGCACATGCGGCCCGTGAAGCGGCCGTCCGCCACCTCCATCTCCGTGGCGATCAGGTCGTCCACCGGCAGGCCGGTCAGCAGATCGGGCATGTAGATCTTCAGCGCCCCTGTGGCCACCACGATCCGGTCGCCCGCGGCGGCATGGCGGCGCAGTGCCTCCACCATGGGCGGGTACCAGCGGATCCAGCCGCGCAGCTGCCCGGCGGCGGCGCGGGCCTGTTCCACCGGAACGCCCTTCAGGGTACGGGCCAGCAGCCCGGCCTTCACGGCGGTGCGGCTGTCCTCCTCCCCCTGCCTCACGGCGCGCTTCCACAGGGCGGACCGCACCGACCGCAGCAGTGCCGTACGCGCCCGGGTCCGCCCGGCCACCAGTTGCAGGAAAGGCAGCAGGCTGTCCCCCCGGATCAGGGTCCCGTCGAAATCGAAGATGGCGATGCCGCGCCCGGGCACCGGATCGGGCCCGGTATCAGGGCCGGCAGCGGCGCTTGTACCGGGTCTGGAACCGGATACGGGCACGGGAGCGGTCGTGTCTGTCATACCGTCACAACAGGCGGAAGGGTTCGGGGATGCGCCTCGGCCGGCACCGGGGGTTATGCTGCGGCTCAGATCGCGATGCGGCGGCGGATTGCAACCCCTGCCCAGGCCCCCACCACCACGGCCAAGGGCGTCAACCACTGGCCATAGGCCAGCGGCCCCTCCGCCATGTCGAACAGGCGGCCGATGGACCCGGTCAGGGCCAGCAGGGTCAGCACGGCGATGAAGACCCGGCTGGCCGTGGATTCATCCCCCGACAGGCGCATCCGCATCCGCTTCAGGGTCAGCCGCAGGGCGGCATGGGCCAGGAAGGCCGACACCGTGCTGACCAGGAACGGCAGCAGCAGCATCGCCACCAGGGGCGGCAGGTCGCCGCCCGTGGGCACCATCTGCATCTGCGCGGCCAGCCCGCCCTTCAGCACCAGAAGCCAGATCACACCATAGAAGATGGCGTAGATCAGGACACCATTGGCAAGGTGGCTGAAGACCCGGTTGATCAGGGCATCCTCCGTCGCTCAACATCGGTCATGGCCGGCCGGGGCGGGCAGCCGGGGCGGGCCGCGGGGGTGGTCCGGGGTGCGGCTTTCCGCCGGAAATCGGAAAATCCTTATCCCCCCACGGCCGATATTGAAATACCGTCCGCGCTTTCCTCTCAAGCGCTTTCCCTGTATCTCCTGGTCCGGTTCTTGGGAATTCGAGTGGATGTCGCAGACCATGGCGCGTGAAAAGATCATCATCGACACCGACCCCGGCCAGGACGATGCCGTCGCGATGCTGCTGGCCCTGGCCAGCCCGGACGAGCTGGAGGTGCTGGGCATCACCGCCGTCGCGGGCAACGCGCCCCTGCACATGACGGAAGTGAACGCCCGCAAGATCTGCGAACTGGCCGGCCGGCCGGATGTGAAGGTCTTCGCCGGCTGCGACAAGCCCATGTTCCGGGAATTGCACACCGCTCCGGAAGTGCACGGCCCCACCGGGCTGAACGGCCCTATCCTGCCCGAACCGGCCATGCCGCTGCAGCCGGGCCACGCGGTAGACTGGATCGTGGACACGGTCATGGCCCATGAACCGGGCACCATCACCCTGGTTCCGGTCGGGCCGCTGACCAACATCGCCCGCGCCCTGATGAAGGAACCGCGCCTGGCCGCCCGGCTGAAGCGCATCGTCATCATGGGGGGCGCGCAGTTGGAAGGCGGGAATTCCAGCCCCGTGGCGGAATTCAACATCTATGTCGATCCCCATGCGGCGGATATCGTCTTCCGCTGCGGGGCGCCGATCACCGTCTTCTCCCTGGATGTGACCCATCAGGTGCTGACCGCCCAGCGCTACATGGACCGTCTGGCTGCCCTGGGCACGCCTGTCGCCGCGGCGACGATCCAGATGCTGGATTACTATCGCCAGTACGATCAGAAGAAATACGGCACCGACGGCGGCCCCCTGCACGATCCCTGCACCATCGCCTGGCTGATCCGGCCGGAGCTGTTCACGGGCAAGGCCGTGAATGTGGAGGTGGAGGTGTCCAGCCCCCTGACCATGGGCCAGACGGTGATGGACCGCTGGGGCGTGACCGGCCGGCCGAAGAACGCCGATTGGATGATGACCGCCGATGCCGACGGCTTCTGGGACCTGTTGATCGAGCGGCTGGCGCGGTTCTGACCCGCGGCGGGGATCGCCCCGCGGGATGGCGGCCGTTACAGGGTGGGGCCGGCCTGCTCGGGCCTCCCCCGGAAGCTGCGGGCTTGGGTTTCACTCCACCGCTGTTTCCACCGTCATCCCGGCGTTCGCCCGGATGACGGAGAATGTGATTACCGGGTAACCATTCGACGTCAGGGAATCGGCCTGAACCCTTGCGCGCCTGTTCGGCGGGCTCACGACAATCCGTCGCCTGTCCTCCCGCTCTCCCCCGCCTCTGGTGTCAGGCCATAGGGGGCGACCAGGGCCCAGACATGGGCGGGGACCATGTTCTTCATCCGGCGGGGCAGGTGGCGGCGCAGGTGCAGCACGGTTTCCACCGCCTTCATCTCCACCCGTGCGCGGGCGAATTCCAAGCCGCGGGGCCCCACCCGGGGCATCAGCCAGCCGACGATGGGGCGCAGCCAGTCCGGCATGCTGCGCAGGGGCAGGCCGCCCGCCGCCCGCGCCGTGTTCTTCAGGAACCCGGTAACGGCACCGCCGCGCTTGCCGGCACTGACCGGTTCCGCCAGCGCGACCTCCTCCCCCAGCAGGGAAAGCAACTCCTCCCCCCTGGGATTGCGGACCAGCAGCCACTGCTCCCCGCTGCCGCCCATATAGCCGACGGTGATGTCGGCCAGGACATTGGTGTAATCCACACAGGTGCGGCAGGTCAGGGGGAAGAAATCCGGTGGCAGCTTGCTGATGGGCAGTTTCAGGAAGGGGATCTCCCGCCGCCGCCCGTCGGTGAAGCGCAATTCCACATGGTAATCCGCCCGGAATTCCAGATAGGTGATGTCCTCTGGCGCGCCGCCCACCGTTTCCGTCGCCAGCAGGTCCAGGAAGCGGTGGAAATTCTCCGTCGTCGTATTGTCCGAACAGGGCGTGCCGATGACATACAGCCGTTCCAGCCCCAGGGTCGCCTCGATCGCGCGCAGCGCGTGGACCTGGCAGGGGATGCCGATCACCGCCAGCCGCCGGTACCCCGCCGCCGCCGCCGGTTCCAGCAGGGCCAGCAGGGGGGCATAGCCCATGCGCATGCCGCGGCAGGCGGCCATCCCCTCGGCCGCCGTGACCAGCACCGGCACCGGGCGCCACCGGTCCTCCGGGTCCGGGGCCATGGTCAGAACGGCGTCCACGGCCCCCGTCTCCAGCAGGCGCTGGGCGATGCGGGTGGTGATGCCGGTCCACTGGGCACCGACGGCCGGCTGCTTCAGGGAGGCGCGCACCATCCGGCGGAAGGGGCCGAAATGCCGTTCGTCGGTGCGGGCGGGGTCGCGGGCCCGTCCATGCACTGCCGCCTCCAGCCCCGGATAATCGGGGCGGATGAACTGGCAGGCGGTGCCGCAGCGCCGATGCTCCGCCATCCGCGACAGGCCGCAATCGGTGCACAGGCCCCGGGGCTGGGCCGGGGCCAGGGCGGGGGCGTGGACGCCCGCGGCCAGAACCATCCCGCCCGGCCCGGGTCCAGCACTGTCCGCTGCCCCACCATCCCGAACCGCCGGTGCGTCCCTGCCCGATGCCATGCCCGCCCCCTGCCGGTCCCGTGTCGTTGCGGGGCAGTCTATCCGGTTGACGTCAGGTGGGCGCGTCAATTCTGCGGGCGGTGTCCGCCATGCCCGGACGGGACGTCAGTGGCTCAGCACCTGGGACAGGAACAGCTTAGTCCGCTCATTCCGGGGATTTGCGAAGAATTCCTCCGGCGGGCCCTGTTCCACGATCTCACCCTTGTCCATGAAGATGACGCGGTCGGCCACGCGGCGGGCGAAGCCCATCTCATGGGTGACGCACAGCATGGTGATTCCCGCCTCCGCCAAGTCGGTCATCACGTCCAGCACTTCCTTCACCATCTCCGGATCCAGGGCGGAGGTGGGTTCGTCGAACAGCAGGATGCCGGGATTCATGCACAGGGCCCGGGCAATGGCCACCCGCTGCTGTTGCCCGCCGGAAAGCTGGCCCGGGAACTTGCCCGCCTGTTCGGGGATGCGCACCCGTTCCAGGTATTGGCGGGCGATGCGCTCCGCCTCCGCCTTGGGCATCTTCTTCACCCAGATGGGGGCAAGGGTGCAGTTCTCCAGCACGGTCAGGTGGGGGAACAGGTTGAACTGCTGGAACACCATGCCGACATCGCGGCGCACCGCCTCGATGTTCTTGACGTTGTTGGTCAGCTCGATCCCGTCCACGGTGATGCTGCCGGCCTGGTGTTCCTCCAGGCGGTTGATGCAGCGGATCAGGGTGGATTTGCCCGATCCCGACGGCCCGCAGATGACGATCCGTTCGCCCTTGGCCACGGTCAGGTCGATGTCCCGCAGGACATGGAATTC
The DNA here is from genome assembly GCA_046045995.1 of Pseudomonadota bacterium. Taxonomy (GTDB): domain Bacteria; phylum Pseudomonadota; class Alphaproteobacteria; order Azospirillales; family Azospirillaceae; genus Indioceanicola. Next base: position 4,896 of record JBJOKR010000183.1, on the reverse strand, counting down.
CCCATACCATTTGTTCACCCCGCGCAGGGTGATGACGGGGGCCTGGGTGCCGGGGTCGGCAGCGGCGGCAGCGGCGGAGGTATCGGCGATGGCGGTCATGGAAACAGGTCCTTGTTCAGGTGCCGGGCGCCGTGAAGCACCCGGAGGACGACGATACCGGTCACACTCGGCCGGTAAAACACGACGTAGGGCTCCTCAACGAATGAACGCAGCCCGGGAGCCAGGGCTTCCCGCGACAAGCCCATCATGGGAAACCGTGCATACTGGATGGCCTTGCCCTTGATCGCATCGATCATGTCGTTCGCGGCATAGGGAATGGACCTGGCGATATCCCGCCAGACCAGCGCCATATCCCGTTCAGCGCGGGGGGAGAGAACTGCGCTCGGCATCCAGCAGCCTTTTTCCCTCTGCGATGATGTCCTCGACGATGAATTCCCCGGCATCGCCGCTGTCGATCCCCTCCTGGATCAGGACGCGGATTTCAGCTTCGTTGGCGGCGATCCAGTTTTCCATGGCGCGCTCGTCCAGCGCCTCCAGGGCGGCACGGATCACCGCTTCCTCGGAATCCCAGGGACCGCTCTCCACCTTGGCGCGGATCAGGGCCTTCAGATCGGGGGGCAGGCTGTCGGGCATGGGAACCTCCATATCCGCAAAGGGGGCACATCCTGGAATGGGGCGCATCTGCACGTATCGGCGGCCGCCCCGCCCCCGCAGCCCCACCCCCGCAGTTTGGCGCAGCCGGGGCGGGTGTCAATGGCGGGGATCCCCGTCTCAGCGCCGGCGGCTCTTGTTCAGCTCCCGCTCCAGATACATGGAATAGCGGGACAGGGCCCAGCAGAAGACGAAGTAGATCACGCCGATGAACAGATAGGCTTCCTTGTAGAACCCGCGCCAGGCCGGATCGGTGAGGGAGGCCTTGGCCGTGGACAGCAGGTCCAGCAGGCCGATGATGATGACCAGGCTGGTATCTTTGAAGAAGCCGATGAAGGTGTTCACCAGGGGCGGGATCACCAGGGCCATGGCCTGGGGCAGGATGATCAGCCGGGTCCGCTGCCAATAGCCCAGGCCCAGCGCCTCCGCCGCTTCGTACTGGCCCTTGGGGATGGCCTGCAACCCGCCGCGCACCACCTCCGCCAGATAGGCGGCGGCGAACAGGATCAGGCCGATCTGGGCGCGCAGCAGCTTGTCCACCGTCACCTCCTGCGGCAGGAACAGCGGGAACATCACGCTGGCCATGAACAGGATGGAAATCAGGGGAACACCGCGGATCGCCTCGATATAGACGACACTCAGCGCCCGGATGACCGGCAGCTTGCTGGTCCGCCCCAGGGCCAGCAGCACCCCCAGCGGAAAGGCCAGGGCCAACCCCACGACGGACAGGACCAGGGTCAGCGGCAGCCCGCCCCAGCGGGTGGTGTCCACATAGATCAGGCCGAAGACCCCGCCGAACATCAGCAGCCCGGCCAGACCCAGCCCGCCCAGCCAAAGCGGCAGCAGCCAACGGCCCCACAGACGGCGGTCGGCACTGGCGACCAGCACACCCACCACCAGCAACATGGCCAAGGTCGGGCGCCAATGCTCCTCGAACGGGTAGGTGCCGAACAGGATGAAGCGCCACTTCTCCGCCACGAAGGCCCAGCAGGCCCCGCCCTCCGCCGCGCGGCAGGTGGCGGCGTCGGGGGCAGACCAGACGGCGTCGGTGACCAGCCAGCCGACCATGCCGGGCACGATCTGCACCAGCAGCCAGAACATCAGCACGGTCAGCAGGCTGTTGTACCAGCTGCTGAACAGGTTGGCGCGCAGCCAGCCGATCACGCCGCGGCTGGCCACGGGTGGGGGCCGCCGGGCGGGACCGGGTCCGGACCCGGTGGAAGCAGGGGAAACGGGGGCGGTGGCCTCGGACTGGGTCATGGGCTCACCGCTCCTTCAAGGCGATACGGTCGTTGTACCAGTTCATCAGCAGCGACAAGGACAGGCTGATGGTCAGGTAGACGGCCATGATCGCCGCCACCCCTTCGATCGCCTGCCCGGTCTGGTTGATGGTGGTATTGGCGACCGACACGAAATCCGGATAGCCGATGGCGACGGCCAGGCTGCTGTTCTTGGTCAGGTTCAGGTACTGGCTGGTGGTGGGCGGGATGATGACCCGCAGCGCCTGGGGCAGCACCACCAGCCGCAGAACCCGCGCTTCGGACAGGCCAAGGGCCCGCGCCGCCTCCGTCTGGCCGTTGGGGACGGCCAGGATGCCGCTGCGCACGATCTCCGCGATGAAGGCGGCGGTGTAGACCACCAACCCGAACAGCAGGGCGGCGAATTCCGGGGTCAGGGTCAACCCGCCCTGGAAGTTGAAGCCCTGGAGGACCGGCATGTCCAGCGCCGCCCCGCCGAAGGCGACCAGGGTCAGGGCCGGCAGGCCCAGCACCAGCCCGGCCCCGATCCGGCCCATGGGCAGGACCCGGCCCGTACGCTGCTGACGAGCCCGGTTCCAGCGGGCCAGCCCCACCGTGGCGCCGATGCCCAGGCCCAGGGCCACCAGGAAGGCGATCCAGGCCGGATCCTCCGCCGGGCCGGGGATCTTCAGCCCGCGATTGGACAGGAACACGCCGTCCACCGGCGACAGGGCCTGACGGGGACCGGGCAGAGCCTCCGTCAGCAGCCCGTACCAGAGGAACAACTGCAGCAGCAGCGGGGTGTTGCGCAACACCTCCACATAGCCGGCGGCCAGTTTCGCCACCAGCCAGTTGGTGGACAGCCGGGCGATGCCGATGACCACGCCCAGCGCCGTCGCCAGCACGATGCCGACCGCCGCCACCTTCAGCGTGTTCAACAGGCCGACGATGAAGGCCCTCGCATAGGCATCGGCCGGTCCATAGGCGATCAGCTGTTCGCCGATCTGGAACCCCGCCTGCCGGTCCAGGAACCCGAAGCCGGAGGCGACATTCTGCCGGGCCAGGTTCTCCATGGTGTTGTTGATAAGGTACCAAGCCACCAGCCCGACCAGGGCGGCGGTCAGCACCTGCCAGATCACCGACCGCACCATCGGATCGTTCAGGGAAATGCCCCGCCCTGCCGGTCCCGCCTTCACCGATCCCGCCATGCCGTGCTGTCCATCCCGTCGGCCCTATCCATGCTGATCCTGTCCAATCCCACCGAATCGCACCGGGAGCGTCACTACCCCCGTCAGCGCATCCGTCAGCGCACCGGCATGGGGTACATCAGCCCGCCATTGGTCCACAGCGCGTTCAGCCCGCGCTCCAGACGCAGGGGCGTGGTCTTGCCGACATTGCGCTCGAAGATCTCCCCGTAATTGCCCACCTGCTTGATCACGCGGTAGGCCCACTGGTCATCCAGGCCCAGGGCCGCCCCCATGCCCGGCTGGGCGCCCAGAAGGCGCTGCACCGTAGGATCGGGGCTCTTCAGCATCTCATCCACGTTCTGGGAGGTGATGCCCTTCTCCTCCGCCGACAGAAGGGCGAAGACCGTCCACTTGACGATATCGTACCACTGGTCGTCGCCATGGCGGACGACGGGGGCCAGCGGCTCCTTAGAGATCACTTCCGGCAGGATGACGTAATCATCCGGGTTGGACGCGACAGAGGCGCGGATCCCCGCCAGACCCGACACATCCGTGGTCAGCACGTCGCAGCGGTTGGCGAAGAAGGCGGCGTTCACCTCATCCAACGCCTCGATCACCACCGGCTTGAATGTCAGGTTCTGGGCCCGGAACCAGTCGGCCAGGTTCAGTTCCGTCGTCGTGCCCGGCTGGACGCAGACCGTGGCCCCGTCCAGTTGCTTGGCGGAGGTGACGCCCAGCGCCTTCGACACCATGAAGCCCTGGCCGTCGAAATAGATCACCGGGGCGAAATCCATGCCCTGGGTATCGCGGGTCAAGGTGTAGGTCGTGTTGCGCGACAAGATGTCGACCTCCCCCGACTGCAGGGCGGTCAGCCGCTGCTGCGCCGACAGGGGCGTGTAGCGGACCTTCTGGTCATCGCCCAGCACGGCGGCGGCCACGGCCCGGCAGACATCCACGTCCAGCCCGGTCCAACGGCCCTGGCTGTCCGGGCTGCCGAAGCCGGGCAGGCCGGTGTTGACCCCGCATTGCAGGGCATCGCGGGCCTTGATGGCCGTCGCGGTCGGGCCGGCCGCCAGGGCCGGGGCGGCGATCAGGCCCGTCGTCAGCGCCGCCACGCCGGCGGCGGCAGCGGCGATGGCCTTGGCGGACCGGGTGGCTCGCTTCCCTCGGTTCTGATCCGGGCGTCGGTTCTGATCCGGGCGTCGGTTCTCAACGATGGTCATGTCCCCTCGCTCATCCCGCGGGGCGGTCTTGCTGCCGCCCCCTGTTTCTTCAGCCGTGGCACCCATTGACGATCCACCGCGGCGGCCGCCCCCGGGCACAACGCCCCTCGAGCGACCGCACCGGCACCGGTGCTCGTCCCACAGTCTAACCATGCTGACGGCATCCGGTACAGCCTTGATCGAACGGGAAGGCGGCGGGAAGACCACAGCTTTCCGATGGAATTCAGCAAATCGCGAGGTCAATCCAGAAATGCCCGCACGGCCTTCAGGGATGCTTCCGGTGCCTCCTCCTGGGGCATGTGGCCCAGGGTGGGGAAGGTGACCAGCGTGTCGTTGGGCAGGGCGGCGGTGAAATCGGCGGCATTGGCGACCGGGATGACAATGTCCCGCTCCCCCCACAGGATCAGGGTGGGGGCGGTGATCCCGGCCAGGGAGGGCCGGGGATCTTCCAGCACGTACTGGGCCAGCCTGTCCACCATCGCCGCCCGCACCCCCGGGGCCCGCAGCATGTCATGGTAGCGGTCGACCAGGGCGGGGGTCAGGGCGGCAGGATCACCGTAGAGCGGCTCCAGCGTCGCCCGGATCAACGCCCGCGGC
>JBJOKR010000182.1:0-9739 GCA_046045995.1 Pseudomonadota bacterium | reverse complement strand
CCTTCACCGCATCGACTGCGGCGAGCAGGTTCTTTGCTCGTTCACCTGGGTTTGCGTCCTCTAAAGCCGTCCGGGTCGTATAGGCTGAAACCGGAAAGCTCTCTTCCTTGTTGCCAGCTGATACGATGAACAGGATACCATATTCGCAAGCCAGCCAATCCAGAAGTCGTGCCCAGGGGGACATGCGGCCGTGGAAGGGTCGCCGTGTGTTACCCAGCGACAGATTGATAATGAGAATGTCCGCATCGGTCAGACCGCGAAGATGCAGGACCGCTTGGTAGACAAGATCGATGATCAGACGATTGGCGGGCAGTTCCTCCTCATATCCGTTCCACCGCATCGCCGGGACCGTGCAGATCTGTCGGGGCAACGGGAGCCGGTTCGGATCGTTCAGATCGCCATGGACGATCAGCGAAGCCATGGCCGTGCCGTGCTGCCGGTTTTCCACGGGCGTCGCGGCGGCCGTGTCCAGGTCGAACACATCCTCAACGCGCGTGCGGTCAGCAAGAAGCGGGTGACCTGCTACTGTTGCCCCATCGATCATGGCCAGAATGGGCAAACCGATCTGGGCGGCACCAGCATCTACGATTTCAACCTTGGCATCTTCCTTTGTAACTGAGGCTGCTTGACTTTGGGGGCGGATATGGCGAATCTCCTCAGCGGTAGCTAGTGTATCTTGAGAATGCTTAAGTATAAGCTTCAGTTCTCTTCCAGTAACTAAAGCTAATATACCATCATAATTAATTTCTTCAATTCTCTTTCTTGAGAGTATGCTTCCGCCACATTTATAGATATAGGTTGATACATACTGAGAAAAAGCGGAGGCGCGCTCTGTATTTGAGTAAACAAGTTCAATTTCGATGCCTGCCATATCTTCATCATCGGACAATCTATCTGCGATGACTTGAAGTCCCGAATGGTCCGAGGTATCCAGCCGATCATTCGGCCCCCAGCGCCGGAGATCCTTCAGCAGTTTGAACAGATCCCGCCACGGCGCATTTCCACTGCCCAGATCCCTTCCACTCTGCCATCTATCCCAGAGCGACAGGATGTTCCCAAGTGCGCGCTGGTCAGGGACCATCAGATAGGCGACCGAGGTTTCGCCCTTTTCTCCCGCCCACTCCTCTTCATCGACGAGTTCCAGCCCAGCGATCCCGTTGACCGCACGAGCCATGTTGACGACCGGCCCTTTCGCCTCGAAGACGAGCAGGCATTCGGGCGCCAGGGCTGTCGGATCGGTACGCAGGGACAGGCCGCCGTCGTCCCTCTGCAATACCTCCCGCAGCCGGTCCATACTCGGGCCCAGCCGTTCCAGCTGCTCAGTCGTCGTGAACGGTGTCGGCTGAGGTATTCTCGGCGGAGGTCCCTTCCGACGCTCTCCGTTTTCCTTTGCCTGGAGCCGCAGCAGCGGTTTGGTCGGGTCGCTTGTCATTGGTTCCGGTCGGTTTGACGCGGGAGGCCCAGAGATCGAGTTCGATCCTTACGGCCTCATCCACGGAAATTGCATCCAGACCGAGTATAATCCGCCGTCTGACTGTCTGAAAGAATTCCAGTGTTTCCGCGTAACTGACCCGACCAAGGCGGTCGGCCAAGGTTGTCGATTTCAGCCGGGGTTTCTCCGGCCAATGGGCTGTAAGCCGTTCAATGAAAGCCGCCTGCTCCGCGCGGCCCGGTGCCGGGAAATCCAGCCTTATCTGGAACCGGCGCCACACCGCCCGGTCCAGCAATTCGGCATGGTTTGTCGCCGCGATCACAAGCACATAGCTGGGAAGCTGGTCGAGCTGCGTCAGCAGGAAGGAGACGACGCGCTTGATCTCCCCCGTCTCATGGGTGTCACCCCGTTCCTTGCCGACGGCGTCGAATTCATCGAAGAACAACACACAAGCCTGAGTACGGATGTAGTCAAACAGCTTTCGTAATCTTGTATTCGTTTCGCCCAGATAACTGCCGATAAGGCTGTCATACCTCACCATGAAATACGGAAGCGCCAGCGACTCGGCTATTGCCTCCGCGAATGAGGTCTTGCCATTGCCCGGAGGGCCGGACAGCAGGACGCGGTGGCGGGGTTCCATCCCATGGGCGCGCAGCACACCTGCCCGGGCATGCTCTTCGATCAACTGCTCCCCGCTGACCCGCACGGGAAGGGGGAGCATCAGGTCATCAAGGCGGATGCGAGGCGTGATCTCAAGAATGGCATCCCTGCCCTGACCGGTTGCACCGTGCGACGTGGTCAGTGTGGGCGGCGTGACGGCGACCGAAGACAGCGCACGTTGCAGGCGGTCAGCCAGGGTATGATGGCTCTTCGCTCGCTCATCCGCGATCAGCGCCTCTGCGGTGGAGCGCAGCATCTCCCGATCGCCGGATGCGCCGGCTTTCACGAGGGAAACAAGGAGATCGCTGCGGGCCATGGTCGTGGATGTCTGTCCAAGGAAGGGCGAACGACGTTCGCCACAGATGGTAAACCGTAGCAGAGGCTGCCTGATCCGTCGCCAGAGATGATAGGCGGCCCCCCCTCACTTCCAGATCGGCTTGCCTGATCCCGGCAGGCCGAGCTTGCCCCACATGGCGGTCACCTTGTCGACCACCGCCTGCTCCATATACAGCACCTCCCCCCATTCCCGGTGGGTTTCGGGGGGCAGCTTGTCTGTGGCGTCCAGGCCGATCTTGCCGCCCAGGCCGCTTTCGGGGCTGGCGAAATCCAGGTAATCGATGGGGGTGCCCTCGATCACGGTGATGTCGCGGGCGGGGTCCATCTTGGTGGAGATGGCCCACATCACATCCTTCCAGTCGCGGGCATTGATGGTGTGGTCCACCACGATCACCCATTTCGTGTACATGAATTGCCGCAGGAAGGACCACACGCCCATCATCACCCGCTTGGCATGGCCCGGATAGGCCTTCTTCATGCTCACCACCGCGATGCGGTAGCTGCACCCTTCGGGCGGGAGCCAGAAATCCACGATCTCCGGGAATTGTTGTTGCAGAAGCGGAATGAATACCTCGTTCAGCGCCTCGCCCAGCACGCTCGGCTCATCCGGCGGCCGCCCGGTGAAGGTGGACAGGAAGATCGGGTTCCGGCGCATGGTGATGGCGGTCACCTGGAAGACGGGGAATTTCTCCACGCTGTTGTAATAGCCGGTGTGGTCGCCGTATGGCCCCTCATCGGCGTACTCATCCAGGCTGACATAGCCTTCCAGCACGATCTCGGCGGTGGCGGGGACCTTGATCGGCACGGTCTTGCAATCCACCAGGTCCACCTTCTTGCCCCGCAGCAATCCGGCGAACTGGTATTCGGACAGGGTGTCCGGCACGGGCGTCACGGCGGCCAGGATGGTGCCGGGATCGGCCCCCAGGACACAGGCCGCGGGCAGCGGCTCGCGCTTGCCGGCCCCTTTCCAGCGCTGATGGTGCTGGGCCCCGCCGCGGTGCTTCAGCCATCGCATGATGGTCTTGTCCCGGCCCAGCACCTGCATGCGGTAGATGCCGAGGTTGAAATTGTCCTCCCGCCTGTCGCTCGGGCCCTTGGTCACCACCAGCGGCCAGGTGATCAGGGGCGCCGGTTCCCCCGGCCAGCAGGACTGGACGGGCAGACGGGACAGGTCGATCTGGTCCCCGGTCAGCACCACCTCCTGGCAGGGCGCGCGGGAGACGTTGCCCGGCCGCATGGCCAGCACGGTCTTGGCCAGCGGCAGCAGGTCGAACGCTTCGCGCAGGCCACGGGGCGGTTCCGGCTGTTTCAGGAAGGCCAGGGTCTCACCCACGCTGCGCAGCTCATGCGGCTCCCGCTCCATGCCCCAGGCGACACGCTCCACCGTGCCGAACAGGTTGATCAGCACCGGCATCTCGCTTTTCGTGCCGTCGGCCTTGATGACGTTTTCGAAGATCACCGCCGGCCCCTTCTCGGCCAGAAGGCGGGTGTGGATCTCCGTCATCTCCAGCACGGTGCTGACGGGTTCCGTCACCCGGACCAGCCGGCCGGTGCTTTCCAGCTTCTCGATGAAGTCGCGCAGCGAGGCGTAGGGCATCAGCAGGTCGCCTTTTGTGGTACGGTGGCCGCTTAGAATTGGGACGCCGGTGCCGGGGTCAAGCCCGATCTCTTGCGCGACACTGTCACAGTGCCGTCCGCGACGGGCGGCCGAACGGAAATGGGAGCCGAACGGGGATAGCCATGCCTGATCCGCTTTCGATCCAGGTGCGGGAGATGGAGCGCGACTGCGTCCGGGACCTGCTGGCCCGCTGGCTGGGCGTCAGCGACGTTGCCGCCGCCACCCTGTCCGCCCTGGCGGAGGAACTGCAGCGCACGGGCGACCAGGTGGAGGAGCAGGCGAACCGCACCCTGGACCGGGTGTCGCGAATCATCCAGCTCAGCGGCATGGACCACCTGACCACCGGCCTGAACCAGCCCCGCAGCCCGGAGGAGGATGTGATCGCGGCGGAGATGCGGGCCATCAGCCTGTCCCTCCAGCAGGCGGACAAGCTGCGCCAGGTGCTGCACCAGGCGGCCGCGGTGCTGACCGCCGTCGCCGCGATGGAGGTGGAGCAGGCGGCGGCCACCATCGGCAGCGATCACAGCCTGCGCTCCACCGGGGCGGAGGAGGCGTGGCGCCTGCAGCAGCTTCACCCCGAGATCACCCTGGGCCCCCTGCGGCGCAAGCTGATGACCGATCTGGGCCTGGATTGACGGGGGGGGGATCCTCGGATTTCCTTCTGTGCCCCTTTTGCCTGGGCATCGCCGTCGCCGCGACGCCCGGGGGATCACGCGCCCGGCACCCGCCACACCTGTGTCTCCCGCTCATCCCGGTCCTCAAGTTCCCGGGTGGTGGGGACGGTGTGGCGGGCGATCGGGAGCAGGCCGGTGCGGGGCAGGTAGGTGCGGCCGGGGTCGCCCAGCAGCACCAGCATGCCTCCGCGGGCCAGGTCCCGGAACCAGGCCATGGCCCGGTCGGCCAGCGGCTTCTCATAGCAGATGTCGCCCGCCAGAAGCACCTCCGCCCCCGGCAGAGATGCGCCGATTCGGTCGGCGCACAGGGTCTCCACCGCCAGCCCGTTCAGGTCGGCGTTCTGCTGGATGGCGGCAATGGCGAAGGGATCGATCTCCACCGCCGTGACCCGTGCCGCCCCGGCCCTGGCCGCGGCCAGGGCGACCAGGCCGCAGCCGCTGGCGAAATCCACCACCACCCGGCCCCGCACCGTTTCCGGATGGTCCAGCACATGCCGGGCCAGCGCCTGGCCCCCGGCCCAGGGGAAGGCCCAGAAGGGCGGGGGCACGCCGTTGCGTTCCAGCCAGGTCTCCGTCGCCTCCCACAGGGGCGTGATCTCCGTCGCCAGATGCAGGCGCAGCTCCGGTACCAGGGGGGCGGTGGACAGGGCGGTGTGGCGGCGGATGAAATCCGCCCGCGATTCCGCGTCCCGCCCGGCTTCCGCTCCGTCGTCCAGCCCGTTCTCCGGTGGGTGGCCCGGTCCTTGGTCGGGGTGCGGCCCTGTCATTGTTTCATCCCTACAAGCATTGGGGACTTCGGTCTGCGTCCATGGCACAGTACCGCCGCCGACCGTGAGGCTCCCGGCCCATCCAGATCCATGGTCGGCCCCGGCCGGGGGCGATTGAAAGGGGGGATAGCACACCATGAGCGAAACAGGCAGCAGCACGGGCGGTCAGCCCATGCCCGCCATCGGCACCATCTGCTGGAATGAGCTGGCGACCCGCGATCTGGACAAGGCCAAGGCCTTCTACGGCGGGCTCCTGGGCTGGACCTATGCCGAGGTCCCGATGGAGGGCGGGGTCACCTATGTCATCGCCAAGTGCAACGGCAAGGATGCCGGCGGCATGATGAAGATGGAGGGGGAGATGTGGGGGGACATCCCCTCCCACTGGATGGGCTATATCGCCGTCGCCGACGTGGATGCCTCCGCCGCCCGGGTGGCGGAACTGGGCGGCACCGTCTGCGTCCCGCCGACCGACATCCCCAATGTGGGCCGGTTCTGCGTCATAAACGACCCGACCGGCGCCCCGATCTCCTTGATGACCTTCTCCACCCCCGGGTGACCAGCGGGCGGACCCGACCGTCACGGGTGGGAATAGCCGATCAGGTGAAGATGGGGATAGCCGGGCGGCGGTGGGGTGGTGGTGGGGGCCTGGATGCCGCTGCCACCACCCTTCGCCATCCCGGCTGGAACCGGCGGCGATGCGGCCGTGCCGGCGACGATGGCCAGCAGCAGGGCCCAGCCTACGAAGCGGGATGCCTTGAAGGTGGCCAGGCTGTCCGCCTGATCGTCCGGGTCCCAGCCCCGCACCTGCATCAGCAGCAGGGCGCCGACGATGGCCAGCGGCACCAGCATGGCCCATTCGTTGCGCCCGGGCAGCACGGCGGCCAGCCATAGCACCATGGCCCCGGCATAGAAGGCGCCGACCCAGCGTCGGGACGCGGCACCGAACAGCAGGGCGGTGGATTTGATGCCGATGCGGGCATCATCCTCCTTGTCCTGGTGGGCGTAGATCGTGTCATAGCCCAGGGTCCAGAGGATGCATCCGGCATAGAGCAGCAGGGACGGTGCCTCAATCCCCCCCGTCGCCGCGGTCCAACCCATCAGCGCCCCCCAGTTGAAGGTCAGGCCCAGGAAGGCCTGGGGCCACCAGGTGACCCGCTTCATCAGGGGATAGGTGAAGACAAGAACCAGGGAGGCGACACCCAGCGCGATGGACAGGGGGTTCAACTGGATCAGGACCAGGAACCCCACCAGCAGCTGCGCCGCCAGGAAGACCAACGCCTGGCGCACCCCCACCTGTCCGCTGGGGATGGGGCGCAGGGCCGTCCGCTCCACCTTGGCGTCCAGCTTGTGGTCCAGGATGTCGTTCACCGTGCACCCGGCCCCACGCATGACGAAGGCGCCGACCGCGAACAGGGCCATCAGCCGCAGATCGGGCCAGGCCCCCGCCGGTGCCGCCAGGGCGATGGCCCACCAGCCGGGGAACAGCAGCAACCAGGTGCCGATCGGCCGGTCCATCCGGGCCAGCCGGGCATAGGGCCGCCACGGCACCGGAAGCCAGCGGTCCACCCAGGTCCCGTCCCGGATATCCGTATGCCCGCCGCCGCGGTCGGTTGTGGATGTGCTGCTCATGGCGTGAGATTAGCCGGTCACCCGTCTCCGATCCATGGCAAATCCAGGCCCCATCTTGTGGCGAAGTCCGTTTCGGCGCTAATCCTCCCCATGCCCGGCCTGCCACCCCGGGAGCATCGTCCAGGAACCTTTCCATGTCCGACCGTCCCCGCACCCGTCTGTATCTGGATCTGCCCTTCGTGCCGGGGGGGGAGGTGGCGGTGGATGGGGATCGGGCGCATTACCTGGGGCGGGTGCTGCGTTTGGGCCCGGGGGACAGGGTGCTGGTGTTCAACGGGCAGGACGGGGAATGGCTGGCGGAGGTGGCGGGGCTGTCGAAATCCGCCGGCCGCCTGACCCTGCTGGACCAGCAGCGCCCCCAGCCCGCGGCGGCTGGGCCCTGGCTGCTGTTCGCCCCGCTGAAAGGCGGTCGCACCGAGTATGTGGTGGAGAAGGCGGTGGAGCTTGGGGTGGGTGTGATCCAGCCGGTCTATACCCGCCGATCCGACGTGACGCGGGTCAACCTGGACCGGATGCGGGCCAATGCGATGGAAGCGGCGGAGCAGTGCGAGCGCCTGTCCGTGCCCGAGGTGCGGGAGGGCCAGCCGCTGGATCGGCTCCTGGCCGGCTGGGACTCCGGGCGCACCCTGTTCGTCGCGGCGGAGAGCGGCCATGCGCAGCCCCTGGTGACCGCCATCACAGCGCATCCGGGCCAGGCCGCCGCATGGCTGATCGGGCCGGAGGGCGGGTTCGCCCCTCCGGAGCTTGACGCTTTAACACGTATGTCATTTGTTGTTCCGGTGGGTCTTGGTCCACGTATCCTGCGCGCCGATACGGCCGCCTTCGCCGCCCTTGCGGTGTGGCAGGCGGTGGCCGGCGACTGGATCGGGCAAGCGGGCGACAACCGTCCGCCCTTCCGGACCTGATCTCCTTCCATCCATCCTACCGCCCTTGAGGAATCCGCAGCATGTCCGCTCCCCCGACGTCGCGCGGCGCACCCGTCACCGACCGCCGCCAGTTGATCGAGTTCCTGGAGCAGGGCAGCAAGCCGGCGGAGGCATTCCGCATCGGCACCGAGCATGAGAAATTCGCCTTCAGCCAGAGCGATCTGCGCCCGCTTCCCTATGACGGGGAGGGGGGGATCGGTGCCGTCCTGCGGGAATTCGCCACCCGCTTCGGCTGGGAACCGGTGCGGGAGGGGGAGAATGTCATCGCCCTGACCAAGGGCATGGCCAATATCAGCCTGGAACCGGGCGGCCAGTTCGAACTGTCCGGCGCCCCGCTTTCCACCATTCATCAGACCTGCTCGGAAGTGACGGAGCACCTGAACCAAGTCAGGCAGATCGGCGCCGATCTGGGTTTCGGCATGCTCGGTCTGGGCTTCAACCCCCTGTGGCGCCGGGATGAGATCCCATGGATGCCCAAGGGCCGGTACAAGATCATGCGGGACTACATGCCCAAGCGCGGCGGGCTGGGGTTGGACATGATGACCCGCACCTGCACGGTGCAGGTGAACCTGGATTTCGCCTCCGAAGCGGACATGGTGAAGAAGTTCCGGGTGTCCCTGGCGCTCCAGCCGGTGGCGACGGCCCTGTTCGCCAACAGCCCCTTCACCGAGGGCAGGCCCAACGGATTCCAGAGCTTCCGTAGCCATATCTGGACCGACACGGACCCCGACCGCACGGGCGACCTGCCCTTCGTGTTCGAAGACGGGTTCGGCTTCGAGCGCTATGTGGATTATGCCCTGTCGGTGCCGATGTATTTCGTCTACCGCGACGGCACCTATCTGGACGCATCGGGCCAGGATTTCCGCGCCTTCCTGGATGGCCGCCTGCCGATCCTGCCGGGGGAGGCGCCGCTGATGACCGACTGGACCGACCACCTGACCACCCTGTTCCCGGAGGTGCGGCTGAAGCGGTACCTGGAAATGCGGGGGGCGGACGGGGGCCCGTGGAAGCGGCTCTGCGCCTTGCCGGCCCTTTGGGTCGGGCTGCTGTACGACCAGACCGCGTTGGATGCCGCTTGGGACCTGGTCAAGGACTGGACGACGGAGCAGCGGGCCGGGATGCGACGGGACGTGCCCCGCCTGGGCCTGGAAACCCCGTACGCCAGCGGTACCCTGCGCGATCTGGCGGTGGAGGTCGTGGCCATCGCCAAGGAGGGCCTGCGCCGCCGGCGGCAGCAATCCTGCGTCGGCGATGATGAGACCCATTTCCTGGAGCCCCTGGTGGAGGTGGCGGCGACCGGCCGTACCTCCTCCGTCGAGATGCTGGAGCGCTACAACAGTGTCTGGGGTGGCGATGTGCGCAAGGCCTACGGGGATTACGCATACTGACAGCGATGCCGGCGGCGGGGCAGGAGCAATGCCGGGTGGGGGACGCCCCTACATCGCGCGCGGTAATTGTTCCTGTTTTGCCCTTCCCCGGAATCGGGTAGGTTTCCGCCGGGACGCATCCGACCGTTGCACAGGCGCAAGGGCGGGGCGGGGCGGGGGGCTGCTGGGTCATGATGAAGTTCGGTGAGTTCGCGGATCCCGCCATGGAGCGCGCCTACAGGCTGCATTCCATGGAGCAGGAGGTGCGGTCGCTGCGGCGGAATCTGATCGGCCTCATGGTTTTCTATCTGGCGCCGCTGCTGCTGGATT
>JBJOKR010000181.1:0-9796 GCA_046045995.1 Pseudomonadota bacterium | reverse complement strand
GGATATGGCTGGGTCGTGGATGGCGATATCGAACGGTTTTTTGACCGGGTACCGCATGAACGGCTGCTGGCCCGGCTGGAACGGTCGGTGGACGATCGGGACCTGCTGGACCTGTTGGCCCTGTGGTTGGATGCCATCGGCATGGCGGGCGGGGTGCCGGGGCTGGGCCTGCCGCAAGGGTCGCCCCTGTCGCCCCTGCTGGCCAACCTGTATCTGGATGATGTGGATGATCAGATCCAGGGGCGCGGCGTGCGGCTGGTGCGCTTTGCCGATGATTTCCTGCTGATGTGCCGGGAAGAGGCGGCGGCGGCCAGGGCACAGGCGCGCATGGCCAAACTGCTGGCCGATCACGGCCTGCGCCTGCACCCGGAAAAGACGCGGGTGGTGCCGTTTGAACAGGGATTCCGGTTCCTGGGCCATCTGTTCGTCCGGTCCCTGGTGGTGCGGGAAGTGGGGGAGGAGGAGGATGCGGCCCTACCGGTGGCCGACGCCGCCCGCATCCTGGCCGCCCACCCGGCCACCGCCGCCACCGCCGCGCCCAACGATGTGCCCGACCTGCTGGCCACCGATGCGGGCGATGATGGCGGCGCCCGCGCGCCCAGCCTGCGCGTGCTGTACATCACAGAGTCCGGGCGGCGGCTGGATATCCGTAACGAAGCCTTTACCGTCACCGAGCCGGGGCCGGGCGAGGCCGGGCGGGCGGAGGTGATCGCCATCCCGCCGCAACGGCTGGACCGGGTGGAGCTATCCCCCGGCACGGACGCCAGTGCCGAGGCGCTGCGCCACGCGCTGGCCCATAGTGTGGCTGTGGATTTCGTCAATGGCTGGGGCGATGGTATCGGCCATCTGGCCCCCGCCATCGGCACGGGCCGCGCGGGCCTGCATCTGGCCCAGGCGCGGTTGGCGCTGGACGGGCCGGCGCGGGTGGAGCTGGCCCGCATCCTGGTGGATGGTCGGCTGCGCAACCAGCGGGCCTTGCTGTCGCGCCTGAACCGGCGGCGCAAAGAGGCGGCGGTGGCCGATGCCGGGGCCGCCATCACCCGCACCATCCGAAAATTGCCGCTGGCCGCCGATGTGCCAGCATTGATGGGGATGGAGGGCGCGGCGGCCGCCGCCTATTGGCCCGCCTTTGGCACGTGTCTGGAACAGGGATGGAGCTTCAGCAGGCGGCGGCGACAGCCCCCGCCCGATCCGGTCAACCTGATCCTGTCCTTCCTATCGGGCCTGATTTACCGCGACATCGCCGCCCTGTGCGCGCGGGCGGGCCTGCATCCCGGTTTCGGTGTGCTGCACAGCGCGCGTGACGGCAGCCCCGCCCTGGCCAGCGATCTGGTAGAGGAATTCCGCGCCCCGCTGGTGGAGGGGTTGGCGCTCTATCTGTTCAATAACCGCATCCTGGACCGCGCCATGTTCAGCCACCGCGACGGGGCCTGTCACCTGTCGGCAGAGGGGCGAAAGGCGGTGATCCGCGCCTGGGAAGGCTGGCTGGACCGGCCCGTGCTGGCCGCCGATGGACGGCGGGTGCTGTGGCGGCGACTGGTGGCGATGCAGATCAGTGCCTATGCCGCCCATGCGCGCGGCGAACGCCCCTATACACCCTATCGCATGGATTACTGACGGCAAGGGGCGGGACCATGGCGGAAACCGAGATGCTGATGGTGTTCAGCTACGATGTCAGCGAAAACCGCAACCGCCGCCACGTGGCCAAGGTGCTGGAAAGCGCCTATGTGCGTGTGCAGAAAAGCGTGTTTGAGGCGGTGATGACGGACAACGCTGCCAAAACCCTGGCCCACGCCGCCGCCCGCCATCTGGGCCAGGGCGACAGTCTGCGCGTCTACGCCATCGGCGCCCATGGCCGCAACCGCTGCCAAAGCTGGGGACCGTGCCCCCTGCCCGAACAGCAGGATTTTTACCTGCTGTAGGGGGGGCAGAGAAATCAAACACCAACTACATTTGTTTCAATCCGCTTCCAATCGCGGAACAGCGCTGATCCGCGGGCGGCACGGGCGGCACAAGGCGCTTCGTTTCAATCCGCTTCCAATCGCGGAACAGTGCTGATCGGAATGTGGGGTTCAATCCGCAGACCAGCCCCAAGTTTCAATCCGCTTCCAATCGCGGAACCGTCCTGATCAACCACTACAAGGCCGAACGGCGTGAATGCGATGGTCTGCTCCTCGCCTGGGCCGTAGACCCAGAGGCAGCCATCTTCTGGGCCCATCTCGGTGCAGACATCCCAGAGCCAGTCTTCGTCTTCGCCCAGCTGTTCGGCGGCCCGCGCGATGGTGGAGACGGACGAGATGGCCGGCATGGGTCAGGCGGCGAGGGCTGGGGCCCGCCGCTGCTTCCATTCCCAGGGGAGCAACTCGTGCAGGCGGTTCTGGGGCAGGTCGTTGATGCGGGCCAGGACATCGGCCAGCCAGGCCTGGGGGTCGATGTCGTTCAGCTTTGCGGAGATCATCAGACTGTACATGAACGCGGCCCGCCGGCCACCGCGGTCGCTGCCCGCAAACATCCACGCCCGGCGCCCAAGCGCAACGCCGCGCAGCGCTCTTTCCGCGGCGTTGTTCGTCAGGCAGATGCGCCCATCCGTCAGGAACCGGGTGAACCGCCCCCAGCGGGTCAGCATGTAATCGAGCGCCTTGGCCACCGGGGCGTGCCGTGACATCGCCGCACGATGGTCCCGCATCCAGATCTCCAGCGCGTCGACCAGGGGCTTCGCCTTCTCCTGCCGGATCTCCAGGCGCTGCGCCGCCGACAGGCCGTTGATGGCGCGCTCCAGGTCGAACAGCGCGTCGATGCGCGTCACCGCCTCCAGCGCCACCGGCGAGATTTCCGGTGCCTTCCCCCCGCGGCGCGCCTTGGCGGCGATGTCCGCCAGTTCGAAAAACTTTCGGCGTGCGTGCGCCCAACACAGGGCATCCGTGACCGGCCCGGGCTTCCGGGTCGGCGCGTGTAGCCGGTCGTAGCCGGCATAGGCGTCGGCCTGGAGCAGGCCTGTATAGCCGGTGAGATGCTCTTCCGGATGCGTGCCGCCACGGTCGCGGGAGTAGTAGAACACCGCCGCCGGCGGAGCTTGGCCGGCAAAGGGGCGGTCATCACGGACGCAGACCCAGAGCCGGCCGGTATCGGTCTTGCCCTTCGCCAGGACCGGCACCGTGGTGTCGTCGCCGTGCAGGCGCTCCGCCGCCATGACGTGCTGTTCCAGCGTAAGCGTCCGGCGGAGGCCCTGTAACTGATCAGGCTGGACTGGCGCGGCGCCCGCGGCGGTAGGTGTTGGCGATGCGCTTGAGCGTGATGCGGATCTGCTCTTCGTCGATGTTGTCGGGATCGTAGGGACCACCGTACCAGGTGAGGGCTTCGCGCTTCTTGCGGCTGCCCTTGCCCTTGTCCGGGGCGGCGAT
Organism: Pseudomonadota bacterium; assembly: GCA_046045995.1. GTDB lineage: Bacteria > Pseudomonadota > Alphaproteobacteria > Azospirillales > Azospirillaceae > Indioceanicola. Next base: position 6,395 of record JBJOKR010000181.1, on the reverse strand, counting down.
CGCGTCGAGAAACTCATAGTATCCGGGGATGCTGCCGCAATCCTCCGGTGGGCAGCGGCGGGCGCCGCCGAGGAACGCCGGATAGAGGGCACCGTCTTCCGCCGGCTCCACACGTTCGATGATGATTTGGTGGCGCCAGTTGTCGCCCATGTCGTAGGTGTAGGCGAAAGCCTCCATACCCCGGTCCACGACGGCACCGAGCTTCATCCGGGTCGCGGGCTTGATCTCCCGGCCCCAGTCGAAATCAGGGTCCGGCACGCCGTAGACGATGCCGTCGATGTCGAACTCCCAGAGATGATAGTCGAGCCAGCCCATGGCTGCCTGGATGATCCGGTGCAGGCCATTGAGGCTGGTGGAGGTGCGCACGGCGACCCGCCGCCAGATCAGCGGTTCGATGTCGTCGAGTTCGATGCGCAGGATGGCGATCTCGTCAGGGCTCATTCCGGCAGTCTGACACCGTCGCCCGGCCGCGTCCAAGCGCCCAGTTCCAGGGCAGCAGATCCGCCAACCGGTGGGCCCGGTGGTCGGCGATACGCGCGAGCGCGTCGGCCAGCCAGGCCTGCGGGTCGACGCCGTTGAGCTTGGCCGTCTCGATCAAGGTATACATCGCCGCGGCGCGCTCACCTCCGGCATCGGAGCCGCAGAAGGTCCAGTTGCGGCGCCCGACGGCGATGCCGCGCAGCGCCCGTTCCGCCGCGTTGTTCGACATGCAGATGCGCCCATCCGCCAGGAACCGGGTCATCGCCGTCCACCGCTTCAGGGGATAATCGATCACCTTGGCGAGATCGGCCCTGGCGGATAGCCGGGCGCGTTGCTGGCGTAGCCAGCTTTCCAGATCGTCAACGAGCGACCGCGACCGCTCCTGTCGCTCCTTGAGGCGTTGCTGGGGAGACTGGCCATTGATGTCGCGCTCGATCTTGAACAACGCGTCGATGCGCCGGACCGCCTCCGCGGCGATCGGCGACTTGCCGTCCTTTGCAAAGTCAAAGAGCTTGCGACGCACATGGCTCCAGCAGCCGGCCTCCAGAATGGGGCCGGGCGTGCGCCCGGGAGCATAGAGGCCGCTGTAACCGCTATAGGCGTCGGCCTGCATGATCCCGCTGTAGGCAGCGAGATGGCGTTCGGGATGCTCCGCTGCCCTTGTCCGGGAGTAGGCGTACACGGCTGCCGGTGGGTCGCTGCCGCCGAACGGGCGGTCGTCCCGGACATAGACCCAGAGCCGCGCGATGGCCGTCTTGCCCTTGGCAAGCACCGGCACGGTGGTATCGTCGCCGTGGATGCGGTCGGCGGCCAGGACATGGTCCCGCATCGCCGCGGTCAGCGGCTCCAGGCTGGCGGCCGCCGCCCCGACCCAGTCGGCCATGGTGGAGACGTCCACCTCCACGCCCTCCCGGGCATAGAGCGCGCTCTGCCGGTGCAGCGGCATGTGCTGGCCGTATTTCGCCGCCAGGATCTGGGCCAGCAGATTGGGACCCGCCCGCCCACGGCTGATCGGATGAGAGGGGGCTGGAGCCTGGCTGATGGCCTCGCAGGACCGGCAGCTGAACTTCTCGCGGACATGCTCGACCACCTTCCAGCGCCGGGGCTCGCACTCCAGCGTTTCCAGCACATCCTCGCCGATCTTGCGTAAAGTCGTGCCACCGCATTTCTCGCAGGCGCAGGGGCCGGGATGCACGATGCGTTCGCGCGGCAGTGTCTCGGGCAACGGACGGCGGGCGGGTTTTCGCCGGGTCGGGCCCGCAGCCGGGGCGGTCAGTTCCTCGGCCGTGTCTCGGCACGGGCCCGGGTCTCCTCCAACTCCTCCAGCTGGAGTTCCAGTTGCTCGACCAGCAGCCGGGCCCGCTCGGAGGATTGGCCGTAGAGGGCGCGCCGCGCTTTGGCCAACTGAAGCTTCAGCCGCTCGATCTCCAGGGCCAGACTGCCCGCTTCCCGACGGGCCTCGCGCGCCCGCTCCTCGGCCTCGGCCAGGGCTGCCCGCTGCGACAGGATCAGCGCATGCGCGGCGGCCAGGTCGGTGGGCAGGTCATCGGTGAGCATGGGGGAATTGGACCATAACCCCGGCGTTTGGTCGCCCCCAAAGCGTGTGCGAGTCAGTTCGTCGCGGCTCAGCCCGCCAGCTCCGGACGCCAGGTTTTCTGCGGCATGCGCCAGTCGATGCCCTCCAGCAGATAGCCCAGCTGACCGGGGCTGATGGTCACCAACCCATCTGCTGGCGAGGGCCAGATGAACCGTCCGCGCTCCAGCCTTTTGGTGAACAGGCAGCTGCCCTGGCCGTCGTGCCAGATCACCTTGATCAGGTCGCCGCGCTTGCCGCGGAATACGAACAGGTGGCCGCTGTGGGGATCGCGGCGCAGCACCTCCTGGACCAGGCGCGCCAGCCCGTCGAACCCCTTGCGCATATCGGTGTGGCCGGTCGCCAACCAGACATGCACGCCGCTCGGGACCGGGATCATCCTGCAATCCCGCCGGCGGCCCGCACCGTCGCCGCCGCCAGACCCGGATCGACCGGGCCGCTCAGGTGCACAAGCACCCCGTTCGGCATCTCCACCACGATGCAAGACGCCGGCGGCACCGCAGCGGATGGCGAGGCAACTGCGGAAGGAGGCGGTGATGGCGTGGGCGTCGGATCGCTGCCAACGACCTGAACCGGGGCGAATGTCACCGGCACGGCCGTGGACGCCGACGGACCGCCCCGCATCAGTCGGCGCCAGCGATACAGCAGGCTTTCATGCACCCCGAGCCGCCGGGCCACCTCGGTCATCACCACGCCGGGGCGGAACGCCTCCTCCACCATCCGGCACTTCTCCTCCGGTGAGTAGGCCCGCCGCCGCTCCGTCCCGGTCAAAACCTCGATACGCTGGTAAGTCATGACGTTTGCCACACGCTTGCGTCCGCGCGATCCCGCGTCCGGCAAACTTCTGCACCCTTCACCTAACCCGCAAGGCGGCCCTCACCGGACGCGTACGCTTTACACGATGGGGCCGGCGGCGGCCTGGCCGACGCTTGCCCCCTTCATCGCCGGCCGGGTCGACGAGGCCCTGGTCCGGGCGCACTGGGATGACCTGCTGCGCCTGGCCACCTCGGTCCGGACTGGCACAGTGCCCGCTTCTCTGGTTCTGAAACGGCTCGGCTCCTACCCGCGGCAGAACGGGCTGGCGTTGGCGTTGCGGGAGGTGGGCCGCATCGAGCGGACACTGTTCACCTTGGAATGGCTGCAGAACCCGGCACTCCGCCGCCAGGCCACGGTGGAGTTGAACAAGGGGGAGTCCCGCAACGGCCTCGCCCGCGCCGTGTGCTTCCACCGCCTCGGGCGCATCCGCGACCGGACGCCGGAGAACCAGCAGCACAGGGCCGGCGGCCTCAACCTTGTCGTCGCCGCCATCATCCTCTGGAATACCGTCTACATGGGGCGGGCCATCGACGCCTTGCGCGCCGGTGGCGAGCGCATCCCGGACGAGTTGCTGGGCCACCTGGCACCGCTTGGGTGGCAGCACATCAACCTGACCGGCGACTATCTCTGGGGTGCGGACCAGGTCGCGGGCACGAGCGGCTATCGCCCGTTATGCGCCCCGGCCGAACTCCTGGCCGCATGATGTTCCGGCTTTGTCCCCTTAGCGTATATCCACGCCCGTTCTATGGCGTGACCCCTTCTCAGCGGATCTTGGCACGGCGGGGTCGCGGCATGGGGCCGGCGTCAAGCCTTGAAGCTCACGTGGTCCAGGCCGATACGCGACAGGTGCTGCCCGCTCTCCAGCAGGAACTTGCTCGCGTGCGCGGGGCGGAGCTGCCCCACGACGATGAACTCGCAGGGGGACATGAGCGGGCTGCCGCCGGTCCCCTTCGACAGCTGCAACGCCTTGAAGGTAGGGTTCTGCCTGTCACCCGTCTCCAGCCGGCTCGTCTCCGGCAGGATGAGGAACTCCCAAGTGAGTTGGGGCACGGAATTCTCAATGCAGAAGGCACGGTTCACCCCATCCGCCTTGACGAACAGGTGCCGGCCCAGGTGGGCCTCCCCAAGCACCTTGGAGAGGTCTTTCACCTCGTGGAGCCTCAAGCAGAACATGGGCATGATCGGATAGATGCTGTGCTGCCAGGCCTGGGAAGTATTGGGGACCCGGTTCACCATTTCACAGGACGGCGAGACACAAATCCAGAAATCGTTGGACCCGGCGAGCTGGAAGATGGACCCGGTCGTCAGGTGCCTGCGCGGTTTGGGCTCGTTGGACAGGAAGCGGTTCAGCTCAAACCCGACATCGACCATTTTCGGTTTGCTTGGCGGGGCGCTCAGCTGGACCGCCGCCGCCCACTTGTCGGTCTTCCAGGTAGTCGCGTCCAGTTGCTCCTTGAAGACGGCGGTAGCCATGGCCCGGAGTTCCTCGCTGTCGCCGATCCGCCGTCGGAGGACGTCCACGAGCTTGTCGATGATCGTTTCGACAGACGCCCAGACCCGGTCATCCTCGACGTCACCCGGCCCCAGGGAATCGAGCATGAAGTATGCGAGTCCGGTCCGCACATGGGGGTCCTTCAGGTTGATCCGGTCAAAGGCGATCGCCTGGACCTCAAGGAGGTTCTGGATCTCGGAGCCGATCACCTGCAGCAGGCTGGGCTTCCAGTCCAGCAGCGCCGCGTCCAGGCACGCCATGAGGCCGTCCGGGTCATCCGCGGCACCGGCATGCTCCTCGTGCTTCTTCGCGATGGCCACGAAGCAGTTGCCCGCCTGCAGCCAGCAAAGCCCCCGCTCGGGGTCATAGTTCCCCGCGACGTCATTCGCTGACTTGGAATAGTCCGACTTGAGCACCTCCCACATGTACCGGCAGATGAGGGCGTCAACAAAGCGGTACAGGTATTTCCTACCCAACCCCTTTTCCTGGAGCTCTTGCAGGTACCTTGCCTTTCCCGGAAGCCGCGACCAGCCATCCCGTCCGTGGGTAACATACGCGCGCACCAATTCCAGGGGGGGATGGGGCAGCTGGTCAGACAGGCGGTCCCACTGCTCCAGGTATTCGTCCGCATCGTCACCCGCGAATACGTCCTCCGCGTCCTTGCCCCAACCCTGCCTCAGCATGCCAGCGACCTCGAGCCAGACCTGGCCCAGGTCTGTATGCCGGGTATAGAGGATGATCGTGTTGAAGTGCGTCGAAAGGCTGAGCCTCCGGACCACCTCGACGGCCTTGGTACCATCGTTGGACGTCGGCGAAAGATGGTAGTCGAGGATGATCAAGTCGCTCTTCTTGAACCGCTCGATGCCTACCTCGCACTCTGTCACGTCGTTCTCGACGTCGCAGATCATCTTCCGCGCGTGGAAGGCTTGGTACAGCCTGGATGCCTTCTCGTACTCGGTGAACTTGGCGGTCTCCCCCCGGATCACGTCCAGGTAGGTGGGGAACTGGTCGTCGATGAGGAGGACGCTCTTCAGTGCCTTGCGATGGAAAGAGTCGAGAACTGCCGTGTTGTAGGTCTCAGTTGACGGCATTTGAGATACCCTTGAACTCGATGATGAAGTTGGCACCAGGGAGGACGTGGGGGTCGCCCTCGCCCGCATAGCGGATTTTGTGGCCGCTCACGGCTAGGTTGGCTTTCGCCAAGTACAGGCCGATACCCCGGCCCTGCCGCTTCTTCGTGAAGAAGAGCTCGAAGAGCCGGTGGCGGTCATCGGGGTCGACGCCCGGGCCGCTGTCCCCCACCACCACCATACCATCGACCAAGTCCAACGTGATCCTCCGATCCAGAGAAAGCGATGCCCAATAGACCGCGTTGTTCACCAAATTGATGAACACCGGGTATATTCTTGATGGAACATCGGCGATCGTCAAGCCGCGGAACGTGTCGCTGACGTGGAAAGTCACCCTGTTGCCGGTGAAGGACCGCTCGAAGAATTCCCGCAGGTACTCGGCGATCTGCCTGCCGGTGATCGACTCGCGCGCCCTATATCCAGCCACCTTCAGGGGAGACAAAAACCGCAAACGCTCCGTGAGCGCGTGGTGGGCCTCGTAGGCCAGCTTGAAGGCGGCCGACTTGCGGGCATCGTCGGGGAGCCGGCCCAGGTTCCGCCGGACCTCCGCGTCCAGGGTCTCGAGCTCGTGGCCGATGATCTCGACCGTGATGCCCACCTGCGCGACCGTGTTCAGGTCGTTGACCTTGTCCTCCAAGGACTGGCGGTCATCGTCCACCACGGCGAGGGCGCTGTCGAGGTCAATCCCCTCGGCCAGCTGCTGCAGGGATTTCACCAACGGCTCGTAGGTGGCGGCAAACTCCTCTTCGAGGTCGGCCCGGTGCCTGTCCAGCAGGTTGAGGACCGTGGAGAGAGAGAGGCCCTCGATGTCCTCCTCGAGCAGGGGTCTGCTGAGCTTGTAGTACCTGGCCCGGTCGTCTTCGGCGCGGCGCCGCCATTCCGA
>JBJOKR010000180.1:0-9908 GCA_046045995.1 Pseudomonadota bacterium | reverse complement strand
CGGTCGGACAGATAGGCGGCGACATAGCGGTCCATGGCGTCACGCTCCGCCGTCGCGGCCCGCCGCTCGGTCATGGAGATGTGGTCGCCGATCTTCTCCAGCCGCCCCGCCTCCTCATCGCTCAAGGTGCCGTCGCCCAGGCCATAGGCGCGGACCAGGGCGCGATGGACAATCAGGTCGGCATAGCGCCGGATCGGGCTGGTGAAATGGGCATAGCGGACCAGGGCCAGGCCGAAATGGCCGATATTGTCCGGCTGGTACACCGCCTGGGCCTGGGCCCGCAGGATCACCGTGCTGATCAGTTCCGATTCGGGCGTACCCGCCGCCTTGTCCAGGATGCGGGTGAACAGGTTGGGCTTCAGCACCTGCCCCTTGGCCAGGCTGTAGCCCAGGGTGGCCAGGAACTCCCGCAGCGGCTCCATCTTGTCCAGGGCAGGTTCGGCATGGACGCGGTAGAGAAGGGGGGTGCTTTTCTTCTCCAGCGCCTCGGCCGCGGCGACATTGGCCAGGATCATGAACTCCTCGATCAGGCGGTGGCTGTCCAGCCGCTCCCGCGCCGCGATCTCCACGATTCGCCCCGCCTCGTCCAGCCGGGCCTTGCGCTCGGGGATGTCCAGCTCCAGCGTGCCGCGCGCCGCCCGGGCCTTGGCCAGTACGGCGAAGGCGCCGTAGAGCGGGGCGATCACCGGGGCCAGCAGGGGGCCCGTCAGCTCATCCGGGGTGCCGTCGCGCGCCGCCTGCACCTGCTCATAGGTCAAGCGGGCGGCCGACCGCATCAGTCCGCGGATGAAGCGGTGGCGCAGCAGCGTTCCCTCCCCATCGATCCACAGATGCACCGCCAGGCAGGCCCGGTTCACGCCGGGCTTCAGGCTGCACAGCTCGTTCGACAGCGCCTCCGGCAGCATCGGAACCACCCGGTCGGGGAAGTAGCAGGAATTCCCCCGCTCATAGGCGCTGCGGTCCAGGGCGCTGCCCGGCCGCACATACCAGGACACGTCCGCGATGGCGACCAGCAGGTGCCAGCCGCCCGGATTGGCCGGGTCCGTGTCCGGCTCCGCGAAGACGGCATCGTCGAAATCCCGCGCATCCGCCCCGTCGATGGTGACCAACGGAATGTCCCGCAGGTCGGTGCGGCCGGCCAGGTCCGGTTCCACCGCGGCTTGCGCCTCCTCGATCGCCGCGGCGGGGAAGGTGACGGGGATGCCGTTCTGGTGGATGGCGATCAGGGAGACGGCCCGCGGCTCATCCGCATCGCCCAGCACCTCCGTGATCCGCACCTGCCGAAGCCCCAAGCGGGAGGAGGGAAGAAGCTCCGCCACCACCAGCTGGCCGGGGCGGGCGCCGCCCGCATTCTCCGCCGTCACGACGAAATCGTGCCGGTTGCCCCGCTCCGCCGGCTTCACCCGCCCGCCCTGGCGGCCCAGCTCATAGGTGCCGACGATCTGGGCCTCTCGCTGGCCGCCGTCCAGCTTGCGGATGGTGCTGCCCGCATAGGTGCCATCGGACAGGCGGGACAGCCGCGCCAGCACCCGGTCGCCGGTATCCAGCGCCGCATGGCCCCGCTTTTCCGGCCGCATGAGGATGCGCGGCGCCTCCTCCCCCTCATGGGGCCAGGACAGAGGGCGGGCGATCACCTCCCCATCCTCATCCACCGCGGTCACGACGACCACCCCCACCGGGGGCAGGGAGGCGGGCGGGGCCAGGCGCCGCCCCTCCCCCTTCTCCACATGGCCGTCATCCTCAAGGTCCTTCAGCAGGGCCTTCAACTGTACCCGCTGGTCGCCGCGGATGTGGAAGGCGCGCGCGATCTCCCGCTTGCCGACGGGGACGGGGCTGTCCTTGATGAATTCCAGCACCTGGTCCTTGGTGGGGAAGGGGGCGTCGATCTTCTGGCGGGGCAAGGCGGTCGGCTCTCGGTTCCGGGCGTGACGTTCCGCCAACACTAGCCCGAGTGCCGCCGATGCGCGAGCAGGACAGGTGGCGCCGTGGCGTGAGTATACCGCCGCCGCCGCCAAGGACCTTGCCCCGCAGGGGAGGATACCCCCGACTTCACCAAGTCGGGGGTTTCACGTCCTGGATCCCATCCCGGAACACCGCGCCCACCCCGGGATCGGCCCCAACGCAAACGACTGCAAGGGAGGGGGGCAATCGGCAGCCTTCGGCATTCTTGGCGCGCTGCCGTGGCTCAGAATCGCTCGCGTCATCCGCCGACGGTCAGCACCGTCACATAGCTGCCGGGGGCGTCTTCCAGGGCGGGGAGGGCGCCTGTGCCGGGGATGCGGGCGGAGACCTTGCCGCCGCCGTATTTCTGCACCCACTTGGCGTATTCCGGCCACCAGGACCCCGGCACCTCCTTGGCACCCTGGAGCCAGGCATCCGGGCTTTTCGGGCATTTCGGGTTCAGGAAGTGGCTGTACTTGTCGGCGGAGGGCGGGTTGACCACGCCAGCGATGTGGCCGGAGGCGGCCAGCACGAACTTCACCGGCCCGCCATAAATCTGTGTGGCGGCATAGGTGGATCTCCACGGGGTGATATGGTCCTCCCGCGTGGACAGCAGGAAGGTCGGTACCTTGATGCTGCGCAGGTCGATGCTTTCCCCCTTCAAGGTCAGCCCGCCCGGCTGGCACAGCAGGTTCCGCTGGTACATGTTGCGCAGGTAGAAGCTGTGCATGGCAGCGGGCATGCGGGTGCTGTCGGAATTCCAGTACAGAAGATCGAAGGGGAAGGGGTCCTTGCCCAGCAGGTAGTTGTTGACCACGAAGGACCAGATCAGATCGTTCGCCCGCAGCATATTGAAGGTGGTCGCCATGGACTGTCCGTTCAGGAAGCCCTGGCTGTTCATCTTCTGCTCCAATGCCGCCAACTGCTCCTCATCAATGAAGACCGACAGTTCCCCCGGTTCGGTGAAATCGGTCAGGGTCACCAGGTACATGGCGGATTTCACACGCTCATCCCCCTTGGCCGCCATCCAGGCGAGGGTGGAGGAGAGCAGCGTGCCGCCGATGCAGTAGCCGATGACGTTGATCTCACGCTCTCCCGTCGCCTGCGCCATGGCGTCGAAGGCGGCGAGCGGGCCCAGGTCCATGTAGTCTTCCCAGGTCTTGGCCGACAGGTCCTCCGTCGGGTTGACCCAGGACACGATGAAGACCGTGTGGCCCTGGTCGGTCAGCCATTTCACCAGGCTGTTCTGCGGGCGCAGGTCCAGGATGTAGAACTTGTTGATCCAGGGCGGGATGATCAGCAGGGGGCGCCGGTACTGCTCCTCCGTCGTCGGGCTGTACTGGATCAACTGCATCAGTTCGTTCTGGTACACGACCTTGCCGGGGGTGACGGCGATGTTCTCCCCCACCTTGAACTTGCTGTAATCGGTCATGGAAATGGCAAGCTGGCCCTTGCCCCGTTCCAGGTCGGACAGCAGGTTCTCCAGACCCTTCACCAGATTTTCCCCGCCCGATTCCAGGGTGGTGCGCAGCACCTGGGGGTTGGTCAGGACGAAATTGCTGGGCGCCATCGCGTCCACGAACTGGCGGGTGTAGAAATCCACCTTTTTGGCAGTCTTGTCGTCCAGCCCGTCCACCTCCTTCACGGTGTGCTGCATCCAGCGGGCGGTCAGCAGGTAGGACTGCTTGATGAAATCGAACAGGGTGTTCTCATCCCAGGCCTGGTCCTTGAACCGGCGGTCCTCCTTGGCGGGGCGGATCACCGGCTCCGCCTCCTGGCCAAGGAACCTCTGGGTCGTGCGCTGCCACAGGGTCAGATAGTCCTGCCACAGGCTCATCTGCGCCTGCACCAGCTTGGTCGGATCGGCCATCATCCGCGCCGTCATCTCCAGGAAGGCGCTGCCGATGTTCAGCGGATCGACCGATCCCTTCTCCCCCTCCGTCGCCTGTTTGGCCAGGAACTCCGCCACCAGGTGCTGGCTGCGTTCGGCGATCCGCGTCATGGCGCGGGACATTTCCACCGGGTCGGGAATCTTCAGGTCGGTGCCGGGGTGGTCAGCCATGGAGCGCAATCCTCGAAACGGGGGACCGGCCTCTAACGGGGGGACCGGACGGACGGGCGCGGGGAAACGCCCGGGCGGGTACGGGCACCTTGCGGAGCCGGTTCTTTTCATACACGATCCGGCCATGCATTTCACCGAGACGTTCCGCCAACCGCGGTCTCCCCGTCGCGCCGTCCCCGGCGCCCTCCGCACCGTGCTGCTGCTGGCGGCATTGCCGCTGGCGGCTTGTGCCGATGTGCGCCTGCCGACGGTGGTTTTCGATGACGGCCCGGTGCCCGGCGCCGCCCCGGCCCCGGAACTGGCGACGGCGGATGCCGTCCTGACCGGGCAGCGGCCGATCCGCCGGGCCGACGGCAGCGTGGACGGCTTCCCCACCCTGGCCAGCGTGCCGGACCGGCCCACCGCCTTTTCCAGTCCGGTGGAACGCCAGGGCCTGATTGATCGGCTGCGGCTGGAGCAGGCGGAGGCGGACCGGCGGGCCGAGTCGCTGCGCGGCACCACCCGGACGGCTCCCGCCGCAACCGCACCGGCCCCGTCCTCCGCCCCGGCCCCGACACCGGTGCCCGGCATGACGGCCGACCCGGTGGTGCCCAGCGCCCCGCCGCCGGTGCCCCAGCCCCTGCCGCGGTGATTGGTGCGGTCGGGCTTGACCCGGCCGGGCACAGGGCCGGGAGGGTAGGGATGTCCCGCTGATCCTGCATCCCACCATCGGCGTTGCCGCAACGCAAAATCCTGTCGCGCGGATGGGGCGTCGGGGTTACAAACGAACCCCGTCCACTGCCAACCCTGTCGATGTGCCATGAGCGAGAGTGAATTCCACCGGATCCGGCGCTTGCCCACCTATGTGTTCGCGGAAGTGAACGCCATGAAGGCCAAGGCACGGGCCGCCGGGGAGGACATCATCGACCTGGGCATGGGCAACCCGGATCAGCCGGCGCCCAAGCATGTGACGGACAAGCTGATCGAAGCGGTGCAGAACCCCCGCACCCACCGCTACAGCCAGAGCCGCGGCATCCCCGGCCTGCGCAAGGCGGTCAGCGGCTACTACAAGCGCCGCTTCGACGTGGACATCGATCCGGAGACCGAGGCGATCATCACCATTGGATCGAAGGAGGGGCTGGCCAACCTGGCCCAGGCGATCACCAGCCCGGGTGACGTTATCTTGGTGCCGAATCCCAGCTATCCGATCCATCCCTTCGGCTTCATGCTGGCGGGGGCCGCCCTGCGCCACATCCCGGTGGTGGACGGGCTGGACAATTTCGTGCGGGACCTGGAACGCGCCATCCGCCATTCCGTGCCCAAGCCCACTTGTCTGATCGTCAGCTTCCCCGCCAACCCGACGACCCAGACGGTGACCCTGGATTTCTACCGGCCGATCGTGGACCTGTGCCTGAAGCACGGGATCTACATCCTGTCCGACATCGCTTATGCGGAGATCTATTTCGACGGCAATCCCCCGCCCTCCGTCCTGCAGATCCCGGAGGCGCGGGAGATCACGGTGGAATTCAACAGCCTGTCCAAGACCTACAACATGCCGGGCTGGCGGGTCGGGTTCGGTGTCGGCTCCAAGAAGTTGATCGGGGCGCTGGCGAAATTCAAATCCTATGTGGATTACGGCGCCTTCACCCCCATCCAGGTGGCGGCCACAGCGGCCCTGAACGGGCCCCAGGACTGTGTCGTGGAGATCCGGCAGATGTACAAGGCCCGGCGCGACGCCCTGATCGAGGGGCTGGCCGCCGCCGGCTGGGATGTGCCGTCGCCCGACGCCACCATGTTCGTCTGGGCGAAGATCCCGGACCGCTTCTCCCATCTCGGCTCGCTGGACTTCGCCAAGCTGCTGATGCAGGAAGCGAAGGTCGCGGTCAGCCCCGGCATCGGCTTCGGTGAATACGGGGACGGCCATGTCCGCTTCGGGCTGGTGGAGAATGTGCAGCGCATCCGCCAGGCGACGCGCAACATCAAGACCTTCCTACAGGGCGGCAACGCCCCGGCGGTGGGCAAGGTGAAGGCCGGCTGAGCGCCGGCGGCGATACACATCCGTCCAGCAAGGGAAGATGATGATGGATCAGGTGGGCAAACCGGCAGTGCGTATCGGGATCGCGGGCCTCGGCACCGTGGGCGGGGGGCTGCTGAAGCTGCTCCACACCCAGGCGGCGCTGCTCACCCGCCGCACCGGCCGGACGCTCACCGTCACCGCCGTCAGCGCCCGTGACCGGGGCCGGGACCGCGGCGTCGATCTCTCCGCCCTGCGCTGGTACGACGATGCCGCCCAGCTGGCCGCCGATCCGGATGTGGATGTGGTGGTGGAACTGATCGGCGGGTCCGACGGCATCGCCCGCCGGGTGGTGGAAACCGCCCTTGCCCACGGCAAGCATGTGGTCACCGCCAACAAGGCCCTGATCGCCCATCACGGCACCGCGCTGGCCCGGCTGGCGGAGGGCAAGGGCCTGACCCTGGCCTATGAGGCGGCGGTGGCGGGCGGCATCCCCGCCATCAAGGGCCTGCGCGAAGGGCTGGCCGGGAACGCCATCCGGGAGGTTCACGGCATCCTGAACGGCACCTGCAACTACATCCTGACGGAGATGCGGACAACGGGCCGCGACTTCGCCGATGTGCTGAAGGATGCCCAGGATCTGGGCTATGCGGAGGCCGATCCCAGCTTCGACATCGACGGTGTGGATGCCGCCCACAAGCTGACCATCCTGACCGCGGTCGCCTTCGGAACCCAGGTGGATTTCGCCTCCGTCCATGTGGAGGGGATCCGCCATGTCTCCGCCCTGGACATCGACTACGCCGACGAACTGGGCTACCGAATCCGCCTCCTGGGCATCGCCCGGCGGACGGAGCACGGGATCGAACAGCGCGTCCATCCCTGCATGGTTCCGATCGGCAGCCCGATCGGGGCGACCGACGGGGTGTTCAACGCCGTCGTCGCCGATGGGGATTTCGTGGACAAGGTGGTGCTGGTCGGCCGCGGCGCCGGCGCGGGCCCCACGGCTTCCGCCGTTGCCGCCGACTTGGTGGATATCGCCCGCGGCCGGGTCACCCCCACCTTCGCCGTGCCGGCCGACGCGCTGGACCCGCTGGTTCCGTCCCCGCTGGACCGCCGCCGCGGTCGCTACTACGTCCGCCTGATGGTGCTTGACCGGCCGGGTGTCATCGCGGAGGTGGCGGCGGCGCTGCGCGACCAGCAGGTCTCCATGGAAAGCTTCCTCCAGCGCGGCCGCTCGCCGGGTGAGGCGGTGCCGGTGGTGCTGACCACGCATGAGACGGAGGAAGCGGCCATGCGCCGGGCGCTGGAAATCGTCGGCGCCATGGATTCCGTGCTGGAGCCGCCGCGCATGATCCGGATCGAGGATTTCTGATCCGCATTTCCGCAGCCCCCGTTTGATGGCTCGCCCCGTCTGACCGTTCGTGATGTCTGCCGTCACGAAAAGTCAGGTACCCTTGGACCCTGGTTCGGGCTATGACACCGCCCAACCAGAATTCCAAGGGGGAAACTTCCATGGCTAGCGACACCACCGTTCCGAACAGCGTCCGCGGTGACATCTCCCTCGTGATGGATCGCAACTTGGCGCTTGAGACGGTGCGCGTGACGGAGGCTGCGGCGCTCAGCGCCTCGCTGCTCATGGGCCGCGGCGATGAAAAGGCGGCCGACCAGGCCGCCGTGGATGCCATGCGCCAGGCCCTGAACAGCCTCGGCATCGACGGCACCGTCGTCATCGGTGAGGGGGAGCGGGACGAGGCCCCCATGCTCTACATCGGGGAGAAGGTGGGCACCGGCAAGGGTCCGCGGGTGGACATCGCCCTGGACCCGTTGGAGGGCACGACCATCTGCGCCAAGGGCGGCCCGAACGCGCTGGCCGTCATCGCCATCGCGGAGGCCGGCGGCTTCCTGAACGCGCCCGATGTCTACATGGACAAGATCGCCGTCGGCGGCGGCCTGCCCGACGGGGTGGTCGACCTGGATGAGAAGGTCGAGACCAACCTGGGGAACCTGGCCAAGGCCAAGGGTGCGGATGTGTCGGAACTGGTGGTCTGCGTCCTCGACCGGCCGCGCCATGCCGACCTGATCGCCCAGATCCGCGCTGCCGGGGCCCGCATCATGCTGATCGGCGACGGTGACGTTTCCGGCGTGATCGCCACCAGCCAGCCCGCCAGCGGCATCGACATGTACATGGGCTCCGGCGGGGCGCCGGAAGGGGTGCTGGCGGCGGCCGCCCTGCGCTGCATCGGCGGCCAGTTCCAGGGCCGGCTGCTGTTCCGCAATGACGGGGAGCGGGAGCGGGCCCGCAAGTGGGGCATCACCGACCTGGACCGCAAGTACAAGCTCCACGACCTAGCCCGTGGCGACGTGATGTTCGCCGCCACCGGCGTGACCACGGGCGCCATGCTCCAGGGCGTGCGCCGCTTCCCCGGCGGGGCGGTGACCCATTCGGTCGTCATGCGTTCCAAGAGCGGCACCGTCCGCTATGTGGAAGCGCACCACAATTTCCGCACCAAGACCTCTATCATCCCGGAGCCGAAGGGCTGATCCGGGGGCGATCGCCCGATCAATGCTGAACAGGCAAGGGCCGTCCCCCCCGGGGGCGGCCATTCCGCTTTCCGGACCGGTGGGAAGGTTGACGCGATCAGGCGGGTATGTTTGCATACTCTTGGTGGCAGCAGGGGAGGTGGGCGATGGATGACGGTATCCACCCGATGCAGAGGGCGACCGGCGTGGCCGGAACCGCGGGCCCGCGCCGCGATCTGGACGATGCCGATTGGGATCACGCCATCGCCCGCGCCCGGGCGGTCGGCCTCGTGATCACGCGGCCCGACCCGAAAGAGGTCCAGGCCATGTCCGATGCCATCGACGCCCTGCACGCGACCATCACCGAGGACGAATGGGTTCGGATCGAAAAGGCCCTCCGTGAGAGGGGCGTCGAGGATTTCTACTTGTGACGGCACGGATGCCGAGCCCGGTGTTGGTGATCGATACCAATGTTCTTCTTGGGCTGGCACTCGGGCGCCCCGACAGTGCCAGGATGGTTGAACAGCGGATTTTTCCCTGGCGCAGGGTTGTCGCCAGCGATCGAACCATGGAGGAAGCGAGGAAGGTCTACGGCAGCCTCCGCCGCTCGGACATCACGCAGGACGCCCGGATGGTCGCCCTGCTCCGGTCGGTCTCGGTCACTCCCATGGACGAGTATGCCCATTTGCTCGATCCGGCTGCGGTCAGTCTTCGTCTGGCCGTTCCCTCCAGGAACGGCAGTACGGGAGACGCCCATGTGCTGGCCCTCGCCTGGTTGCTTGCCGCCGATATCTGGAGCGGGGACCGGGACTTCGCCGGGACCGGCTGGCCGTCCTGGTCCAGCCTGAACCTGATCCGCGCCTTGCCGGCGGATGCTGCGGTCTGACGTTCTTTTCCCCCTCGCCACCGACCGCCCCGATGCCCTAGCTTCCCGCCATCGTTCCCGTCGTCATGTGTTCCGTCCCCCATGTCCGCTGAGCCTGCCTTTCTCGGTGTATCCTCTTCCCTGACCGGTCGGCGCTGGAAGGCGCGGGTGGTGGATGACCGGTTGGCCCTGGCCCTGGCCCAGGGGCATGGCCTGCCGGAGATCGTGGGCCGCCTGCTGGCCGCCCGCGGCGTCGGGATGGAGGAGGCGGAGCGGTTCCTGAACCCCACGCTGAAGGCGCTGATGCCCGATCCGTCGGTGCTGAAGGACATGGACCGGGCCGCCGACCGCATCGCCCGCGCCATCCGCGATGGGGAAAAGGTAGCCGTCTTTGGCGATTACGATGTGGACGGGGCCACCAGCACGGCCCTGCTGGCCCGGTTCTTCCGCGATGTGGGTGGGTCGCTGCGTGTCTATATCCCCGACCGGATCAAGGAAGGCTATGGCCCCAACCTGCCCGCCCTGCT
>JBJOKR010000179.1:0-9963 GCA_046045995.1 Pseudomonadota bacterium | reverse complement strand
ACCAAGTTCGGCGGCATGCTGTCGGCCTTCAAGCTGGGCGCCCCGCCGCACGGCGGTTCCGCCCCCGGCATCGACCGCATGGTCATGCTGCTGGCCGATGAGCCGAACATCCGCGAGGTCATCGTCTTCCCGCTGAACCAGCGGGCGGAGGACCTGCTGATGCAGGCGCCGAACGGCGTGACGCCGGAGCGGCTGAAGGAACTGCACATCAAGCTGGACCTGCCGAAGAAGGCGGGGTGAGGTTGGGGCAAGGGTACGGCAGGGGGGGGGCGGTGTCGCAATCCGCTCCGCTTCTTGCGACCTACGGGATTGATCCGCCGTAGGTCGCGAGGAGGGGCGAAGCCCCGGATTGCGACGCGCGGATGCTGACCGCTGCCGCCCCTGACAACTGCCTACCCCTGAATGACGAATGGCGGCTCCCTGCTTGTCAGGGGCCGCCATTTGTCTTTCCGGGATTGTTCCGGTGTCAGGGAGGGGCCTTGTGCCCGTCCGGTACGCCGACGTTTTCGTCAGCGGGCCGCTTTGCGGCGCTTGGCTTTGACCTGGTACATGCAGACATCGGCGCGACGCAGCACGTCATCGGCCTTGTCCTCGGGGCCGAAAGGCTCCGGCCCGAAGCTGGCCCGCAGGGGCAGCTGTTCGCCATTCCAGGCGCAAGCCTGGTTGCGGACCGTCTCGGCCAGGGCGGCGGCGCGGGCCATACCCTGTTCCGCATCCACCCCGATCAGCAGAACCACGAATTCATCCCCGCCCAGCCGGGCCACGATGTCATGGGCGCGGACATTGTCCCGCAGCGCCCGGGCCACCTGCTGAAGGTAGGCATCCCCGGCCAGGTGGCCATGGCGGTCGTTGATCGCCTTGAACCCGTCCAGGTCGATCATGACCATCACTCCGCCGATGCCGGTCCGCCGGCCCGCGGCCAGCTCCCGGCGGAAGACGGTGTGGAAACCGCGGCGGTTCAGCAGGCCGGTCAGCTCATCCGTCATGGCCTGGGCTTCCAGGCATTCGATCCGGTCGCGCTGTTCGGCGATGGTCCGTTCCGCCTCCTCCAACCTGGCCCGCATCTCGGCCAGGGACAGGGTGTAGCCGGGGGCGGCCGTGTCGTTGACCGTCCGGACCGGGCGATCCTGCCACAGACCGTGCAGCACGGATTCCGTCAGGGCGGGCTGGGTCGGGAAGGTGAAGTCGAGCGGGCTCATGGCACAGGTCCCTGGATCAGGCGATCATGCTTTCCCTGTCGCAAGCCCCATGCCAAAGCGTGTAGTTCTGGAGTTTCAGATACTTAGCCAGGGGGCGGCAGATCCCACCCGGGGCCGGCGGCAGCATTTGCCGGGTCCGTCCCGTCGCGGGCGGCAAGGGCTGCCCCGCCGGGCTGCGGCGCCGTGATCCTGTCAAAGCCCTTGCTTCGCCCCATTTTCACAGGACAATGGGGCTCCCTGACGTGATAAGGCGGTGCCGCGTGCAACTGTCCCGTATTGTCCGCTTCGTTCCGGTCGGCGCCACCACCCCGGCCCTGCGCCGGCCCCTTCTCGCCCTGATCGTGGCGCTCCCGGTCGTCACCGGCTGCGCCCCCGATGCGGAGGCGGTGGCGGACATCGCCCCCCATGCGGCGACATACTCCCTGAAGCTCCAGCACGCCAAATCGCGCAGCCCGGTCGCCGATGTGAACGGCACCATGTCCTTCGCCTGGAAGGATGCCTGCGACGGCTGGACCATCGAACAGCATTTCGATGTGACCTTCCTCTATGCGGAGGGGGAGGAGGTCGCCTTCGACACACAGTATGTCACCTGGGAATCGAAGGATGGTTCCGCCTACCGCTTCAATGTCCGCAAGTTGATCAACGGGGAGGTGGATGAGGAACTGCGGGGTGAGGCGACCCTGGCCGGGGTGGATGGCGGCACCGCCCGCTTCAACCGGCCGGAGGAGCGGGACATGGCCCTGCGTCCCGGGACCCTGTTCCCCACCGCCCACACCATCCACCTGCTGGAGGCTGCGGCGGAGGGGGAGCCGTTCCTGTCCAGTTCCGTCTTCGACGGCAGCGAGAGCGAGGGTGAAACCCCCGTCAGTGCCGTGATCGGGCGGGAGAAGCCGGCCGAGGCCGCTGGCAAGGGTGGGGCGGATCTGCGCCAGACCCGGGCCTGGCCGGTGCAACTTGCCTTTTTCCCCAGCGATCCCCAGGCCGCCCTGCCGGATTATGTCTCCTCCATGTTGATGCAGCGGAACGGCGTGGTTCAGTCCATGGTCATCGATTACGGCGATTTCCAGGTGGAAGCGGTGTTGGAGACCTTGGATACGGTGCCCGTACCGAAGTGTTGACGGGGGTCGAAGCGTCGCATTGCGGGCAACCCTTATCGAGCGGGCCGTAGGTCGGATTAGCGAAGCGTAATCCGACGTTTTGTCCGTCACCGTCTCCGTTGCCGTCGGATTACGGGGCTTCGCCCCTAATCCGACCTACCCCTCTACATCACATCCCCCGACCCTTGCGGATGGCGCCGGTGCCCAGCTTGGCGCGGAGGTTGTCCATCGCCTGTTCCACCTTGGCCCGGCGGGCGAGGCCGGGGTCCAGCAGGTCCGGTGGATCCGCATCGGCGGGATCGGCCAGGTCGGCGCAGCCGATGCCGATCAGCCGGAAACGGGTTCCGCGGGACCGGTCCTCCGCCAGCTCCTCCGCCAGCAGGTCGCGCCCGGTGCGGAAGATCCTGTCTGCCAGCACCGTGGGGGAGGGCAGGCGGCGGGTGCGGGTGCGCAGCTTGAAATCGCTTGTCTTCAGCTTCAGTGTCACGCTGTGGCCGGCATGGCCTTCCGCCTTCAGGCGGCGGGCCACGGTTTCGCACAGGGGCCAGAGGGCGGCTTCCAGCGGGGCCGGGTCGGACAGGTCGGTGTCGAAAGTGGTCTCCGCCGACACGCTCTTGGCCGGACTGTGCGGGATGACGGAGCGGTCGTCCTGGCCGCGGGCGAAGCACGCCAGGCGCTGGCCCATGGCGCCGTATCGCCGGATCAGCAGCGCCTCATCCGTTTCGCGGATCTGGGCGATGGTGCGCAGGCCATCCTGCTCCAGCTTGGCGGCCAGGGCCTTGCCCACGCCCCAGATCAGCCCGACCGGACGCGGCCCCAGGAAATCCAGGGCATCTGCCCGGCCGATGACGGCGAACCCCCGCGGCTTGTCCAGGTCGGAGGCGATCTTGGCCAGGAATTTGTTGTAGGACAGCCCGATGGAGGCGGTGATTCCCACTTCCGCCTCGATCCGGCGCACCAGGAGCGCCAGGGTCCGGGCCGGGCTGCCGCCGTGCAACGCCTCCGTGCCGGACAGGTCCAGGAACGCCTCGTCGATGGACAGGCGCTCCACCAGCGGCGTCACCGCCTCCATCAACGCTGCCACCTGCCTGCCGGCAGCGGCATATTTCTTCATGTCCGGCTTGATCACCACGGCGTCGGGACAGGCGGCCAGGGCCTTGAACATGGGCATGGCCGACCGCACCCCGTACATCCGCGCCACATAGCAGCAGGCGGAGACGACACCTCGCCGGCCACCGCCAACGATCACCGGCTTGTCCCGCAGGCTGGGATCGTCCCGCTTCTCCACACTGGCGTAGAAGGCATCGCAGTCGATATGGGCGATGGACAGGCTGTGCAGTTCGGCATGGGCGATCAGCCGGACCGAGCCGCAGGCCGGGCAGCGGCGGACGGAGTTGGCCTTGGGTCTGTCAGGCAGGCTGGACCCGCAGTCACGGCACAGGCCGCCCACGGGCTGCGGCCTTTGGCTGGCGGACAATCGATCCCCCTTGAGCATGACCCTTTCGCTGGGACTTGCCTATTCCGAAAGGATAGGGTTATCACCATATGGGTGTAACATTTTTTCGGCCTATCGCCATCGTGGGCGTAACCGGGCGTTAACGAAATGCGGCGCACGATCGAAAGTGGACGGCGTGTCTGTGATCCGGCGTCCTTTTGCCGGCGGGACCGCTGCATCCCGGTTGTCTGGCTGTCGGGAGCGTCGTAATGTGGGGGGACGAAATCGTGGTAGGCTCATCTTCCGGAGCGGGATCGTCGCGCAAGCTGGTCCTGATCGTGGAGGATAATGAGCTGAACATGAAGCTGTTCCATGACCTTCTGGAGGCACACGGTTACGCGACCCTGCAGACCAAGGATGGCATGGAGGCTCTGCGCCTGGCGCGGCAGCATCGCCCCGACCTGATCCTCATGGATATCCAGTTGCCGGAGGTGTCGGGGCTGGAGGTGACCAAGTGGATCAAAGAGGATGATGACCTGCGGTCGATCCCGGTCGTTGCCGTTACCGCCTTTGCGATGAAGGGTGATGAAGAGAAGATTCGCGAGGGCGGCTGCGAGGATTACATCGCCAAACCGATTTCGGTGGCGAAGTTCCTGCAGACTGTTCAGCGGTTCCTGGGGTGACCCCGACCGTTTCGGGCGGGGCGTTGGATAGATGGTGCGATGTCGGCTCGAGTCCTGGTCGTCGATGACGTGTTGCCGAACGTGAAGCTGCTCGCGGCGAAACTGACCCGTGAGTACTTCGACGTTGTCACGGCCAATGGCGGGCCCGAGGCGTTGGAGAAGATCCGAAGCCACAGCCCGGACATCGTCCTTTTGGACGTGATGATGCCCGGCATGGACGGGTTCGAGGTCTGTGAGAAGATCCGCTCCGATCCGGCGATCATGCATATCCCCGTGGTTATGGTCACCGCCCTGTCCGACGTGACCGACCGAGTCCGCGGGCTGGAGGCGGGGGCCGATGATTTCCTGACCAAGCCGGTGAACGACGTGGCGCTGTTCGCCCGCGTCCGCTCCCTGGTCCGGCTCAAGATGATGATGGATGAGTGGCGCCTGCGGGAAAGCACGTCGGGCCAGCTTGGCATGCTGGTGGCGACCGACAGCATGCAGACCCAGTCGGCGGAAGGGGCCAAGGTCCTGGTGGTGGAGGACAGCGCCATCGACCTGGACAAGATGACGGAGACACTGGCCCGGGACAAAGGCATTGTCACGGCGGCGGAGAACTGCGCCGGTGGCCTGGAAGCCGCCCTTGCGGAGGAGTTCGAGCTGATCGTCATCAGCCTGACCCTGATGCGGGAGGATGGGCTGCGCCTCTGTTCCCAGTTGCGCAGCCATGAGCGGACCCGGCAGATCCCCATCCTGCTCCTGGCAGATGAAACTGACATGGATCGGGTGGCCAAGGGTCTGGAACTTGGCGCCAACGACTACATCATCAAGCCGATCGACCGGAATGAGCTGCTGGCGCGC
The DNA here is from genome assembly GCA_046045995.1 of Pseudomonadota bacterium. Classification (GTDB taxonomy): domain Bacteria; phylum Pseudomonadota; class Alphaproteobacteria; order Azospirillales; family Azospirillaceae; genus Indioceanicola. The sequence goes on along the minus strand of JBJOKR010000179.1, from coordinate 4,706 downwards.
ACCCGCACCCAGATCCGGCGCAAGCGCTACCAGGACCGGCTGCGCGCGAATTACGAACAATCCCTGTCCCTTGCCCTGACCGACAGCCTGACCGGCCTGTTCAACCGGCGCTACCTGTCGGCCCATCTGCCCCGGTTGCTGGACCGGGGCGGGGGTAACAGCAAGCCGGTGGCGGCCCTGCTGTTCGATATCGACCATTTCAAGGTGGTCAACGACACCTGGGGCCACGGTGTCGGGGATGAGGTGCTGAAGGACGTGGCCAACCGGGCCAGCCGGAACCTGCGCAACTTCGACCTGGTCGCCCGCCTGGGCGGGGAGGAGTTCGTGGTGGTCATGCCCGATACGGACATGGCCCAGGCCAAGGCCGTTGCCGAACGCCTGCGCCGCCGCATCGCCGATGAACCCTTCAAGGTCTCCGCGCCTGTGGGCGCGATCACGGTGACGATCAGCATCGGCGTCGCCGTGGCGGACGGCACGCTGGACAACGACGGCAAGCCCGAAACGGGCGAAAGCCTGCTGCGCCGGGCCGATACGGCCTTGTACCGGGCCAAGCGGTCGGGCCGTAACCTGGTGGTCTGCGATGCCGATACCGGCGTCGATCCCGATCACGGGGATGGGGCCGACGGTTTTCCAGCCGATGGGCCCCAGGCGGATGCCACCGCCGGCTGACAGGTGGTCGGCGCGTCGACCGCCACCTTTTTTCCATCACAATCCGGATAGACTGTGGGGGTATCCGGCGCAGCGATCCTGCGCCGGGGCCGCCTTCCCACGGACATTCCGGACCTACACCCCATCATGCACATTCGCCTGTCCCGCCGCCGCCTTCTGACCATCGCCGGTGCGGCCACCCTGCCGTTCGCGCTGACGGGCTGCGCCGGGCGGACCCTGCCGGACAGGGTGGGACCGCCGCCCCATGCCCTGCCGCCCGTTGCCCTGCCGCCGGTCCGGACGGCGGTTGACCGCATCACCGACATCACCGTCTGCCTGCGGCCCTTCCGCCCCGACGGGCCCCGCATCGCGGTGGAGCCTGTGGCCGGCAAGACGGTGGTCCACCATTACGGCCATGGGGGCAGCGGCTGGTCGCTGGCCTGGGGATCGGCGGTGATCGCGGGGGAGTTGGCCATGCGCGCGGCCGCGGCGGGGCCCGGGCCCGTGGACATCGCCGTGATCGGCTGCGGGGCGATCGGCCTCACCTCCGCCATCCAGTTGCAGCGGATGGGGGCCCGGGCGACGATCTACACCCGGGACATGCCGCCCGCCGTGCCTTCCGCTGCGGCCAGCGGTGTCTGGTCCCCGGATTCGCGCATCTGTTTCCAGCCCCAGGCCACACCCGCCCTCAAGGCGATGTGGGAGCGGATGTGCCGCCTGTCCTTCAAGGCCTATCAGGACAAGCTGGGCCTGCCGGGCATGCCGGTGGAATGGGTCGATCTGTTCATCGTCCAGCGCCCGCCCGCCGCAAGCCCCGCCCCACCCCCAGCCGTGGCCCCCGCCGCGGCCCCCGCCGGGGAGGCGGAGGCTGCCGATCCGCGCCCGGCCTTCGCCACCCTGCGGCGGGAGCTGACGCCCGACCTGCACCCGGTCAGCACGGTGCTGGAGCCGGGGGCCCATCCCTTCGGCGACCGGCCCGTGCGCCGCAACAGCAACCTGATCTTCAACATCGCCCCCTATACCCGCCTGCTGCTGGAGGATTTCCACCGCCAGGGGGGACGCATCGTCATCCGCCGTTTCGATCGTCCGGCCGATCTGGCCACCTTGCCGGAACCGGTGGTGATGAACTGCACCGGCTATGGCGCCAAAGCCCTGTTCGGGGATGACAGCCTGATGCCGGTGCGCGGCCAATTGGCCCGCACGGCCCCGCAGGAGGATGTGCGCTATATGCTCTATGCCGACCAGGTGTCCTTCGTTCCGCGACGGGACGGCTGGGTATTCCAGGTGGTCGGTCCGAACGATTACTACGGCTACGGCTCCGACGACCTGACACCCGACCGGGCGGAGGCGGAGCGCGCCGTCAGCACCATCACCGCCTTGTTCCCGCAGGTGTGAGGGTGGGGCAGGGCGCAGTGGACCCGGCAACCGACATCGACAGGATCAAAAACGAAAAGGCCGCCCGGTGTGGGGCGGCCTTTCGGAGAGGTGATCGCCGGAAGGGGCGTATCACTTCATCTTCGCTTCCTTGAACGGAACGTGCTTGCGCGCGACCGGGTCGTACTTGTTGAACTCAAGCTTCTCGGTCGTCTTACGCGGGTTCTTCTTCTTCACATAGAAGTACCCGGTGTCAGCGGTGCTGACGAGCTTGATCAGCACGGTATTCTGCTTCGCCATGATACCAATCCCACCTGCGGCCTGGAAAACGCGCGGCCACCGCACCACGCGCGGCCGACAAACACAACGTGCCGCACGGTGGCGGCGTAGCGCGGCACCATAATCGTTCCTGGCCGCCTGTCAAGGCAGAAAGCTTTTCTGGTTCCCGTCACCGCTCGGCGATGCTGGTCTGCGTCGGGGCCAAGGCACGGCGGTACAAGGTGGGGGTGGCCAGCAGGGTCTTCGCCACTTCCACATCCAGGGCCGCGTCATGTTCCTTCCAGGGGCAGGCTTCCCGCAGGCGGGCCAACGCTTCCTCATTCGCCGGGGCTTGGGCGCGCAGGGCGGCGATGACGGTGGCGGGGGGCATCCCGCCGGCGACGAAGCTCAACAGGATGTCGTTGGTGGAACCGGCCTGCTTGCTGGTGCACACCGTCGGCTGCACCCCCTGGCGGTGCAGGGTATAACCGCTAGGAGCGTAGAAGCGCGACCAGGTGAGGAACAGCTCCCCCTCATTGGGAAGCTGGGTCACGGTCTGGATGCTGCCCTTGCCGAAGGAACTGGCGCCGACGATGACAGCCCGGCCCGAATCCTGAAGGGCGGCCGCCACGATCTCCGCCGCGGAGGCCGAGCGGCCGTCCACCAGGACCACCAGCGGTGCGCCGTCAATGATGTCATCGGGTGCGGCATCGAAATGCTGCATGCTGTCCGGATGGCGCCCCCGCGTCTCCACGATCCGCCCGCTACGCATGAACAGGTCGGCGACATTGATCGCCTGGTCCAGCTTTCCGCCGGGATTGCCCCGCAGGTCCAGGACATAGCCCGTGGGCGCTCCGGCGGGGTCGCGCATCATGGACAGCAGCGCATCGCGCAGGTCCCGCTCGGTCGCCGCATTGAACCGCTCGATCCGCAGCACGGCGGTACGCCCGTCCCGCTGGGCGGTGACCATGTTGGGCACGATCCAGTCGCGGCTGACGGCGACCCGGCGTGCCTGCTGCGGGTTTTCGCCGACGGTCAGCAACACGCTGGTGCGGGCCAGCCCGCGCAGCCGGTCGCCCACCTGCTGCGCCGTCAAAGTGCTGGCGGCAACCCCGTCGATGGACAGGATGCGGTCCCCCGCCCGCACACCGGCCAGATCGGCGGGGCTGTGGGAGGTGACGGCGACGACCAGATGCTCCCCCCCCTCATGGCGGAGTGACAGCCCGATGCCGACATAACCCTCCCGCTGGGACCGCTCCTGGGCGGCGCGGGCGGCGGAGGTGTAGCGGCTGTATTCATCCAGGTCGCGGACGATGGCATCGAAGACGACGCTGTACGTCGCCTCCCGATCCAGGGCGGCCAGCGGGGCCGAATGGGCCCGCAGCCGTTCGATCGCGCGGGATGTCAGCTCTGCCCAGGGGCCGGGGCCGCCATGGTCGGGCAGGGGAAGCTCCCCCACCATGCGCCCGTCCACCCGCAGGCGCAGCACGTCGTTCACAACCTTGGCATCGATCCGCGGGTCCTTGGCGGCGAGGCCGGCCAATCCGTCCAGGGCCAGGGTGCGCAGGTCCACCGGATCCAGGAAGTATTCGGCGATGCGGGAATAGCCGAGTGCAAAGATGTGTTCGCCCTGCAGCCGCTCCTCTGCCGAAACCGCGGCCACCGGACCCTCCGCCCGGGCTGTCGCAAGCGATCCGCCACCAAGACCGGCGGCGATCAGCAGGGCGATCAGCGGGGGCTTGAGGAGGCGGTTCATCCAAGCTCGGCCATGGGGTGGCAGGGAGGGGTGACGGGCGTGGGGGCCGGACCGGTCGCTTCAGATACCACCGACCCAGGATTGTCATGCTAAGCACCGTCCAGCCCGCCCGTCCATAGCCAACCGCCGCCCCGGGGACGATCCGGGCCCGATCCTCACCTTTTGCGCCGGCCCGGGCGGGGGGCGTTAAGGCTGTCGGGCGCCGGGGCCTGGGCGCGGCGGCGCGTCTTGCCGGTGCGCAGGGGGCTGAAGGCCGGGCGCAGATGGGCCGGTACCTCCGCCGCGGCCGGGTCGGCCAGGTGGAAGACCATGGAGCCGGAAATTGCATCCGCCTCCACCAGCCGCACCTTCACCGCCGTGCCCAGCCGGAACATGCGCCCCGACCGCCGCCCGATCAGGCAGTGCAGCCCCTCGTCATGGTCGTAGAAATCGTCGGGAAGGGAACTGACCGGCACCAGCCCGTCGGCCCCCGTCTCGCTCAGCGTGACGAACAGGCCGAAGCGGGTGACGCCGCCGATCTTCCCGCTGAACACCGCCCCCACGCGGTCGGACAGATAGGCGGCGACATAGCGGTCCATGGCGTCACGCTCCGCCGTCGCGGCCCGCCGCTCGGTCATGGAGATGTGGTCGCCGATCTTCTCCAGCCGCCCCGCCTCCTCATCGCTCAAGG
>JBJOKR010000178.1:0-10183 GCA_046045995.1 Pseudomonadota bacterium | reverse complement strand
ACCTTACACACAAAGCAGCAGGCTTCAACCCCGGCCGCGACCGCCCGGACCAACCCGTCGGCATAGGCGGGGTCCAGGTCGGCGGCGATGCGGAACTGGTCGCAGTCATCCCGCTGCACAAGGTACAGCATGACCGCCCTGTGCCCGGCGCGGACCATGTCGGCCAGTTCCAGCAGGTGCTTCGCCCCCCGGCTGGTGACGCAGTCGGGAAATTCCGCCAGGCCGGGCCGCCGGCGCAGGTGGACGTTCTTCACCTCCACATAGGCCGTACCCCGCCCCGGATCCTCCAGCAGGATGTCGATGCGGGAGTTCACGCCGTACTTCACCTCCCGCCGCAAGCCCGCATAGCCGGACAGGGCGGGGATGGTACCGGCGCGGATCGCCTCCTCCGCCAGACGGTTCGGGTGGCCGGTGTTGCAGCCGACCAGCGTGCCGTCCGCCGCCACGATCTCCAGCGTATGGGCCAGCTTGCGGGCGGGATTGTCGCTGCGCGACAGCCAGACCCGGCTGCCCGGCGCATCCAACCCCAGCATCGCCCCCGAATTCGGCACATGCACCGTGACCGCCCCGCCATCGGGCAGGACGACATCGGCCAGGAAGCGCTTGTACCGCTTCACCAGCGTGGCGGGGATCAGGGGGGCGGGGAAGTGCATGGGCCGGGTTCTACCCCGGATGCGGGGAGGCCGCAATGCGAATGGGGGGGCTTTATGGGGACGGGCCAGCGCAACGATTCGCCGTCCACCCCGGCGCAGCCCCAGCTATGTCGGCACAATCGGCCACCAGTACGTCGATACAGAAGGGTTTCAGCATTGAGGCCAGCCGCTGCTGGAGTTTGGATTTGGACCGCCCTGCCTGCTTGCGGCGGGTCTTTGTATCCCCATCCTGCTCCAAAAGCAGAACGAACAGGATCTTGGCTTGGGGATCGGAAAACATGCGGTCGCAGACACGCGCCGGATCGGTCAGCCCTTGCCGGAAGGCGGCGAAAAGAACATTCAGGCCATCCTGGGCCTTCCACCGCGCTTCGTTAAGCAGCTTAACGTCTCCACCGCTGACTGGTACATTCAGATCGGCGCGAAGATCATCAGCGGAACCGCGATAGTCCGTCACCTCGATCAGCCAGACAGCATCGCCGCTCGCAACAGCGACATCCGGGCATTTGCTGCCGCGAAGGTGACCGCTGATAACACCGGTCAGCGGCAGCCGATCCAGCTTGCAAGGCACAGACCAGTCGGCCGGAAACGCCAGGCAAATGCGCCCTTCGTTGACGATACGCGGTTCAGCGTCATTCATGACTGCTTCCGCTCCGTCGCCTTGCCCCAGTAGTACCGTTGCGCCCGGTCCTCCTGGTCCAACTCCGCGTCCAATGACGCGATGGTGTCGATATCGGTCAGGGTGTGCCCCCGCTCCACCGCCACCGCCCCATCCTCCAGCCGGAACGCGAAGAAGCGGCCCAGCTTGTCCGGGGACCCATCCTCCGGCGGGACGATGCCCAGTTCCTCCCGCTTCCGAAGAAGCAGAAGATCCACCTCCTTCATCAGGAAGAAGGAATGGGTGGCGACGAATATCTGAACCCCCGCCACCGCCAAATCGACCAGCACCTCCGCCACCAGGCGAAGCAGCTTGGGATTCAGGTTCGTCTCCGGCTCATCCCAATACAGCGTCATGCCGGGCGTGATCGATCCGTTCTGCAACAGGATCATCACCTGCGCCAGCTTCCGGTGCCCCTCCGCCGCCAGGGCGATGGCAACTTCGTGATAACTGGGCTTTGCCGGGAAGAAGACGGTTCCATCCTCGCGTTTGATCGGCGTCCGCTCCTGGGCTTCGTCGACACCGCCGTCCAGGACCATGACAACATCGTTGGAATCCGTGAACCGGGGACGTGCGCCGACTTCCTTTGCAAGACGGGTGTAAGCGTCGTGCATTTCCACTGAAATTTTTTCCAACTTCAGCATTGGAGCCAGCAGTGCCTTGGCCGTATCAATTTGTGTGGTACTGACGCCTAGGTCGGCATAACGTTCAGAAGCACCGACCAGCCAAGATGCCCTTGATACAACCTCTGCGGTCTCGATGAAAATCGGCATCAAAAAATTCGGGGCTTTACCGCTGATACTAGCTCCTAGAATATTCTGCTTACTCCCAAATATCGTATAATTCACACGGCCAGAACCAGATATTATTGATATAATCGCCTCTTCAGCCCCGAAGGATATCAGCGATAATTTTCTAGTACCAAATGCCAGCTTGAAATCATCTGAGCTAATCCCAAATTTCGCAGGGTTATTATGATTTCGAGAATAACTCCTCTGTGTCGTGTAAAGAATACGCAAAAGATGAGTCTTACCCACACCGTTCGCACCGATCGCCAGATTGATGCCGCCGGAAAAACACTCATCGAAACGACGGTGAACGGTAAAATTCTCGATCTTTGCTCCGATGATATTAGGCCTAATCACATCTTTACTGCGCCGCTTAGCACCAGCCAGCTTCTTCTTATTCTTATCCTTGCTATCCATTTCAGCACCTGTTTACGGGCGAGCGTCCTACAGAATGTCGGTTCGCAAGAAAGTACGTATACACGATCCCGTGCATCCGCCCCGGTCCCAGGGTATACCGGTCACGCCAACGCCTGTCGAGAAGCCCCATGACCACCCCCGCCCCCGACACCGCCCCCACCGCCGCCCTTCTGATCATCGGGAATGAGATCCTGTCGGGCCGCACCCAGGATGCCAATCTGGCCTTCATCGCCAAGTATCTGGGGGGCATCGGGGTCCGGTTCCGGGAGGCGCGGGTGGTGCCGGATGTGGAGGGGGAGATTGTGGCGGCGGTGAATGCGCTGCGGGCCCGCTACACCTATGTCTTCACCACCGGCGGCATCGGCCCCACCCATGACGACATCACCGCCGAAAGCATTGCCAAGGCCTTCGGCGTGCCCCTGATCCAGCATCCGGAGGCCAAGCGCCGGCTGGTGGAGCATTACAAGGGCACGGATCTGCTGAACGCCGCCCGGCTGCGCATGGCCAACACGCCGGAGGGGGCGGTGCTGATAGACAATCCGGTCAGCTCCGCCCCCGGCTTCCAGATCGGCAATGTCTTCGTCATGGCGGGTGTGCCGATGATCATGCAGGCCATGCTGACGGGCCTGGGCGACCGGCTGGTGGGCGGCCCGGCCATCCAGACCCGCACCGTGCTGTGCGCCATTCCCGAAGGGACGCTGGCCGCCGGGCTGACGGAGATCCAGGCGGATTTCCCGGAGATCGACATCGGCAGCTACCCCGCCTTCCGCCAGGGCCGGGTCAGCACCAGCCTCGTCCTGCGCGGCACCGACACCGCCATGCTGGAGATCGCCACCGACCGGGTGGTGGAATTGATCGTGGACCAGGGCGGAACGGCCGAGGTCACGGCGGGGTGAGGGGCGTGGACCCAAATGTCGGATTACGCGGCGTTGCCGCTAATCCGACCTACGAAAGGCGGCAATCTACCGTAGGTCGGATCAGCGAAGCGTAATCCGACACGCCCACCCCACGAAATCCGCCCCCCTCACGTCAACGCGGCGGCCAGGTGCGGCAGGCTTACATCCATGCGGTAATCGATGCTGGAATGGTTGTCGGCGAATTCCTCATACCGGTGGGGAAAACCCGCCGCATCCAGCGACCGGTGCAGGCGGCGGGCCCCATAGACCAGATTGTACTGGTCGGCATCGCCGCAATCGATGAACAGGGTCTTCAGGCTGCGTAGATCATCCAGATGCCGGTCGACCAGGCGCACCGGGTCCCAGTCCAGCCAGCGCTCCCACCGTTCCGGGATGATCTCACAGGTATCCAGGGTGACGGGCAGGCGGATGCCGAACGGCTCCTCCGGTGCGGGGTCGTAGCTGGCGGCCATGGCCAGGGTCATCAGCACATGGGTATCGTTGCCGCCGACCTTTCGGGCATAGCTTTCCTCCAGCGCCGTCATGAACCGCTCGATGGAGCCCTGGTGGCGGGCCAGGCTGCGCAGGGTGTTCGGCATGTCGGGCAGGTAGCACAGCTCGAACGCCATATCCCCCGAATGGCAGGCGGCGGCGGCCCAGCAATCCGCCCGCTTCATCGCATGGATGATGGCCCCATAACCACCGCTGGACTTGCCGAAGACACCGCGCCGCCCCGTACCCCCGCATTCGAACTGCGCCTCCAGCGCCGGCACCAGCTCATCGCACAGGAAGGTCATCCAAGACCCCATGACGGGGCTGTCCACATACTGGTTGCCGCCCAGGCGGGTGAAGCAGTCCGGCATGGCGACGACGACCGGGGGCAAAGCCCCTTCCGCCGTCAGCCGGTCCAGCCGTTCGGGCAGGTTCTCCCCGAAATTCTTCCAGTTGGAATGGGACAGGCCGGACCCGGTGAACCCCGCCAGATCCACCAGCAGGGGCAGGCCCGCCCCGGTATGACCGGGCGGGGTCCAGACATCCACCACCCGGGCCGCCGGGTCGCCCAGCAGATTGCCCTTCAGCGACCGGCCGTGGACGGTCAGTCGGGTGACGGTGCCAGCGGGAAGATCATGGGTGCGGCGCATGGGCGGGTCCTGCAGACGGATGGGGCCGCCATCTTCCCGATGGCCGCCCCCCGCTGCAAGGAAAAGCACCACCCCGGCATCGCACGGGTGCGCGGCCCCGGGGCCAGCCCGTCACTTCTTCGCCGTGGTCACCGCCGACACGCTGGGGAAGACATGGCTGACATCGGTGCCCGGATCGGTCTGGCCGATGCTGTGGCAGGTGAAGCAGTGCAGATTCTGGTGGAACGTCTCCATCGTCGAATTGGCGAGCGTCAGCGATCCCTTGAAATCGCTGGAAGGCTGCTGGTTCGGGATGGTGCCATGCTGGGTCCAGATCGATCCGATCTGCAGATAGGCCCCCTGCACCATCGCCGTCTGCGGGGAGACGACGGCCAGGGCCGCATCGACGCTGAGCGCCAGGGACAGCAGTTCCGTATTGTTCGCCACAACGGGATCGGTGGCGGTCGGAGTCGCCGGCTGGATATTGCCCCAGGGGTTGACCCGCACGGTGGAAACGGGGCCGATGGTTTGCCCATCCTTGGCATTGATGGCCAGGGCCACACCGGCCGGCAGGTTCTTACCCGTGGCCGTCGCCCGCTCCACATTGCCGGCACCGGCGGCGGTACCGGCGGCGAAGAAGACCCGGCCGGCGGCGTTCTGATCGAAGGGCACGGTCTGCACCCCGCCCGACTGATCCACATAGGACCAGGTCGCATCCTCCGTATTCCGCAGATGTTCGAAGGTGGCCCAGACCAGTTCCGGATGGCCGGCGACGCTGCCCACCACATGCATGCCGACCAGGGCCAGAACCTTGTCCTCGGTCGCGGTGCCGTCCCAGGTCCACTGGGTATCGCTGACCTTCACGAATTGCGGCACGCTCGCGTTGATGGTCAGCATGGATGCCAGCAGGGCGGGGTCCACCGACGCCGCATCCACCCAGGACGCCTTCAGCTCCAGCCCCATCGCGCCCGGTTCGGGGAAGGTCATGCCGGTGGCCGTCGAAATCTCCGTCACCTGCTCGGCGGAGAGGGGGAAGGTGCCCACCGGCTGGCCCTGGGGCGGAGTATTGTAATAGGGCACCTTGTCCTTGGTCAGCCATAGGCTGGCGAAAATGTCGTTCACATGGATGGAGTAATAGACCAGGGAGCCCGCCTGGCTGATCAGCACACCGCCACCGCCGGCCTGCCCCACACTGTCGAGCGGCACAGCCTGCCCGTTCTCGATATCGAGCGGTTTGACCGAGCGCAGGCTGAAGACTGTCTTCGATTCCACCACATTGTCATCGCCGGCGACGTTCTGTTCCAGGACGAAGCCGCCCTTGCCGTCGCTGATGCCGTTGTAGAATTCCGGGCTGATGAAGATGTAGTCACCCGTCGGCCCCCGGCTGGTCAGCCAGAGGAACATCTGGGCGCCCCACTTGTAGAAATTGCAGACGGTGGCATCGTCGAAGGTGGCGCCGTCCGGCGGGCCGAAGCCGTAGGCCGACCGCCAGCCAGACACATCCTGGACACTGACCACGCAGCTTTGCTGCGGCGCGGGCAGGGTACCGATGACCGTGGCATGCACGCCGGACCCTTGACCGGCCGTCTGGGCTGTCGCCGCCCCGGCGATCAGACCCGCGGCAAGCACCGCCATGCCGGCGGTATGACGCAGTGTACGCATAATCCCCCCTCCCGTCTGTGCTGTGCCCGTCAACCCCGGACGTGGCGGAGGGTAATATGACTACTATTCCCTAAATAGTAAATAATGAAACAATCTGTGAACGAATTAATGGCTGCTACGACACCTTGCTTCCTGGCGCTTCCCCCAGCGGGAACTCCAGCGGCTCCACCGGATTGACCGCAGGGGCGTAGCTGGTCAAGTCCCGGCGGCGACGGTGGTCGTTCAGGGCCCAGAGCACGGTGGGGAAGGCCAGATCGCGCCAGGGGATCTCCTCCCAGGTGAACAGCCCCACCTCCAGGCTTTCCGGCCCCGGCTCCACATGCGGGTCAACCAGTCGGGCCCGGTGGATCAACTGGACCTGGCTGATGCGGGGGATGGTGTAGACGGCCAACAGGCTGTCGATGGCGATGCGGGCGCGGGCTTCCTCCCACGATTCGCGTTGGGCGCCGTCCACCGGTGTTTCGTTCAGTTCCATGTAACCGGCTGGCAGGGTCCAGTATCCCTTGCGCGGCTCGATCGCCCGGCGGCACAGCAGATACCGCCCGGCTTCGTCGGTGACGACGGCGCCTACGACGATCTTCGGATTGTCATAGACGATCCAGCCGCAATCCGGGCAGATCAACCGCTCCCGGTCATCGCCTTCCTGCCGGGTGCGGACGGAGGGGCCGGCCAGGCGACCGGAGGCCGGGGGCGGTGTCAGGGGAGCGGGCTGGGCGGCTTCGGCGGCCGGATCGGGCACCGGAGTGGGCCCCGGAGTGGGCATCGTGTCCATGCCCCTACTCTGTCCCCTCCCGGCGCCTGCGGCAAGCCCCGCCCGTGGGCCGTCGGTGATCGGTCGCGGGCGGGTGGTGCCGGGTACGCGACGATCAGCGCTTCACATCCTCCGCCGTCTTCTCGATGGCGCGCCCGCCGGACTGCACATCCTCGCCCACGCCTTCCATTGTATTGCAGGCGGCAAGGCCAAGGCCGGCGGCCAGGAGGGCAGCCGGCACAAGCATGCGGCTGGGGGTGCCCCGGGCGGGGGCGGAGTTGGCCCGGGTCGGGTTGAAATCGGGCTGTGTCGGACGGGTCGGCATCGCTAGGCTCCTCTGCGGGGCGTCGGGGCCGATCGGATGGCCACCGGGCGCACGGGTGATGTCCACAGGACGTCAAGCGGCGGCCAGGATAGGCCCGATGGGCCGATCCGATGGCGGGTTGACAATCCGTGGCCATTCACGCGGAGGAATGGCGGCAGCGGCTGCTTTGTTCCGGAAGCATCGGGGCGTGCCCCGAAAGGTCCCGGCAGGCCCCTTGCGGTCCAGGCTCTGGCATACGGCCGCCTGCATGCACGCAGAAAGCCGCGGCAAGCCCCAGGTCGGGGCCTGCCGCGGCTCGCGGATGAAGCCGTGTGGGATCAGGACCGGCCCGTCGGGGCCGGACCGTCACGCCTGGATGTCGACGAAGTTCCCGCGGGTCCGCCCGGCCGAAACAGCGGTATCCCGCTCCTGCTCCGTCGGGGCGGTGTTCAGCGTCTGGGTCTGCTGCGACGTGGCAGAGGGACGGGACGACTGTTCGTCGGGCGCGCGGTTGCGCAGCAACTGGGTGGAATTCTGTTCCGTCGGGCGGATGGTGGACGGGCTCACCGACGCAGGTGAGGAGCCGATCCCGCCAATACCATAGTCCATGTGAACCTCCTTCGGGGGCAGCCTCCCCCTTCGATCGGGGCAAACTATACACCGAACGGGCGTTCGCCGGCAACCTCCGCGATTCGCGGGACGATGAGGGGGCGAAGCTGTTGTTCCAGCAACGCCGCCCCGCCCATGCACCGCTCCCGCCCATGCACCGCTGCGGCGACACAAGCAAGTCCCGGGGGCGGACCTCGAACGGAAGGAACACCATCATGGCCGATTTCGCCGCGCTGGACGAGCGCATCCGCCGCAAGGCGCATGACATCTGGGAGCAGGAGGGCCGGCCGGAGGGACGGGAAAATGAGCATTGGGAGATGGCCGCCGAACTGGTGGCCCAGCACGACCTGTCGCTGGGCACTTTGCAGCCGAATCCGTCCAATGGCGGTGATGATACCGCCCCCCGCGACCAGCCGGTGGAACCCGCCTTCATGGCGGAGAACATGGGCGACCTGCCCGGCTTGACCGACCAGGGGGAGGACGGACCCCACGCCCCCATGACCGAGCGTCGGCGGGAAGCGACGGAGCGCTGAGCAACCTGGTGCCGCACATCCAAGGTGGCAGAGTAAAAACCCCGCTCCCCTTGAGGGAGAGGGAAGGACCCGCCCGCAGCGAAGCGGAGGGTGGGAGGGTGAGGGGTCCGGCAGCACCGCCCCCCAACCTCCCCGAGGCAGCACCGCCCTTGTTGACCCCCCACCCTCCCATTGCCGGCGCAATAGGCCCCTCCCTGGTTCTGCGCCAGTCACTTCACAGACCGCCCCCCTTGCGCAGTCCGCCCCGCTTGTCCAGAGTGGGCGCCCGGTGCCGGGCGGGGCGGGCTTTCCGCTTGGGCATGCCGCGCGACCGGCGGCCCTGTCCCGAAACCGGGGCGGCCAACCGGTAATGATGCGGCCGGCAATGATAAAGGGAGGTCAGGACCGTGCAGGTCTCAAGTCAGTCCGGGGGCATGTCCGGCGGTGGCGGTGATGCGCCTCTGTGGTCGTCGCGCTTCGGCTTCATCATGGCGGCGGTCGGGTCCGCCGTCGGTCTGGGGAACATCTGGAAGTTTCCCTACATGGTCGGCACCGGGGGCGGCAGCGCCTTCGTGCTGATGTATCTGGGCTTCGTCATCCTGTTCACGGTTCCGATCCTGATCGCCGAGCTGATGCTGGGTCGCAAGGCCCAGCGGTCACCGGTGGAGGCCATGATCCACCTGGGCCGGACCCATGCGGGCACCGCGGCCTGGGGATTGATCGGCATTTCAGGCGTGGTCGCGGCCCTGCTGATCCTCAGCTTCTACAGTGTGGTCGCCGGCTGGGCCGTGGAGTATGTGCCGGAGATGCTGTCCGGCTCGGTCAAGGGGGCGACGGCGGAGACGACGGGGGGGATCTTCAACGCCCTGCTCTCCTCCCCCGAGCGATTGGTGATCTGGCACACGGTGTTCATGGTCATGACCGTGGTGATCGTCGCCGCCGGGGTGACCAAGGGGATCGAAGCGGCGGTGGTCTGGATGATGCCCGCCCTGTTCCTGATGCTCCTGTTCCTGCTGGTCTATGCCATGCTGGAGGGGGAGTTCATGCGCGGTATCGCCTTTATGTTCCAGCCGGATTTCAGCAAAATCACGGTGGATGTGGCGATCGCGGCGGCGGGCCAGGCCTTCTTCTCCCTGTCGGTCGGTCTGGGCACCATGCTGGCCTATGGCTCCTACCTGCCGCGCAACATCTCCATCCCCAAGACGGCGCTGATCATCGGCCTGTCCGACACGGCGGTGGCGATCATCGCCGGCTGCGCCATCTTCCCCATCGTCTTCGCCAGCGGGCTGGATCCGGGCCAGGGGCCGGGTCTGGTCTTCGTCACCCTGCCTGTCGCCTTCGGCAACATGCCCTTCGGTCTGGCCATCGGGGCGCTGTTCTTCGTGCTGCTGTCGGTGGCCGGCCTCACCTCCTCCATCTCCCTGCTGGAACCGGTGGTGGCGACGGTGAAGGACCGGCTGAGGGTGCCTCGTTGGGCGCTGGCGGTCGGCATCGGCTTCATCGCCTGGGCCATGGGGTTCCTGACCGTCTTCTCCTTCAACATCTGGTCGGATGTGCATGTGCTGGGCGAGAGGACGGTGTTCGACACGATCGACTACGTCACCTCCTCCATCATGCTGCCCCTGGGCGGGGCGGCCATGGCCATCTTCGCCGGCTGGGTGATGAGCCGGGAGACGGTGCGGCAGGAACTGGGCTTCACCAGTGAGCAGATCTTCAATCTGTGGCGGTTCAGCGTCCGGTACGTTGCCCCGGTGGGTGTGGCCGCCATTGCCATCCAGAAGATCCTGGGCGCTGGTTGATTAAGGATCGTTCCGG
>JBJOKR010000177.1:0-10263 GCA_046045995.1 Pseudomonadota bacterium | reverse complement strand
CCTCCCGCACGAAATCGGGGCGGTTCACGGCGGCGGTGTTGATCGACACCTTGTCCGCCCCGGCCAGCAGCAGCTTGCGGATATCATCCACCGTCCGCACGCCCCCGCCCACGGTCAAGGGCATGAATACCTGTTCGGCCGTGCGGCGGACCACGTCGAAGATGGTGTCCCGGTTCTCATGGCTGGCGGTTATGTCCAGGAAGGTCAGCTCGTCCGCCCCGGCGGCGTCATAGGCGCGGGCCTGTTCCACCGGATCGCCGGCATCGATCAGGTCGACGAAGTTGACGCCCTTGACGACGCGGCCGTCCTTCACGTCCAGGCAGGGGATGATGCGGCGTTTCAGCATGGCGTCTTCCGTCCTCCGCCCCGGCCTACTGGTCGCCCATGAGGGCAAGCGCCGCCCGGGGATCGATCCGCCCGTCATACAGGGCCCGGCCGCAGATCACCCCGGCGATGCCGGCATCCGCCTCCGCCACCAGGGCCTCCAGATCCGTGATGCTGGAGACACCGCCCGACGCGATGACCGGTGTGGTCAGGTGGCAGGCCAGGTTGGCCGTGCTTTCCACATTCACCCCGCCCATGGCGCCGTCGCGGTTGATGTCGGTGAAGATGATGGCGGCCACACCGCAATCCTCGAATTTCAGGGCCAGGTCCAGGGCCTTGATCTCGCTGGTCCGGGCCCAGCCCTCCACCGCCACCAGCCCGTCGCGGGCATCGATGCCCACGGCGACCCGGCCGGGGAAGCTGCGGCAGGCCTCCTTCACCAGATCGGGGTCCTTCACCGCCACGGTGCCCAGGATGACGCGGGCCACCCCCTTGTCCAGCCAATGGGCGATGGTGGCCATGTCACGGATGCCACCGCCCAGCTGGACCGGCAGGTCCACCCGGGCCAGGATCCGCTCCACCGCCTCCGTGTTCACCGGCCGGCCCGCGAAGGCCCCGTTCAGATCGACCAGGTGCAGCCAGCGGAACCCGTCCCGCTGGAAGGTTTCCGCCTGTTCGGCCGGGTCGATGTTGAAGATCGTCGCCTGGTCCATCTCGCCGCGCAGCAGCCGCACGGCCTTTCCGTCCTTCAGGTCGATCGCCGGATAGATGATCATGATGGCAGCCGTATCCCGGTGATGTCGGTCGCCGGCTTCGGCTTTTCCGACAGGTCCTTATAGTAGAAGTATCCTTGGAAGACGCTGCCCTGCGCTTCCGCATAGAAGGGATGCGTTCCCCAACGGCGGTAGCCCAGCGCCTCATACAAGGCGATGGCGGCCTTCTGGCTGTCGCGCACATCCAGGTTCAGGACGCGGAACCCGTCCTTGCGCGCCCGCGCTTCCACCGCCAGGGTCAGGCCGCGGGCCAAGCCATGGCCGCGGGCCCAGGGGGCGACGAAGCTGGTGGTCAGGGTGGCGGCGAAGTGCTGGGCCTCATTGTTGCGGGTGGGGCGGATCAGCTGGGCCGATCCGCAGATCACCCCGTCCAGCCGGCCGACCACCAGGGTCCGCTCCGGCACGGCCAGCACACCCTTCCAGTACCGCTCCATCACGTCGCGCTCCGGCGGGGTGACCCAGCCGAAGCCGCCGCCGTCCACGATGGCGGCATCGGCGGCATCGCACAGATCCTCCAGATCGCCCGGGCGGAACCGGTCGATCTCCTCCACCGCGATGGTGGCGCTGCCCGGGCTCACGGCCGCCAGCCCAGGAAGGCGGAGATGAGGGCAAGGCCGGCGGCCTGGCTCTTCTCCGGATGGAACTGGGTGCCGATCAGATTGTCCCGCCCGACGACGGCGGGAACGGTGCCGCCATACTCCACACAGGCCAGCATCCGCTCCGGCTCCTCCAGGCGGATCTGGTAGGAATGGACGAAATAGGCATGGGCGCCCGCCGGGATGCCGGCCAGGACCGGATGGTCCGGCCGCCGGATTTCCAGCACGTTCCAGCCCATGTGCGGGATCTTCAGGCCCGGGTCGTCGGGGGTCATGGGCCCCACCTCCCCCGCCAGCCAGCCCAGGCCCTCATGGGTCCCGTGCTCATGCCCGCGCCGGGCCATCAGCTGCATGCCGACACAGATGCCCAGGAACGGCCGCCCGCCCCGGATCACCGCCTCCTCCAGCGCATCCACCATGCCGGGCACGGCGCGCAGGCCCGCGGCGCAATCGCCGAAGGCACCGACCCCCGGCAGGATCACCCTGTCGGCCCGGCGCACCACATCAGGATCGGCCGTGACCGCCACGGTCAACGCCATCCCCGCCTCCGCCCCCGCCCGCTCCACCGCCTTCGCGGCGGACCGCAGGTTCCCCGATCCGTAATCGATCAGCGCGACGGTTGGGCTATTGGCGGGCCCGGTCACAGCGACCCTCCCAGCACGCCCTTCGTGCTCGGCACGGCGTCGGCCTTGCGGGGGTCGATCTCGATGGCGGCACGCAGCGCCCGGGCCAGGGCCTTGTAACAGCTCTCCACGATGTGGTGGTTGTTCTCGCCGTACAGGTTTTCGACATGCAGGGTGGCCCCGGCGGATTGGCTGAAGGCCTGGAACCATTCCTTGAACAGCTCGGTGTCCATCTCCCCCAGCTTGTCGCGGGTGAAGTTCACCTTCCAGATCAGGTAGGGCCGGTTGGACAGGTCGATGGCCGCCCGGGTCAGCGTCTCATCCATGGGCACATAGGCGTGGCCGTAGCGCTGGATGCCCTTGCGGGCACCCAGGGCCTTGGCCACCGCCTCCCCGATGGCGATGCCGGTATCCTCGGTCGTGTGGTGGAAATCGATGTGCAGATCGCCCACCGCCTCCACCTTCAGGTCGATCAGGGAATGGCGGGACAGCTGGTCCAGCATATGGTCCAGGAAGCCGATCCCCGTCCTCACGTCATAGACGCCGGTGCCGTCCAGATCGACGGTGACCGTGATGCGGGTCTCCTTGGTCGTGCGCTCGACCGTGGCGATACGGCTCATGGCGGGCCAATCCCCTGCTGGGCTGGAAACAGGGAGGTTAGGTAGCAGCCACCCCCCGCCCTGTCCAGAACCCCACCCGCCCGGCAGCCCGGAGGCAGATGCGTGCCCGGTGCATTGCCGCGGTGGACGGGGCGGTGCCCGCGAATGTCGGGTTCCGCATGGCTGATCCGATCTGGGGCCGACAGACCGACGCCCGGTCCCTCATGCCGCGGCGTCGGTGAAGGCGGCAGGGAGATCCGCCGGGGAGATCAGGCCGGGGAGGGAGATGTCGTCGGCGGCCACCTGGATCAGGCGGCGGCCGGCATCGGCGGCGCCGATGCTGACGGCGAAAGCCGCCACCTCCTCCGCTGTCGGGCCCTGGTCCAGGAACCCGTTGCCATAGACCACCACCGGAACCACCCGCACACCCGGCCGCGCCTGGACCACCAGGGCGGCGGCGGCCAGCGTGCTGCGCCAGGTGGCGGCGCGCGTCGTGGCCGGGTCGGGGCAGGTCAGTTCCGTCCCGTCCGCCTGGACCAGCCAGGACCGACCGCACAGGTCCTCCACCGCCACCAGGGCGACCACGTCCAGACCGCGCACGCGGCCGCTCGCGACCCCGTGCAGACCGGGGCCACGGGCTGGGACCGGGGCCTTCACCATCTCCCCCAGCCGGTCGGCCACGGTGGCGGAAACCTGCTGCACCGCCCGGGCCAGGCTTTCCGCCCCGGAGGGCAGGCCCAGCCGGTTCCAGGCACCGAAGACCAGGGCGGCCAGATCACCGGTCCCGGCGGGGGCCGGGGCGGCGGCGGGGGCAGGGACCGGGGCGGGAGCGGCGGTGGCACCGGCGTCAGTGGCCGCACTGGCGGCGGCCTGGGCAGCGGCCTGGGTTGCGGCGCGCACGGCATCGCCCACGCGGGCTTCCAGCGTGTCGAGCCGGGCGGTGAGCTGGGCCAGACGGGACGCGGCCTCCGGATCGACCGCGGGCAGGGCAACAGGGGTGGCGACAGGGGCAGCGATAGGGGTGGCGACCGGTGCCGCTTCCGCCACAGGTGCAGCCACGGGGGCGGACAGCCGCCCGGCGGCGGCCAGCTGGCCCCGCACCTCCGTCCGCAGGTCGCGGAAATCCAGCTGTACTTCCCGTACGGCCGCGACGACGCGCATCAGGCTTTCATGCACCTGGTCGACGATACGGTCGAACTGGTCCATGGCGACGAAGCCGCCATTGGGGATCGGCATCCCGGCCATGTCGGAACTGCCGCCCGACTGTCGGGCGACGGTGATCCAGCTTTCCACCCCGGACAGGCGCTGGCCCAGATCGGTCATCCCGTGGGCAAGGCGGATCACCTCCTCCGACGGGCGGCCCAGATGCTGGTTCACCACGCTGTTCAGGGTGGCGACCCGGTCGCGCAGGTCCTGCACCGACTGGCCCAGGACGGTGATCTTCATGGTTTCCGGCAGCTGCACCACGGCCGAATGCATGGCCGTCAGGTCTGCGCGGAAATCCCGCAGGCGGGACCCGACATGCAGGGCCAGGTCACGGACGATGGTTTCCGCATAATCGAACGGGTCGACCCCGTCCTGGACCTCCCCCTGGGCGGGTCCATTCTGCAGGGAACCGGTGGAAAGGGTGTTGCCCATGGGGGACTCCGCCCCATCGGCGCCGGCCGGTTTGCTGCGCTGGTCCTGGGTCATCGGGCGGCCTCGCTGGGGGAAAGGGTGTCGGTAAGGGATTCCATCAGGCGCGCACGCCGGGCTTCCGCATCACTGCGGGCCAGCCGCGGCAGCACGGGTGCCGGGGCGGACCCCGGCGCGGCGGAACGGGGCGGGGTGGGCGGCGGCACCTCCGCCGCGGGATCGCCGGCTCCGTGAACGGCAGAGGCCAGTGTCACTTCCAGGGCTGCAACATCCAGGGGCGCCACCACCGCCGGCGTCCCAGCCAGGGGCGCGGCGATCGGTGAGCCTGCCTGGGGGGAGCCAGGCTTGAGGGGTGTGGCCTTGGGCGGTGGCAGGTCCCGGGCACCGGGGGCGGTCACGCCCGGGGAAACCTGCGTCTTCGCCAGGGAAGCCGGGCCGGTGGGCCGGGCGGCGGACGGCTGCGAAGCGGCGGCCAGGGCAGCTGTGGTCGGGGCAGCTGTGGTCTGGGGAGTGGCGGGCGGCACAGTCGCCGGGGGGGCGACCGGCGTGCGCGGCAGCGGGCGGGGCCCCGCGCCGCCCCCGGGCAGAGCCCCCAGCCGGCCAAGGAGGGAGCGGGCCGTCCCACCGGCCGGGGCACTGGCAGTCCCACTGGCCGTCCCACTGACTGGGGCCGCGCCGGCGGCCGGGGATGGCGCCGTCGAGGGGCCAGCCGACGGCGGCGGGGATGCCAGACCCTGGGACCCGGGGACCTGCGCCGCGGTCGCCTGCCATCCCGGCGATACTGCACCCGACGAAGCTACACCCGGCGACGCTGCACCCGGCGGCTGGGCCCGGGGCGGGACCGGGGTGCGCGGGGCCGGGGGTACCGGCTGGGTCGGGCGGGGAGCGGCCGACTGGATCGTTGCCGGCATGCCGCTGGAAATGCCGCTGGACAGGCCGGCGGGGATGGCCGTGGAACCGGCGGGGGCCGGGCGCGGGCCGGACAGGCCTACACCGGAAAGGCCGACGGCACCTGTCAGCTCCTCCAACTGGCGGCGCAGCTCCCCGGCCTTCACCCCGCCCGCATCCCGGGCGCGGGCCACCGCCTGGTCCAAGGTGGCGGTATCGATGCTGAGCTGAAGGAAATCGAACTGCCGCGGTGTCAGGGCCGAGAGCTTCAGCCCCATTTCATCCACCCCGATCTGCCCCTCCGCGAAGCGTTTCAGGGCGTCCAGCGCGCCAGTGACGACCGTGGCATCCCGCACCGCGCGGGAGGAGAAAACGGGCCCATTCGCCCCGGGCGCGGTATCGCCCCCGTCCCCTTCCGCCGGATCGGCGGGCACCGGGGACGCGGCGGGCTGCCCCTCCGCCGGTGACGACGGCGAAGGCACCGCCGCCGCCCATGGGGGCGTCGGCCCTGCTTGGCCGGTCAACCGGGACAGCAATCGACGCAGCATCCTTCCGCCTCCCTCTCACCGGCGGGCATCGGCCCGGTGGCCGACCCTGCCGGTCGGGTCATCCGCAGGGCCTCCCGATCCGGCTGCGGAACGGGGGAACCCTGTCGGGACCTGTGCAAACGAGGTAACCGTTACCACGTCTACCCCAGCCGTTTCAATTTCAGGCCCATCAACCGGTCCCTGAAGACGCCTGCACGCGGAAAGGGCAACGCAACTTTGGCAACGGCTTCTTAATACCTGTCCCCGAAAGTTCGGAGGATGAGGCAAAAATGGGGCATCGGACGACGGGTCCGGAACGCCCCGCCCGATGGCAGCCACCCGGCGGAAACGGATCGACCTTGTCACCTCCCTTCGCCCAGCCCCGCACCCCCACCCCGGCCCGCCCCCCGGCGGTGTCCCAGATCCCGCCTGCCCTGGGTGGGGAGGGGGGGATGGACATGGCGGTACCGTCAGCGGCAACACCCTCATCCTCCGCCCAGCCCGGCGGCCTGCCCAGCGCCTGGCCGGCCAGCATCCAACCCCATGGCTGGCTTCTGGTGCTGGCCCCGGACACGCTGACCATCCTTCAGGCCAGCACGAATATCGATGATCTGTCGGGCATCCCGGCGGCGGCCCTGTGCGGGCGGTCCCTGGCCGATGCCCTGGGCCAGCGGGCGGCCCGTCTTGTCCGCCGCGCCGTCGCCGCGGCACGGGCGGATACGGTGGGGCCGGTGGAATGCGGCATCGCCACCCCCGCCGGTCGGCGCGGTGCCTGGCTGTACGGCCATTGGGGGGCGGGCGGCCTGATCCTGGAGATCGAGCCGTCGTCCCGCCCCGCGTCCGTCACCCGCGCCCTGGCCGGGGTGGGGGCCGCGATCCGGCGGTACCGCGCCGCGACCGACATACAGGGGCTGGCCGCCGCCGTCGCGGCGGACATGCTGCGCTTGTCCGGGTTCGACCGCGCGGTGGTGCTGCGCCTGGGGCCGCCGCGGGGCCAAACGGCGCCCATCGTTGTCGCCGCCGCCGGCACGGGGCCCCTGCCAGCCCCGGGTGCCCCCTTCATGGGGGCGGTGATCGGGGCGGAGGCGCGGGCGGCGCTGGAACTGAACCGGGTCCGGCTGATCGCCGATGCGCCCGCCGCCCCGGTCGGGATCGAGCCGCCGCTGAACCCGCTCACCGGCCTGTCCCCCGATACCGGGCGCACCGGCCTGCGGGCGCCGCTGGAAAAGGTGACACGCGCGCTGGAGACGGAGGGCGCGCGGGCGCTGATGACCATCTCCCTGATGACGGCGGGCCGGCTCTGGGGTGTGATCTGGTGCGACGGGACCCGGCCCCTGCGGCCGGCACCGGCACTCCGCGCCATCTGTGAAGCGGTGGGGGAGATCGCGGCCGCCCAGATCGCCGCCCTGGAGGAGCGGGAGCAGGCGGCGCGGCGCATGGGTGCCACCCGGACCCTGGCCCAGCTAGCCGCCGCCCTGCGCGACGGGGATGACATCGCCGGGATCCTGGCGGACCATGCGGCCGATCTGGGGGAGCTGTTCAGCCCCGATGGCTGGCAGGTGACTGTGGATGGCGTCCTGCGCAGCGGCGGCATACCCCTGTCCGCCGCGGCGGTGATGGCGGTGCTGGAGGAGGTGCCCCCGGACCCCCGTCTGCAAGCCCAGCCGCAAGCCCAGCCACCTGCCCCGCCACCTGCTCTGCCGCCCGCGGTCATCCCCGCGGTGGTGCAGGCGGATGGGATCGTCCATGTGACCGCCCCGGGGGTGGGGGCGGTGCTGCGCATCGATGTGCCCCTGGGCGGGCATCTGCTGATCGCCCGCGGCGCCGCGCGCCCCTGGTCGCCCGCGGATCTGGAGACGGCGGTGGATCTGCACCGCATCCTGGCCGACCGCCATGCCGAGCTGTACCGCGCCCGTACGGAACGCCAGCTGCACCGCCTGGCCTTCTACGATCCGGTGACAGACCTGCCGAACCGCGCCTATCTGATGCAGGATCTGCAGCGGGAGATGGCGGGTGGGGGCGATGCCTCCCTTCTGGTGCTGACGCTGGACCGGTTCAAGGCGCTGAAGGGGTCACTGGGGGACGATCTGTCGGACAACCTGCTGGCCCTGGTGGCCCGCCGGCTGGAAGGCTGCCTGGGGGAGGGGGATCTGCTGGTGCGGGTGGACAGCGGTGCTTTCGCCGTATTGCTGCGCCGGGAGCGGCCGGCCGATTCGGCGGCCGTCCTCTCCTTCGCGGTGAAGGAAGCGCTGAAGGCGCCCATCGCCGTCGCCGGGCGGGAGATCTTCGTCACCCTGAGCCAGGGGCTGGTCCCGTCCGCCCGGCTGCACGGGCTGGCGGCCGATGTGCTGCGCAATGCCGAGATCGCAGCCTATGAGGCGGAGGCGACGGGCGGTGGGGCCCGCAGCTTCGACAGCACCATGCGCGCCAAGCTGACGGAGCGGTATGCGCTGTATGACCGGCTGCGCCACGCCATCTATTTCGGCAACGCCATCCGCACGGCCTATCAGCCCATCGTCGACCTGGACACGGGCGAGCTGTGCGGGTTCGAGGTGCTGGCCCGCTGGGATGATCCGGAGCGGGGGCCCATCCCGCCATCCGATTTCATCCCGGTGGCGGAGGAGACGGGCCTGATCGTCCCCCTGGGCAACCAGGTGCTGGTCCAGGCCTGCCGCAACGTCACCGCCTGGAACCGGGGCCGGCTGGCGGCGGACCCGGATGCCCGGCCCCTGACCCTGTCGGTCAACCTCTCCCCCTTCCAGCTGGACCCGGCCAAGCTGGACCTGGTGCGCTGGGTCAAGGGCGTGCTGCAGCTGACCGGGGCCGATCCCACCTGGCTGGTGCTGGAAATCACGGAAAGCGGCCTGATCGCCAATGCCGCCGCGGCGGTGGATGTGCTGCGCAGCCTGCGCGACCTGGGGGTGGGCCTGGCCATCGACGATTTCGGCACGGGCTATTCCTCCCTCTCCTATCTTCAGCGGCTGCCGGTCGGGGCGATCAAGATCGACCGCAGCTTTGTCGCCGCCATGGATGGCGGGCGGCAGGGGGTGGAAATGGTGCGCACCATCGTCCAGCTTGCCCGGATCATGAACTTCTCCGTCACGGCGGAGGGGGTGGAAAGCGACCATCACCTGGCCCTGCTCCGCTCGCTCGGCTGCCGCCGGGGCCAGGGCTATTTCTTCGCCCGCCCCCTGGCCGCCGACATGGCCACCCGCCTTGCCGCCGGGGAACGCCCCTGGCACCTGTGAGGGCGGCGATCCGGCGCAGTCCCGCAGGTCGGGCAAGCGAGGGCGCGGCCCGACACGGTTCCCCCCCCGGGCGATGCCCGAACACGTTTCCTGTCGGACACCAAGTCCACCACCGGGCCTGACTGGTGATGGTAATGCCGGGGGTGCCGCAGCCCCCTGCTCCGCCGGGTCCGCTGTACCGCCCTGGCGGAAAGACCAGCGTCAGTACCCCCGCCCATCCAGCAGGCGCAGGAAGCCTTTCACCACCACGAAGACATTGTAGATCCAGGTGGCGATCAGCAGGGGCACGCCGATGACGGCGCCGATCACGGTGAAGACCAGGATCCAGCCCAGGGTATAGCCCACGAAGCACAGGATGCCGGCCTTCAGCAGGGCGTCGAAATGGCTGGCATAGGGGGTGCCGCGGGCATCGTCCCGCTTCATCAGGGCGATGATGAAGCCGATCGGCCCCGTGATCCAGGAGGTGGCGAGCCCGACCGCATAGCTGATCCAGGCGACCAGGGCGGCATTGTGCAGGCGCCGGTCCTGTCGGGTGGCATCGCCATAGCCGCGGCGGTCATAGGGGCTTTGATGGGGATCGTAACGCATGGCCCTTGTCTCTCCTCGTCCGTTCCGTGGTGGTCCAGGGACCGGTCGGGGGCGGCCGCCGGAAATGCCCATGGGGATCATGTCGGTATCGCGGGCGCCCGGTTCAACACCCCCGCCCGGCAAAGGAACGGCCATCGCAGCGCCCCGACGGCCGATCTTGCGCCAGGGGCTGTTCCATGGCACCTGACGGGCTTTCCGCCCCTGGCAGGATCAACGGACCATGCCCGCCCCCATCCGTGTCGATTTCTATTTCAGCCCGTCCAGCCCCTATGCCTATCTGGCGGGGACGCAGATGCTGCCCCTTCAGATCGAGGCCGGCTGCCGGGTGGACTGGCATCCCGTTTGGGGTCGCGGGGTGATCACGGCGGCGGGCTATGACTTGGCGGCCGCGCAACCGGCCTCCGGCGCGCTTCAGCCGGCCTATCGTGCGCTGGACGTGGCGCGCTGGGCCAAGCTGTACAA
>JBJOKR010000176.1:0-10269 GCA_046045995.1 Pseudomonadota bacterium | reverse complement strand
ACAGATCCGTCATCGGGCATTCAGCGAGCTATGGCCGCACCACAAAATCGCCGTCTTCGCCACAGCGATGGCGGAATTTGCGAAGCGGTGTCCGAAAGCGGACAGACAGACCTTGTGCCATGCCGGCGATTGACCCGCCGGGCCGAACCGGCTAGCCCTAACCCATGGCCGTCTACACCGAAGTCTCCGATGAGGACCTGCATGCGTTCGTCGCCCAGTACGATCTGGGCGGCGTGCTGTCGGCCAAGGGCATCGCGGAGGGGGTGGAGAATTCCAACTACCTTCTGGTGACGGACAGCGGGCCCTATATCCTCACCCTCTATGAAAAGCGGGTGAACCCGGCCGACCTGCCCTTCTTCCTGGGGTTGATGGAGCATCTGGCGGCCAAGGGCGTCATCTGCCCCCAACCGGTGAAGGCACGGGACGGGGTGGCCCTGCGGGACCTGTGCGGGCGCAAGGCGGTGATCGTCACCTTCCTGTCCGGCATGTGGCCCCGGCGCATCCTGCCCGACCATTGCGCCGGGCTGGGCGGGGCGCTCGCCCGGATGCACCTGGCCGGGGCGGATTTCGGGATGACCCGGGCCAACAGCCTGTCCGTCGGCGGCTGGCGCCCCCTGTTCGAGGCGAGCCGGGACCGCGCGGATGAGGTGAAGCCGGGCCTTGCCGATACCCTGGCGGCGGAGCTTGACCTGCTGGAGGCGCGTTGGCCGTCGGATCTGCCCCGCGGCGTGATTCATGCCGACCTGTTCCCGGACAATGTCTTCTTCCGGGGGGGTGCCCTGTCCGGGCTGATCGATTTCTATTTCGCCTGCACCGACCTGTTCGCCTATGACGTGGCGATCTGCCTGAACGCCTGGTGTTTCGAGCCGGACGGATCGTTCAACATCACCAAGGCGCGGCTGCTCCTTTCCTCCTACCGGGCGGTGCGGCCGCTGTCGGCGGCGGAGATGGCGGCGATCCCCCTGCTGGCCCGGGGCGCGGCGATGCGCTTCCTGCTGACCCGGCTGTATGATTGGCTGAACACCCCGCCGGGGGCGATGGTGAAACGCAAGGACCCGCTGGAATACCTGCACAAGCTGCGCTTCCATGCCCAGGTCCGGGGTCTCGGCGATTACGGCCTGGACCTGCCCGCCTGATGCCCGCCATCCCCGCTTCCTGAGCACGCCGATGACCGAAAAGAAGAGGGTGGAGGCCTGGACCGATGGGGCCTGCAGCGGCAATCCCGGCCCCGGCGGCTGGGGCGTCATCCTGCGCTATGGCGAAACCGAGAAGGAGCTGTGCGGCGGGGAGGGGCAGACCACCAACAACCGCATGGAGCTGATGGCCGCCATCCAGGCGCTGGAGGCCCTGAAGCGGCCGGTGGAGCTGCACCTGCACACCGACAGCCAGTATGTGAAGAACGGCATCACCCAGTGGATCCACGGCTGGAAGAAGAACGGCTGGAAGACCGCCGGCAAGGACCCGGTGAAGAATGAGGACCTGTGGCGCCGCCTGGATGAGCTGGTGGCCCGCCACAGCGTGCAGTTCCATTGGGTCAAGGGCCATGCCGGCCATGTGGAGAACGAACGCGCCGACGCCCTGGCCCGCGAAGGGCTGCGCCAGGCGCGCGGGGATTGAGGGAGAGAGCGATGCGCAGGGCGGTCGGTATGACTCTTCTTATCCTGGCAGCAGGCGGGGTCGGCTTCGCAGCAGGCCATTTCGGTCTCATCGACCAGCTGGTCTCCGGCGATGGGGATGGATCCACCGACATGGTCGAGCGGCTGGCCGATCCGGACACCGGTTGCGACGCCATCGCAGCGGGTATCCGCGCCCTGCTAGCCAGCGGCTCATACAGCGAGCCGGTCAAGGCACAGCTCCTGGACGGGCTTCTGTTGAACTACCGGAACATGGAGTGCGGGATCACCAATCGGACCCGGCTCTTCCTCGACCTTGTCCACCAGCCGAACACACCCTCTCCCTGACGGGCCACCCCTGGCTTGCATCCTGCGGGCTTGACTTCCGGGAGGGAGGCCCATAAACCCTCGCGCTTCGGATCGCCCGTTCGGCACCCCTGGAGGCCGGCGGCGCGAAGCGGACCCGTGGCAATCCTGCCGGGCGGGCCCGTCCGTACATCGTCAGGAGTTGGATCGATGACCCAGATTATCGCGCTCGCCGCCGAGCCGCGCGACCGGGCCGGAAAGGGGACCGCCCGGGCCACGCGCCGCGAAGGCCGCCTCCCCGCCGTCATCTACGGCAACAAGGAAAAGCCGGTGATGATCTCCCTGGACGCCAATGCGTTCTGGAAGATCCTGAACAAGCCGGGCTTCTTCACCCATCTGTACGACATCACGGTCAATGGCGCTGCGCACCGCGTGCTGGCCCGTGACGTCCAGCTGGACCCGGTCACCGACCGTCCTCTGCATGCCGACTTCCTGCGCGTGAGCGACACCACCGAGCTGACCGTGAAGATCCCGGTGGAGTTCATTGGCGCCGACAAGTCGCCCGGCCTCAAGAAGGGCGGCGTGCTGAACATCGTCCGCCATGAGATCGAGCTGGTCTGCAAGGCCAATGACATCCCGGAGAAGATCGTCATCGATCTGGAGACGGCGAACCTGAACGAGAGCATCCACATCTCCGCAGTCAAGCTGCCGGAGGGGGTTCGCCCCACCATCACCGACCGTGACTTCACCGTGGCGACCATCGCCGCCCCGTCGGGCCTGAAGTCCGAAGCGGCGGGCGAGGCTGCGGGCGCCTGATGCCATGAAGCTGGTGGTCGGTCTGGGCAATCCCGGCCCGGAATACGAACGTCACCGGCACAATGTCGGATTCCTGGCGGTGGACGAACTCCACCGCCGGTTCGGCCTGAGCCCCTGGAAGCGCCGCTTCCAGGGGTTTTGTGCTGAGGGGAATGTGGCGGGGGAGAAGGTGCTGGCGCTGAAGCCCCAGACCTTCATGAACTTGTCCGGCCAGTCGGTGGGGGAAGCGCAGCGCTTCTACCGTCTGGTCCCCGATCAGGTGATCGTCCTGCATGACGAACTGGACCTGGAACCCGGCCGCATCAAGGTGAAGCGCGGCGGCGGCCATGGCGGCCACAACGGCCTGCGCAGCATTGATGAGCATCTGGGCAAGGATTACTGGCGCATCCGCATCGGCATCGGCCATCCCGGCGACAAGAACCGGGTGCATGGCTGGGTACTGTCCAATTTCTCCAAGGCGGAGGAGGCTTGGCTTTCCCCCCTGCTGGACGTGCTAGCCGGCGAATTCCCCCTGATGGCCGATGGGCAGGCGGAGAAATATGGCAGCCGAATCGCCCTGCTGACCCAGCCGCCCAAGCCGCCGAAACCCCCGAAGCCGCCCACCCCGGCGAAGGAGACGGGACCCGCCAAGGCAGGTCCGAACGGGGATGCGGACTGACTTAGTTCTGGGCCGTGTTGCCGCGCACTCCGAGCCTTGGCCGAGTCAGCCAGCGGAGCCCGTCAGATCAGGATATCGACCATGGCCTTCTTCAGGTCCATGTCCTTGCGGGTGACGGCCACCGCGATTTGCGCCTTCTGGTCGGCGCGCTGCATGGCCATCACCGATTCAGGCGAGGCTTGGTCCGTCGCCAACCCGTCCGCCACAGCCTGAACAGCCGATGACCGTGCCGCCATCGCGGAGGAGACGGCGCTGATCAGGGCGGGCGATCCGCCGGCGGAGGTAAGGGTGAAGGCACTCATGGTTCGACGATACCGCACGTCTTGCGGGAGGACCACAACTTCGTAGGCTGCGGGTGATCCGCCGTCCCCTTTGTGTTAGTCTATATGTGATTGGCAGCGGAGATCGCGGTCCCCCATGCGTATCGTCATCATCGACGACCAGAAGCTGAATATCGCGATCCTGGAGGCGAGCCTCCGCGGTGAGCCCGGGCTTCAGATCATCGGTTTCGACCAGCCGGAAGCGGCCGTCGCCTGGATCAAGGCCGAACGGCCCGATCTGGTCTTCGTGGACTATGACATGCCGGGGATGGACGGGTTGCAGGTCGTGGCCGCCCTGCGGTCCGACACCAACCTGGATGAGATGCCGGTGGTCATGGTCTCCGGCGTGGAGATGCGGGATGTCCGCGTCCTGGCCCTGAAGCTGGGGGCCAATGATTTCCTGGCCAAGCCGGTGGACCCGATCGAACTGCGGGCGCGGACGGCGAACATGCTGCGGCTGCGCCGCCGCTCCCATGACCTGCGGGAAAGCAACCGCTGCCTGGAGGAAGCGCGCACCCGGGCAGAGACGGCCCTGGCCCAGTTGCGCAGCACCCAGGACCAGCTTGTCCAGTCGGAAAAGCTGGCCGCCCTGGGCGGGCTCGTGGCCGGGGTGGCCCATGAGCTGAACACCCCCGTCGGCAATGCCCTGACCAGCATCACCTGGTCCGGGGACAGCATCGACAAGCTGTCCGGGTCGCTGGCGACGGGAACCCTGCGCAAGGCGGATCTGACGGATTTCCTGGACCAGATGGAGGAATGCACCCGCCTGGTCCGCACCAACCTGGAACGGGCGGCCCGCATTGTCCAGGCGTTCAAGCAGATCGCCGCCGACAGCGCCACCGACCAGCCGCGCCGCTTCGCCCTGGCCGACCATTTGGAGGATCTGCAGATCGCCATGGCGCCCGACCTGACGCGGGCCAACGTCCGGCTGGAGGTCACCTGTCCGGGGGATCTGAACCTGACAGCCGCACCGGGCGCCCTGACCCGGGTGCTGGCGCAATTGATCCATAACGCCATGACCCATGCCTGGGGCGGCGGGCGGCCGGGCATCCTGCACATCACCGCCGCCGCGGATGCGGACGGGACTGTTCGTCTGGACATCGCCGATGACGGCGACGGCATGGCGGAGGAGGTGCGCAGCCGCCTGTTCGAGCCGTTCTTCACGACGGCCCGGGCGAAGGGCGGCATCGGCCTGGGCCTGGCCACGGTGCACAACCTGGTGCGCCGGGCACTTGGGGGGGAGATCGGGGTGGAAACCGCCCCCGGGGCGGGCACGCGCTTCCGCCTGACCCTGCCGCCCGCGGGCAACGGCGCCGCCGCCCTGCCCCCTGTGGACCTGGGGCAGAGGCCCGTCCCGCAGGATCCGCCACTGGCGGAGCCGCTGTCCAACGTCTAAATCTCCTGTCCTGGACCCGCTGGGCGGCAACCTCCGCCAACAGGACCGGCATGGGATGGAGAGGAGACGGGGCATGGATGCTTCCCTGGACGGGGTATCGACCGACAACCTGGATGCCGTGATGGACGATCTGGGCCGCCGTGCCCGGGCCGCCGCGGCGGAGCTTGCCGTCGCCGACACCATCCGGAAGGATGCGGCGCTCATCGCCGCCGCCGCCGCCCTGCGCGACCGGACTTCCGCCATCCTGGCGGCCAATGATGCCGACATGGCCACCGGGCGGGATAAGGGTCTGTCCCCCGCCATGCTGGACCGGTTGATGCTGGATGAGGGGCGGGTCGCCGCCATGGCGGCGGGGCTGGAGGAGATCGCGGCACGGCCCGACCCGATCGGCACCGTGCTGGAAAGCTGGACCCGCCCGAACGGGCTGGAGATCGCGAAGGTCCGTGTTCCCCTGGGCGTGATCGCCATCATCTATGAAAGCCGGCCGAACGTGACCGCCGATGCCGCCGGCCTGTGCCTGAAATCCGGCAATGCCGCCATCCTGCGCGGGGGGTCGGAAAGCATCCATTCCGCCCGGGCCATCCTGGCGGCGGTGCATCAGGGCCTGCGCGCCGCCGGACTGCCGCCCGATGCGGTCCAGGCCGTGCCGACAACCGACCGCGCCGCCGTGGGCAAGCTGCTGACCATGACCGGCAGCGTGGACGTGGTCATCCCCCGGGGGGGTAAATCCCTGACCGGGCGGGTGGCGGCGGAAAGCCGGGTGCCGGTGATCTATCACCTGGACGGCATCTGCCATGTCTATGTGGACCGGGCGGCCGACCTGGCAAAGGCCCGGGCGGTCGTGATGAACAGCAAGATGCGCCGCACCGGCATCTGCGGGGCGATGGAAACGCTGTTGGTGGACCGGTCGGTGGTGGACAGCCATCTGCGCCCCATCCTGGCGGACCTGTTCGCCAAGGGCTGTGAGATCCGGGGGGATGGGATCGTCCAGGCCCTGGACCCGCGGGTGGTCCCGGCCACGGCGGAGGACTGGGACACGGAATACCTGGACGCCATCCTATCCGTGCGGGTGGTGGACGGGGTGGACGGCGCCATCGACCACATCGCCCGCCATGGCAGCCACCACACCGACAGCATCGTGACGGAGGATGCCGCCGCCGCCGCCCGGTTCCAGGCCCGGGTAGACAGCGGCATCGTGCTGTGGAACGCCAGCACCCAGTTCGCCGACGGGGGAGAGTTCGGCTTCGGGGCGGAGATCGGGATCAGCACCGGCAAGCTGCACGCCCGCGGTCCCGTCGGCGCCGACCAGTTGACCAGCTACAAGTACCTGGTGCGGGGCGACGGCACGGTTCGGGCCTGAACACACTGTGCGCTGCCGGTCTTGGCAATTCTTGCCATTCCCCCTAGAGTGACGGGCGGAGGTGCCCCATGCCGACGATGAATGTCAGCCTGCCCCAGGCCCTGGCCGAATTCGTGGAGGAAGAGGTTGCCCGCGGCGACTATGCCTCCGCCAGTGAGGTGGTGCGTGACGGTCTGCGCCTGCTGCGGCGGGAGCGGGACCTGCATCAGGACAAGCTCCAGGCCCTCCGCCACGAGATCGCACTGGGGATCGGGGATGTGCGGGAAGGACGGATGACCCCGTTCTCGGTGGCGGAGATCGCGGCCGAGCTGGATCGTGAGGAGGCGCAGTGAGACGCCTTGTCATCGCCGCGCAGGCACGGAACGACCTGAAGGACATCCTGCGTGCAACCACCCGCCAGTTTGGATCAGCGCAGCGCCGTGCCTATGAGCAGTTGATTGGTCGTGCAGCCGAACTGATCGCCGAGAACCCGACCCGACCGGGCTCGCGCCCGCGGGATGATCTGTGGCCCGGGCTCCGGTCCTTCCGCGTCGATCTCGCCGCATCGCGACGGGGCGCTGCCTCCCACGTCATTTACTACCTCGACGGAGACACAGCCAGCTTGGCCGACACCATTATCCTTGTCCGGATTCTGCATGACCGGATGGACCCGGAGCAGCACTTCGGTGAGGGGACCGTGCCCCGGTGACGGCAGCTTCCAGCCCGATACCCATCCTTCCCCACCTCCTGTCGGGTCCGGCCTGGGCCGGGCGGCGGGTCGGGCTGCTGGGGGGATCGTTCAACCCGGCCCATGACGGGCACCGGGAGATGAGCCTGCTGGCCCTGAAGCGGCTGGACCTGGATGAGGTCTGGTGGCTGGTCAGCCCGCAGAACCCGCTGAAACCCGCGGAAGGCATGGCGGCCCTGCGTCGGCGGCTGGACACGGCGCGGCTGCGCGCCGCCCATCCGCGCATCCGGGTAACCGTGA
This sequence comes from Pseudomonadota bacterium, assembly GCA_046045995.1. Taxonomy (GTDB): domain Bacteria; phylum Pseudomonadota; class Alphaproteobacteria; order Azospirillales; family Azospirillaceae; genus Indioceanicola. Next base: position 2,833 of record JBJOKR010000176.1, on the reverse strand, counting down.
TCGAAACGGCTCTGGGAACCCGTTTCACGGCCGAAACCATCGCGGCTTTGTGCGGGCGCTACCCCCGGACACGGTTCGTCTGGCTGATGGGGGCGGACAATCTGATGCAGATCCCCCGTTGGCGGGACTGGCAGCGGATCTTCCGGATGGTGCCGGTTGCAGTCTTCCCCCGTCAGCCCTATTCTATGCGTTCGCTTGGCGGAAAGGCTGCCAGGCGGTTTGCCCGATTCAGGGTGGATGCGGGTCGGTCGCGCGATCTTCCCGGGATGGAAGCCCCCGCCTGGGTCTTCCTGGACGGCCCCCTCCACCCGGCATCGGCCACCGAGCTTCGGCGCCGCAATGATCCCGGCGTCTGGGCTCCCGATCTTAAGGACCCGAGGTGAGTACCATTACGACCGCCCACGACACCGGCACCCCTTCCCTCCCGATGCCGCCTTCCGCGGCCGACATGCCGGAGCGCCTGCGCGATCTTGTCGTCCAGTCGCTTGACGAGGACAAGGCGGAGGATACCGTCGTCATTCCCCTTCAGGGCAAGACCAGCATCGCCGACTACATGGTCATCAGCACCGGCCGCTCCGCGCGCCAGGTGGGGGCCATGGCCGACCATCTCCTGCGCAAGCTGAAGGATTTAGGCGTCCGCGGCCTTGATGCGGAGGGCACGCCCCAGTGCGACTGGGTGCTGATCGATGCCGGGGACGTGATCGTCCACCTGTTCCGGCCGGAGGTGCGCGCCTTCTACAACATCGAGAAGATGTGGGGCGTGGAGCCGCCGGCGAGCGTGATGGCCGGCGCGTCCGACTACCTGCCGAGCTGAGCCGACCCGGACGGGAGGGGGCCGACCCCATGCGCCTGTGGCTTGCCGCCGTCGGGCGGGCCAAGCCCGGCCCCGCCCGCGACCTGTTCGAGGAATACCGCACCCGCTTGACCTGGCCCCTCTCCCTGAAGGAGGTGGAAACCAGGAAGCGGGTGGAGGGTGCGGAACTGAAGCGGCTTGAGGCGGAGCTGCTTCTGGCCGCCGTGCCCGACGGGGCTACCCTGATCGCCCTGGATGAACGGGGCAAGGCCCTCCCCTCCCCCGATTTCGCCGCCCGAATCGGCGCCTGGCGGGACCAGGGGGTGCAGGATCTGGCCTTCATCATCGGCGGGGCCGACGGCCTGGCGGAGGAGGTGCGGCAGCGTGCCCATCTTCTTCTGGCCTTCGGCCCGATGACCTGGCCCCACATGATGGTGCGGGGCATGCTGGCGGAGCAGATCTACCGGGCCCAGCAGATCCTGGCCGGGCACCCCTATCACCGGGTGTAAGCAGACCCGCTTTCGGCGGATCATTCCATTTCCGCAATGATCTGCAGGTCGGATCCGCCCCGGTCCCGCCCTTGCCCTTTCAGGGCTGAAATCGATCCGCACTGCGGACACGGGGATACTCCGCTACGCTGACCCATGGTTTCGCCCATGTCGGCAGATGGAGGTCGCCCATGCCTCGTTCCCAGCACGTGCCTGATCCCCGCATCCGTGCCCCCCGCATCCATGCCACCCGCTTCGTTGCCACCGCCCTGCTGGCCGGGGCCGCGGCCCTGACTTTGGCCCTGCCCGCCCAGGCCGGCAACAACCGGGAGCCGCCCCTGTCCGGCCAGATCACGGTCATCGGCCTGTCCGACTTGGCCCTGTGCGTCCTGGAAACCCAGCGGGACGCCATCGGTGACGCCTTCTACTGGTGCGACCGCACCATCCGCCGGGGCGAAACCTCGATCCAGGGCCGGTCGGTCGCCCTGATGCATCGCGGGGTGCTGCGGCTGAAGACCCATGATGTGGAAGCGGCGATGAAGGACATCGATGCCGCCATCGCCCTGACCCCCGTCTTCGGTGACGCCTATTTCAACCGCGGCAATGCGCTGTTCGCGCTGGGCCGGTTCGATGAGGCGATCGGCGCCTATGCCACGGCCCTGGAGCAGGGCTGCACCACGCCGGAGCTGGTCCATTACAACCGGGCCCGGGCACTGCAACGGCTGGGCCGGGAGCAGGAAGCGCAGGTGGACCTGACCGCGGCCCGCACCATCATGCCGGAGGACAGCCCCCTGGTCAGCAGGTTGGCCCGCTGACAGGCATGAACAAGTGTCAGCAGGCTGGCCCGCTGACAGGCATGAACAAGGATCAGCAGGCTTGCCCGCTGACAGGCATGAACCGGGGCCAGTCGGCTCGACCGCTGACAGCCGTGATCGACCGGATCACCGGTCGGCCTGTCGGTTGACCACCGCCGTTATCGGGGCCAGCACGACGCCCCGATCCTTCAGCCCGTCCGCCCAGGCCGCCACCCGCTCCAGGGTGACCGGAAAGGCCTGGGCGAAGCCGACAGCACCACCGTTGGCCTTGGCCAGGCGCTCCAACTCCGCCAGTTGCGCATCGATCCCGGCGGCGGACGGGGACCGGTCCACGATCAGGTCCGCCACCGCCCGGGGCAGTTCCAGGCTGGTGGACAGGCGCGTGGCCATGCTGGCGGCCACAGGCCGCGCATCCACATAGACCAAGCCCCGGCGCCGAACCTGTTGCAGGATCGGGCGAAGCCCCCCTTCCGCCGCCAGGAACCGGCTGCCGCTTGTACTTGTCAGGCCGACATAGCCGGTGGCGGCGGCCATCGTCGTCTCCAGCCGGTCGATGTTGCGCTCATCGCTCAGGCGGACCAGCAGCGTCCCCGGCCCCGGATCATTGGCGGGAAATCCCACCGGCTCCATCGGCACGGTCAGCAGCACCTCATGCCCGTCGGCCCGGGCGGCATCGATCATGGGCTGCAGCGCCTCCACCCCCGGGATGAAGGCAAAGGTCACCGCTCCCGGCAGGC
>JBJOKR010000175.1:0-10363 GCA_046045995.1 Pseudomonadota bacterium | reverse complement strand
CCGGCACCGGTCAGGCGGGCGGCACGCCGGTGGATCTGGTCAGCCTGGGGGCGGGGCGGTTCGATGTGGTGCGGAATTCGCCCCGCGATCAGGCGGCCGATCTACGGCTGGAATACCGCCCGGTCCTGGCCGGGTTCGCGGAGGGCGTGTTCCTGCTCCGCTCCCTGGCGGGGCTGGAGGTGACCAGCGATGGCGGCGCCTATCTTCTGGGCGGATTGGCGCTGGATCTGGTGCTGGGCCCGATGGTGGTCACCCCCAGCATCGGCAGCGGGCTGCACCACGCCGCCCATGGCAAGGACCTGGGCAGCGTGGTGGAGTTCCGGTCGTCGATCGAGGTGGGGTGGCAGATGGATTCGGGCGGGCGGATCAGCTTGGCCTTCGGCCATCTGTCCAATGCGGGCCTGACCCGACGCAACCCGGGGGCGGAGGTGGTGACCCTCTACCTCCATTTGCCGGTCGCCTGGTGAGCCCGAGGGCTAGCGCGAGGGCTAGCGCGAGGTAAGGGCGGAGGCCAGGGCCTGCGCCTCCGGCCGGAAGAACTGGCGGTCCACCAGGATGGCGCGCGGATTGGTCCGCTGGCCATAGAAGCTGTCGTTCCATTCCTGCCGCGGTGCCAGGACGGAGCCTTCCACCGCCGCCCCGCCGAACAGGCCGGCGCTGCGGGCATAGACATACATGTCCGCAGACAGGCCAACCCCGGTGCCTGCACCGACACTGGTCCCCAGCTCACCGATGGCCACATTGGCATCGGCCCCCAGCTTCACCTTGCGATCGATCACCGCATCCAGCCCCTTCTGGGTCATGATGACGATCATCATCTCACTGGACTGGCCGCCGAATTGCAGGCCAAAGCTTGCCTCCGCCATGGTGTAGAAGGCGGGGCCGGACCAGTTCCCGTCATCGCCGCGGGCGACCAGAACACCGCTGCCCCCGCCGCCGCCGATGAAGAACCCGGCCTGGATCACATTGGGCAGGATCAACACGGCCCGCGCCCGCTTCACCAGGTTCTGAAGATCGGTGTATTGCGGGTCGGTCAACAGGGTCAGCGCCGTCACCCGCGCCCGTTCCACCAGCAGTTCGGGTTCGGTGAGTGCCAGGGCGGGGCCGGGGATGGCAAGGGTCGCGGCGGAAACCCCCGCCAGCATCAATCCCAGAAGCCGCCGTCTGCCGATGGTCACCATGATCTCTCTCCTGAAACCCAAGCAATGGAGGTGTCGGGGCGGCATACTACCAAATCTTGGCCGCGTCGCCAAACACCGGCATACAACCCCCACACGACCCGACGATGATCCTAGCCCGATCCTGTGGCGGGTTTCTGGCGATGGGCGGGGGACCGGGTGACAAAAAAGGGGCGCCCCTTCCGGAACGCCCCCGACCATTCGCGTCGAGTAACGCAAAGACATGGGCCCAATCTTGCCGAGAGGGTCGAAACACCCCTCTCCCATTGAGGAAGAGGGGATTTCAACCTACCCTGGCACTTGCTTTCAGATGCCTCGTCTCACGCGGTCGCCTTTTCCTTTTCTGCCGCCGCCATTTCGTCCAGCAGCGCCTTGCGGGACAGCTTGCCAATCATGGTCTTGGGCAGTTCGGCCCGGAATTCGTACAGCTTCGGCATTTCGATCGGGCTCAGCTTGTCGGCCAGGAAGGATTTCAGCTCCTCCACCGTCAACGTCGCCCCCTCCCGCACCTTGATATAGGCCTTCACGGTCTGGCCGCGATAGGGGTCGGGCACGCCCAGCACGATCACCTCGGCCACGGCCTGGTGCTGGTAGATCGCCTCTTCCACATTGCGGGGATAGACGTTGTAGCCGCCGGCCAGGATCATGTCCTTGATGCGGTCGACGATGAAGGTATAGCCCTCCTCGTCCATATAGCCGACATCGCCGGTGTGCAGGCGGCCGTCGACCAGGGTGTTCGCCGTCTCCTCCTGCTTTTTCCAATAGCCCTTCATCACCTGGGGACCGCGGATGCAGATCTCCCCCCGCTCGCCACGGGTGACGGGCTGGGTCCGGTCCTCCAGGGACATGATCTCGATCAGGGTGCCGGGCAGGGGCAGGCCGATGGACCCGGGCTTGCTGACACCACCCACCGGGTTCGTTGTCGCGACGGGGGAGCTTTCGGACAGGCCGTAGCCCTCCACCAGCTTGCAGCCCGTCACCTTCTCGAATTCCGCCTTCACCTCCACCGGCAGCGGGGCGCCGCCGGAGATGCAGAACTTGATGGAGGAGAGGTCGTACTTGTCCCGGTCCTTGTGATTGTTGATGGCGGTATAGATCGTGGGCACCGCCGGGAACAGGGTCGGCCGCTTCTTCTGGATGGTTTGAAGCACCTGGTCCAGTTCGAACCGGGGCAGCATGATGATCTCCGCCCCCTTCAGGATCGGCCAGTTCATGCAGCCGGTCATGGCGAAGACATGGAAGAAGGGCAGCACGGCCAGCATACGCTCCGCCCCCTCCTCCGCACCGGGGAACCACAGGGCCGCCTGATGGGAGTTGGCGGACAGGTTGCCGTGGGTCAGCATGGCCCCCTTGGGCACGCCCGTGGTGCCGCCGGTGTACTGCAGCACCGCCACGTCATCCAGCGGCGCCACCGGCACCGGCACCGGATTCCCGGCGTTGGCGATCAGCGCCTTGTAGGGCTTCAGATGCTGGCCGACGACGGAGGTGTCGGCGATTTCCTTCTTCTTGACGAAGGGGAACAGCAGGTTCTTCGGGAAGGGCAGGATCGAGGCCATGGGGCAGGCGATGATGGTGCGCAGGCGGGTGCGCCCGATCATCTTCGCCAGCTTGTCGAAGGTGACCTTCAGGTCCAGCGTGACCATGATATCGGTCTCGCTGTCGGCGATCATGTGCTCGATCTCCCGCTCGGCATAGAGCGGGTTGAAATTCACGACCGTGCCGCCGGCCTTCATGATGCCGAAATAGAAGATCACGGAATAGGGCGTGTTGGGCAGGAACAAGCCCACCTTGTCGCCCTTCTTCACGCCCATGTCCTGCAACCCGCGGGCGATCCGGTTCACCAGGTCGCCGGCTTCGGCATAGGTGTATTTCTTGTCCAGGAAGTCGATGCAGGGACGGGCCCCGAACTTCGCGACAGCACCGTCGAAAAGCTCCACCATCGATCCCTGCGGAACGGGAACATGCCAGTTCACACCCGGGGGATAGCTCTTCTCCCAGATATGGGTCGTGCTCTGCGCGTCGATCGGACGAGCGGCCGCTTCGGCCATGTCCCCCCTCCCTCTTTATGGACTGCACACCGCGGCCGTTCCCGCGGAGTTCCGCCCTATATCGGTGAGTCGTCGGCGGTTCTCAAGAGTTTGATTGCGGCATTCCGCACGATCGTACGGCGGGCGGAGCCGCAGGCCCGGCCCGGGGCGTATCGCGGGGCTCCAGGGGCAGGTCCGGGACAAGTTGATACTGGCGTGGGCGCGCCGACTGTGTAATGATTTCAGGGAGTCTGGGGACGGCTGGTGGTTTCTTTCACCACCACCGTGGGTGAGGGGGTCGATGTCGTGTCGCGTGACGCCTTCTCTTTTCCGCCCGCCGGCGGTGAGTCGCTGCCTGGGCCTGCCCGGGTGAAATGGTTCAACGCCACGAAGGGCTTTGGCTTCGTTGCCCCCGATGACGGGGGGGAGGACGCCTTCCTGCATGCCAGTGTGTTGAGCCGGGCCGGCCTGGCCGAGTTGGCGGAAGGGCAGCAGATCATCTGTGTGATCGGGCCTGGGCCGAAGGGGCCCCAGGTGGTCCGCATCGTCGATGTGGTGGGCGGCGCCCCCGCCGCCGCCCCACGCAGAGACCGCGGTGGCCCCCCCGCCCCCGACGGGCCGGAGGTGGAACTGGCGGGCACGGTCAAATGGTTCAAGACGGACAAGGGTTTCGGTTTCGTCCTGGCCGATGACGGGGAGAAGGATGTGTTCATCCACATGAACACGCTCCGCCGCTGCGGCCTGGGCCCGCTGGATACAGGCCAGCGCGTGACCCTGCGCGTGGTGGCCAGCCCCAAGGGCCGGGAAGCGGTGTGGATCGACCTGGAATAGGGCATGGGACCCGGCGTCAGGCCTGGATGCCCGCCACGTCCCTCAGGCCAAGCGCATTGGTCAGGACAATGCGGTCGGCCCGGTGCAGGTCCGCGACCGTGACCGGCCGTTCCACCGCCCCCCAGGCGACGATCATCGCCGCCCGCATGGTGCCGGGCAGCGCCCCTTCCGATACCGGCGGGGTGACCCAGGTGCAGTCGATCTCCAGGAACAGGTTGGCGGCCGTCGCCTCCGCCACCCGGCCGGCGGTGTTCAACAGCACGGCATCGTCCGCCCCGCGCGCTGCCGCCTCCTCGCGCGCCAGGATCCCGTCCAGGTAGTTCAGGGATTTCACCCGCGACAGGGGCGAATGTTCGTTCCGGCGGGTGACCGTGGCGATGATCAGGCGGGCCGGGCCCGGCGGGGCCGGCAAGGGGGCCGCCGTGATCAGGACGGTGGGCCGCATTCCCGGCGATCGCAGCAGGCCCCGCCGCCCCACCCCGGCCGTGACGGTCAGGCGCAGGGAACAACCGCCCCCTTGGGCGAACGGAGCCTGGGCCACCGCCGCCAGCCCGTCGGCCAGGGCATCGTCCGTGCGGTCCAGCGGAATGCCCAGGATGCGGCAGCCGTCGCGCAACCGGGCCAGGTGGGCAGCCAACCGGTGTATTCTGTCGCCCCGATGGCACAGGGTTTCGAACACCCCGTCGCTCAGAAGGAAGCCGCGATCGGCCGGATCGATCCGCGCCTCCCCCGCCGGGATCAGGGCGCCGTCAAGCCAGACCAGGGTCATTCCGCTGCCACATCGATCGCTGTCCCATCGAATAGCGACCCCCCACCCGGGTAAGCCGCGACAGGGGGCCAGGCCATGGCGGGGTCCAGGGCGGTCAGCATCGCCAGCACCTTGGTCAGGCATTCCTGGTACTCCGCCTCCGGATCGCTGTCGGCGACGATGCCCCCACCCGCTTGGGCCTGGACCAGACCGCCGGCGAAGGCCAGGGTGCGGATGACGATGGAACTGTCCATCGCCCCATCCCGCCCGATCCAGGCGACGGACCCGCAATAGGGGCCGCGGCGCGCGGGCTCCAGCTCGCGTATGATCTCCATCGCCCGGATCTTCGGCGCCCCCGTGATCGACCCGCCAGGGAAGGCCGCGCGCAGAAGATCCACCGGGCCCAGCCCGGGCCGCAAGGCCGCGGTGACGACGCTGGTCAGGTGGTGGACCGTGCGGTAGCTCTCCAGCCCCCACAGGCTGGGCACCCGAACGCTGCCCACTGTCGCCACCCGCGACAGATCGTTGCGCAGCAGGTCCACGATCATCAGGTTTTCCGCCCGGTCCTTCTCCGATGCCAGAAGGTCGCGGGCCAGACGCTCATCCTCCGCCGCTGTGGCGCCGCGGGGGCGGGTGCCCTTGATGGGCCGGGTCTCGATCCCGCCATCGGCCCCAAGGCGCAGGAACCGCTCGGGGGAGCCGGAAGCGATGGCCCGCCCCCGCCCCAGGTTCAGGAAGGCGGAAAAGGGGGCGGCCGTGCGCGGGCGCAGGCGGCGATAGGCCTGCCACGGCGTTGTTCCGGGCGCGCAACGACCCAGGAACCGCTGGGTCATGTTGGCCTGATAGATGTCGCCCGCGCGGATATACTCCAGGATGCGGGAGACGGCGGCGCGGTACCCGTCCGGCGCCAGTTCCGCCCGCCAGCCGGGGGCGGCCAGCAGGGGCGCATCCTCCCCGGACAGATCCTCCGCCGCCGCCCCGGCGCGCAGCCGTTCGGCCAGGGCCGCGGCCTGCGCTTCCGCATCCGCGCCGCGGGCGATGATCCAGCTTTGCCCGGTCGCATGATCCCAGGCGGCCACCAGGTCGTACAGGCCCATGGCCAGGTCCGGCAGGTCGATGCCTGCCGGTTGGGCCGGCGGCAACCGTTCCAGTTGGCGCCCCAGCTCATACCCCAGATACCCGGCCAACCCGCCCTGGAACGGCGGCAGCCCGGCCACGGCCGCCTGCACCGGCCCCAGCAGCCCCTGCATCAGGGCGAAGGGATCGCCCGCCGCAGGCGCCCCGTCCAGCAGGACGGCGCCGTCCCGCACCTCCAGCCAGCGGCGGGGGGCGATGCAGACATAGGAATACCGGGCACGGGCAGGATCGCCCGCCGCGGCCCCATCCAGCAGGATGGCCCCCGCCTCCCCCGCCAGACCGGCGAAGGCGGCCGCGGGATCGGGCAGGTCAAGGGACAGGATATGGGGGTCGGTCGCCATGGAACGGGACATTACAGCCAAGCCGCCGCCGCAACAACGGGGTGCCGCAAGGGCCTTTCAGACCGTGGGCCCTCCCTTTAGACCGCGGGGTGACGTCCCGTCCCCCGACCTGCTACCCTGCATGGCCCGATGCTGTCGGGGTTCCGTCACAAGCGTGGTAGCCGGTCCATGATGCGATTCCTGGTCAAGTTGTTCGCGGTGGTGGGTGTCATCGCCGTCCTGCTGTTCGCAGGCGCCATCGGCGCCGTGATCGCCTTCAGCCCCGGTGCCCCGACCGTACCGTCGGCGACCGTGCTGACCTTCGATTTCGAACGCCCTGTGCGGGAGCGTCCGGCGACCGACCCGATCGCCGGGCTACTGGGCGACAGCCAGCCCACCGTCTTCGACGTGGTCCGTGCCATCGACCGCGCCGCCAAGGATGAGCGGGTGAAGGGCCTGGTCGCCCGGGTGGGCAATACCACCCTGGGCCCGGCCGGGACCCAGGAAGTGCGGGATGCCGTCGCCCGCTTCCGCGCGGGCGGTAAGTTCGCCGTGATCCATGCGGAGGATTTCGGGGAAGGCGGCGGCGGGATGGGTGCCTACCACCTGGCCTCATCCTTCGAGGAGATCTGGATGCTGCCGGTAGGCATGCTGGGGGTGCAGGGCTATGTGGCCGACATCCCCACCTTCCGCGGTACCCTGGAAAAGCTGATGATCGAGCCGCAGTTCGACAAGCGCACCGATTACAAGACCGCGGCCGAGCAGTTCATGGAGCGGGAGCCGACGCCCGCCAACCGGGAGGTGACCACATCCCTGCTGACCGACCTGTTCGACCAATGGGTGGCCCATGTCGCCGCCGCCCGCGGCCTGACGGAGGCGCAGGTGCGCGCGGCGGTGGATACCGCCCCGCTGCTGGACCGGGAGGCGGTGGAGGCCAAGCTGATCGACCGCCTGGGGAGCTATGAGGAGTTGTGGGCCCAGGCCCTGTCCCGTGCCGGGATCGATCCCAAGGGCGATGCGGAGCTGGGCGGGGATCTGGACCTGCTGACCTATGCCGGCATCGCCGGGGACCCGGCCCCGCTGGCCGCCCCGTCGGTCGCCGTCGTCATCGGGTCCGGCATGATCACGCGCGGGGGAAGCGACCCCAGCCCCTTCGGCGGGGAAAGCTTCGGCCCCAGCGACATCGCCGCCGCCATCGACAAGGCGGCGGAGGATCCGCGCATCCGCGCCATCCTGTTCCGGGTGGACAGCCCCGGCGGTTCCCCCGTCGGGTCGGAGGTGGTGCGCCAGGCGGTGCAGCGGGCCCAGGCGGCGGGCAAGCCGGTCGTCGTCTCCATGGCCGATGTGGCCGGGTCGGGCGGCTATTGGGTCGCCATGGATGCCGACCGCATCGTCGCCCAGCCGGGCACGCTGACCGGGTCCATCGGTGTGGTCTACGGCAAGCTGGTGACACGCGGGTTGATGGAATGGGCGGGCGTGGGCAGTGCCCGCATCCAGGTGGGCGCCAATGCGGGCATCTGGTCGGCCAACACCCCCTTCTCCGACGGGGAGCGGGCGCGGATGACCGCCATCCTGGACGATACCTATGCCCGCTTCATGCAAGGTGTGGCCACCGGCCGCGACCTGGAGCCCGCGGTGGTGGAGCGCATCGCCAAGGGCCGGGTCTATACCGGACGCCAGGCGCTGGAGTTCGGGCTGGTGGATGCGTTGGGCGGCTATGACGTGGCGATGGACCAGGTGCGGGAGTTGATCGGCGTCGCCCCCGGGTCCCCGCTGCGCACCATTGTCTTTCCGGAACCGAAAAGCCAGATCGACTACCTGATGGAGCTGGCGGGCGGGGATGCCGGGGTGGCCGTGCGTCAGGCTGTGCTGGGCGATGCCCTGGCGGAGGCGGAACCGGCGGTGCGCGCCCTGCTGCCCTGGCTGACCGCCACCTCCCCGGAGGAGATGATCGTGATGATGCCGCCAATGGTGTTGAGCCCGCTGCCCTGACCCACGGCAGCCCTGAACCGTAGGACGCGGAAAGTAATACCAGCGGCATGAGATGTTAACTCATGCCGCTGGAGGCCGGCGACCGCCGGCCCGCGGGCTTATGCCCGCGTGAGCCAAGGCCGCGGAGCGGCCGCCCGGCGCCTGAGGGAAAACCAAGCGGCCGGTGATCGGTCACGATCAACGGCTGCTGGAACAAAAAAGGCGGTGGGGATCGCTCCCCACCGCCCTTTTCATGTCCGGATGCGGCCCTGACGGGGTGTTGATCAGAACGTCGTCTCCACGCCCAGGAAGAAGAAGCGGCCGATACCGCTGACCGGGTAGGCGGAGCTGGCGCGATACGGCTCCTCATTGGTCAGGTTGTTCACACCGCCATAGATCTGGATGCTGTCCGAGATGTCATAGCTGGCGGAGATGCCGTGGACCCAGTACGGATCGGCGAAGCCCGCCTCCCCGAATTCGGACTGGATGCGCTCGATCTGGATCTGGGAGGCCACGGCCTGCTTGCCGATGTACTGCAGGCTGTAATCCAGGGTCAGACCGTTCCAGCTGTAGCTCAGGGTGCCCAGGCCGGACCATTTCGGCACGCTCAACTCATGCAGGCCGGGGTTCACCAGGTTACGGTTGATGGGGTCGAAGAAGCGGTTCAGCTTCTCCGTCCAGTTGCCGTTCACCCGCATGCCCAGATCGCCGTCGAACAGCGGCAGCGTGTAGGCCACCGTGAAATCAACGCCCGATGTCTCCAGCCGGCCGAAGTTCAGCTGGGTCTGCCGCAGGAAGCGGAAGCCGAACAGGGTCGGGGACTGCTGGGTCGCCGGCACGCCGCTGTTGAAGGTGTTGCGGTCGAACAGGGCGCAGAACTGGTTGGGGAAGGTATCGATGTCATAGCAGGTGTTGACGATGTCCTGCGCCGTCACCGCCGCGATCGCGTCCTCGATCTCGATGGAATAGTAATCGGCGCTGATCGACAGCCCTTCCAGCCAGCGCGGCGCGATCACCGTGCCGACCGTCCAGGTATCCGCCGTCTCCTTATCCAGGTCGGGGTTGCCGCCGCTGGTGCCGGAGAAGCGGGCCGTCAGCGGATCCTCATAATTCGCAAGGAACTGCTCGGCATTCGGGATGCCCGCCGCCCGTACGGCCGCCAGGCAGTTGGCCTCCCGGTTCGCCGCATTGGCAGCACCCGATGCCCGCAGCCCCGCCCGGGTGGAAGCGTTGCAGGGATCGTTCGGGCGGAAGGTGGCACCCTGGGCCGGGCTGAACAGCTCATCGATATTCGGCGCGCGGATCGCGCGGGCATAGGACCCGCGGAAGCGCAGGTCATCCACCGGCGCCCAGGCCCCGTTCACGTTCCAGGTGAAGGCGCTGCCGACCGTGGAATAATCGGCATACCGGCCCGCGGCACCGACCGTCAGCTCCTGCACGAAGGGCAGGTCGGCCAGGAGCGGCAGCGAGATCTCACCGAACAGCTCCTTCACATCAAACTTGCCGCTGGTGTTGAAGGTGCGGGTCTGGGCATCGAAGATCAGCGACTGGTTCGGGGAAACATCGCCGATGAAGGTCCCAGGCCGGCCGGCGGGCGAATTCTCCGGCAGCAGGCCCAGCACCAGGGGGTCAAACTCCGTGCTGGACTTCTCCTCCCGGTACTCGCCGCCGAAGACAAGCTGCACCGCCCCGCCCGGCAGTTCGAAGAACGGGCTGCTGTCGGCGGTGAAGATCACGGTCGCGACCGACTGTTCAAGGACGGTTTCCGTCGTCGTCGGCGTGGTGATGAAGCTCACCGCCTCCCCGCTGACCGAATTCTCCCCGTTGAACAGGTTGACCGGGCGGCAGCTGCCGTCGCCCGGGCGGAAGCTGAAGAAGCCGGGGGCGATGACCGGGAAGGTCTCACTACCCGGATGGGGCCGGTTGCTGATGTCCGACCGGCAGATGGGCTGGCCGTTCGGCCCGCGCACCACATCGATGGCGGCGAACAGACGGTCATACAGGACGGAGTTCTGGGCGGTGGTACTGTTCTCCGACCGGCCGTAATTGCCCGCGACCTCATAGGTCAGGTAATCGGTGATGTCGCCCCGGGCCCCGCCGACGAAGCGATAGGTGTCGCGCGTCGAATCACTGATGCCCGGCCCCAGGTCC
>JBJOKR010000174.1:0-10406 GCA_046045995.1 Pseudomonadota bacterium | reverse complement strand
ATGGCTGCGGTCATACAAACCTCGGTTCGCGCTCGTCCACATCTCAAAGGGCCTGCATCGGGGAACACAGGCCATTGAATCACAACCGATTCATCCGATTCAACATGTCTTCGGACGGACACTTACAGATCCAAACCGTTAGAAGGGATATCCTTGAAAGGTACAAGGCTGTTGTCGGTCATTTTGCCTCACTTAATAAAGTCGGGAGATTAATTTGCGGAATTATACGCGAAGATAGTGCCAAACTCAATCGCGAACTGTCCGTTTGCCAAAATTTTATAGCATCCCATCGAATACCCTACAATGTGGAGAGGACACATATTCGACCGCATTTCTGATGACAGACTCAGCCCGCACGATCCCAGACCAGCGACGGCAACCGTCCGAGTGCCGGACGGCGACGCGAGGCCGACCTGACCGGCCGTGCCCGTTGCTGGGCGACCCCGTCGGCGCGCGATTGGCGCAGCGGGCTGGCCGGGCCGGAGACGATGGCGCGCAACAGCCGCCCCTTGAACGAGCAGGCGGTGAGCGGGCGTTCCCGCCCGGCCCCGGAGACGATAATGGGTGGCGGGACTGGCTGCGGCGACACCCCGACACTGAACCCGCTGTTCGTCGAGGCGCTGATGGGTTGGCCTACCGGGTGGACCGGCTTCGCCTCTGTGGCAACGGCGTGGTCCCCTTGGTTGCGGCTTATGCGTGGCGAACTCTCTCGGCTGAACTGCTGGCAGATAAATGATGGGACGCCAGCATGGAGCAGAGCGTTGCCATGTCACTGGTCGAGTGGGTTGCCAATGTTGCCGTCGGCTACGGCGTGGCGGTGGTGACGCAGATTATGATCTTCCCGATCTTCGGGATGCACACCACCGCTGACACAGAACCCTTCCCGAAACCGGCGCACAAGCGGAGATCGCGCTTGACCTAGTATTTTTCTCCGGCCTAAAAGTTCGGAACTCAATTTGGAAAGATCATATTATGGCTGGAAAAAGCGTCCCGCGTGCACGCATGCAAGGTAATCTTGACGGCCTCTGCGGCGTTTACTCGGTGGTCAACGCATCGCTTCACCTGAGCCGTAAGCGGCTAACGCAAGATCAGACAAAGGATCTGTTCCGCAGGTTGTGCGCCCAGTTGGGTGAGGAAGGCCGGCTCGAAGACACGCTCTTCGACGGCATGACCGTCCGTACTTTAGGACGTCTGATCGATACGTCATCGGAGTTCCTAAAGGAAGAGGGCTGCGGTGGCATTCACCGCAAGGTAGCGTTCTCCTCGGCTCCTGATGGGTTGGCTCGATTCTGGGATGCAATTGCAGCCCACATCAAGGAGCATGGCACAGGCTCCGTTATCCTCGGAATGGGCGGAAAGTACGACCACTGGACCTGTGTTGGCGCGATTAGCGAAAACCGCATTTCTCTGATCGACAGCGACGGCCTTCAACGCATCTCCCGGATAAATTGTACGATAGCGGATGAGCGAGTGGGCAGACATCACGCACTTGTGCCGACTCAGACCTACCTTCTGTCCGCTATTTATTAACACAACACACCGACCTTCTGCGATTGTTGTCAGTTGGTTATCCGGTACACCCGCCCGCGTTCCTCGACCTTCTCCGACGTCACGGTGAGGCCGAGCTTCTTCTTCAGCGCCCCGGCAAAGAAGCCCCGGACGGTATGATCCTGCCAGCCGGTGGCCGTCGCGATCTCCGTGATGGTGGCCCCTTGCGGCTGGCGGAGCATGGCGATCACCTGCGCCTGTTTGCTGTCGGCGCGGCTTTTGACCGGTCGGGGTGGTTCAGCGGCCAGGGTCTGTTCGATGGCGCTGACAGCGGCTTCCAGGTCCGGTTGCGGCGGAGACGGTGTCGTGGGCAACAGGCCGGCGGCCCGCATGGCATCGTCAACGGTCAGTCCCCGTTCGCTGAACAAGGTTTCCATGCGGCTGATCGCCATGGCGCGGCATTTGAAGGTTTTCTGGGTGGTGGGAATACCGGCCAGGACGCCAAAGGCGGCGGCCAGTTGCGGCAGGGTCAGGTTGGACAGGCTGGTCATCAGGGCTTCTCCCGTTGGTCAGCGCCCGGCCGATCCGGGCACCCCTACCACCCCGAGCCCCGCCGGGCGGACCCGGTCGGGGCTGGCCGTGGGGGCATCGCCTTCAGTCGGCGTGTTCGCCCTCGCGGAAGGCGGCGTCGGTGATGCGCTTCAGAAGCTCGGCGTAGGTGGCCAGGGTGCCGACATGGCCCCAGTGGATGTCGTCGGGCGCGACGTTGAAGTGGTCCGCGCTGAGCGCCGCCAGCCGCGCCAGCATCGTGTCGATCTCGGCCTTGCGGGCCAGGAAAGCGTCCAGGGCCTGGGTGTTGTTGCGGGGCTTGGGCATCGCATCATCCTCCATCGTGGTGAGGACAGTCATCGCGCTGTCCGACCCCACAGCCACGCGCCTAGATCGATGATTTGATTGCTGTTTTATCCAACGAAGGACGAGGCCCATGGCCGGCAACGGGCAGCCGCTGGCGGTGATCGCCAAGCTGCTCGACCTGTCGGAACGCCGGGTCCAGCAGCTCAGCCGCGAAGGCGTGATCCCCAAGGCCGAGCGCGGCGCCTACGATCTCGTGGGCGCCGTGCGCGGCTATGTGCGCTACCTGCGCGATCTGGCGCAGAAGGCGCAGGGCGGCGTCGCCGACCTGCCCACCGAACGCACCCGGCTGGTCAAGGCCAAGGCCGACCTTGCCGAACTGGACGCGCAGCAACGGCGCGGCGATCTGGTGCCGGTGGCCGAAACGGCGCTGGCCTGGGCGGCGGTGACGGCCCGGTTGCGTGCCCGCCTGATCACCCTGCCGGACAAGCTGGCCCCCACGGGGCCTTGATGCCGCAAACCCCGCCGCCGTCCGCGCCGTCCTGCGGTCGGCGATTGTCGAGGCGCTCGCCGAACTTGCGGCGACGCCGGTCGCCGTCGCCGCTGTGCCTGACCGGGCATCCGGGGCTGGCGAAGCTGGTGACGATGGCGCTGCAGATGCTGACGCCGCCGCCGGACCTGACGGTGAGCCAATGGGCGGACGCCAACCGCCGGCTGAGCTTTCAGCTCGACAGACGCGCCTTCGGCGCGGGGCCAGCGCCGAACCGGGCCGTTGGTCCACCGCGCGAGCGGAATACCAGCGCGGCATCATGGATGCCGTTTCCGACCCGGATATCGAAACCGTGGTGGTGATGTCGTCGGCCCAGGTGGGCAAGACGGAGGTGCTGAACAACACGGTCGGCTACCACATCGACCAGGATCCGTCGCCGATCATGGTGGTGATGCCCACCGAGCGCGACGCGGAGACCTGGTCGAAGGACCGTTTCGCGCCGATGGCACGTGACACGCCGTGCCTGACCGGGCGGATCGCCGATCCCAAGTCGCGCGACGGGTCCAACAAGATCCTGCACAAGCGCTTTGCCGGCGGCCACCTGACCATCGTCGGGGCCAATGCGCCGTCGGGGCTGGCCAGCCGGCCGATCCGCATCCTGCTCTGCGACGAGGTCGACCGCTATCCGGCCAGCGCCGGGGCCGAGGGCGATCCGGTCAAGCTGGCGCGCAAGCGCACGGTGACATTCTGGAACCGCAAGATCCTGCTGGTCTCCACCCCGACCCTGAAGGGGGCCAGCCGGATCGAAACGGCGTTCGAGGAAAGCGACCGCCGTCGCTTCTGGGTGCCATGCCCGGAGTGCGGCCAGCATCAGGTGCTGAGCTGGGGGCAGGTGCGCTGGGACAGCGACCCGGAACCCCGCCCGGACAGCGCCCGCTATGTCTGCATCCATTGCAATGCCGTCTGGGGCGATGCAAGGCGCTGGCAGGCGATTGCGAAAGGCGAGTGGTGGGCGGAGGCACCGTTCACCGGCATCGCCGGCTTTCACCTGAATGAGATCTATTCCACCTGGGTTCGGCTGGCCGACATGGTGAGCACCTTCCTGTCAGCCAAGGCAGCCGGTGACGAGGCGATGAAGACCTTCATCAACACTTCGCTGGGGGAGACCTGGCAGGAGAGCGGCGAGGCCCCGGACTGGCAGCGTCTCTATGAGCGGCGCGGCGGCTACCGCTTCGGCACGGTGCCCACGGGCGGCCTGTTCCTGACCGCTGGGGCCGACGTGCAGAAAGACCGGATCAAGGTGTCGGTCTGGGCCTGGGGGCGCGGGCTGACCAGCTGGCTGGTGGACCACATCGTCATTGAAGGCGGGCCCGAGCGGGCGGAAGCCTGGGCGGCGTTAACGCTGCTGCTGAGCCGGACTTGGCCGCACATCCATGGCAGCCGGCTGGGGCTGGCGCGGCTGGCCATCGATACCGGCTATGAGGCGCCCGCCGTCTATGCCTAGGCACGCGCGGTGGGCTTCGTCGCCGCCTAACCCTGCCCGATCAAGATCTCTAGATTATCAACAACAGGTGGGTATGATTTATGTGAACTATACTATTGTTTTGTAATTTTCCGGCCAACATAGGCAACGATGAAGCACTCTTCATGCGCATCAGGCCATGCAAAATGGATACGGATCTGTGGCGACTTGACCTTGCCATGCCAGGGACAGAACAGGTTTTTTCCCGTATCTGGGTGGCGAAAGGTCATCTCTGACCTGAAAGCCGCGTATTCCCGTGCAGATGAGTCCGTGAACCAAGCCTTTTCGCCTACGAAATGGTCCTGATAGATTCGCTCTCCCTCCGGAGTGCGGCCATCAGGTGTCGTGCTGTGGGCCAACTGTTCAAGAACCTTGATCCGCTGCATTATCTCACGCGCCGGTCCTGGGCCGAACGGCAGGCTGCGGATGGCCCGGAAGCAATCATCGGTAAAACGCAGGACGGTGCAGAAGGCCCGCACCCGTCGTTCCAGGTCGTCCCACGACACGACGGGTCCCGCCGTGGCGGCAAGATGGGCGTCAAAGGGGACCATATCCGAGAAGTTGTCCAGTTCAAACTCGGCGGGTTGATCCCGTTCCCAACGCACGGTGATCGGCGACATTTCCCAGTTGGAGGGCACGGCGCTGACCAAGCACGCCTCCTCCCCCTGCGCCAGGCACCATGCCGCCTCCGCCACGGCCGACTCGGTGACGATATCATCGCCACATTGGAAATAGTCATCACCTGTATGCCGCGGCGGGGCGTCCCAAATCGGCCCTTCCTTAGTCTTCCAGGTAAGGATCTGCCGCCGCCGGTCGGCCGTAAGCTGTGCCACCACCTGTTGGAAGGTCAGGCCACCTGCGGTTACCCGATCATCCATGCGGTGATGAATCTTGATGGACCGGCTGTGGCGCTTAGCAACCTCCCGCATCTTCATTATGCGACCGAAGGCCTGTTCGAAGTCACGGATGGATTGGAACTGCCCGTGGAAAGATAAATCGTTCAGAAAGATCTCCATCCCCACCTCCCGCCAGATGTCAGTCCCATCCGGCGAAGTGGTTCATGTCCTTGTCGAATTGGTCGAAGAAACCATCGGGCCAATGGTCCACATTACCATCCGCATCCAGCCGGGGACTGACCATCTGGGTCCGGTCCGCCTGCCTGGGCCGAAGGAAATACAGTGTCACCGCTTCCGGCTTCATGCCCGCCTTCACGGCCCGTCGCACGCCGTTCAGCACATGGTCGCTGTGCGTTTCCATGATGACTTGGACACCGGCCTGCGCAACCTGTGCAAGGAACTGACCCATCATCGCCTGCCCGAAAGGATGCAGGTGAACCTCCGGATTTTCAATCAGAATCAGATCACCCGGCCTGGCAGATAAGCAGGCCACGAGGATGGGCAGGATCTGCGTTAATCCGAAGCCCACATGCATAGGACGGTGGAAATCGGTTTCAGGGGAGGTCCGCAGGCCCAGCGATACGGCATTGGCCGCCGGGATCGGCGTCACCTGAAGGTCCGAGCCGGGGAAGAACTGCTGCATGCGTAACTTGACCTGGCCCAGCAGGGTTGGCGTTTCGCCCGTCAGGATGAGCGTTTCTGCCACCCGCTCCTCCTTCTTCAGGTGCAGCAGCCCGGCCGTGAACTCTCCCGTCGGACCCACCACGGCCCCGATGGCCGGGTCTACCAGGGGATAGGTTTCCCGCGGTCCCACCCGTTCCGCAGTGATGTAGTGGAGGTTGCGCAAAATCCGCGCCACGGGCAGCGCGCCGCCGCCCTCATCCGGAGCGGCCATCCCGCCGTCGGCATTGACGGGCAGCAGGTGGCGCAGCAGGGTGATGGGCACCCGATCCTGCGGAACCGGCTCACACCCTGATACCGCGACCTGGGTCAGGGCCAGCGACAAATGCTCCTTTTCGCCCTCAAAGGCCCAATGGTAGGTAACCTCGTCATGCTCAAGCAGGATCTCGAAGCCCCGACGGCCGTTCACCTTGTCCACCACGTCCAGCACCGTGCCCAGCCGCAGCACCGTCCCGTTCAGCATCAGCCGCCGCGACCATTCGTGCTCCCGCATGGTCTGGTGCAGCAGGGCCAGGGCCTGAAGGATCGAGGATTTGCCGGAGGCATTCGTGCCCGACAGCAGCGTCAACGGCGTCAGGGGAAGCGCCTGATCAGCAAAGCACTTAAAGGTTTTTAGTTCGATCCGGGTAAGCATGGGGCCTCCATCGTTATCAAGTGGTGCTGGTCAGTGTGGCAGCCCGTCCATTCGCAACCTTTCAAACATCTCCTTTACCATCCGAAATCGGTCGCGCACCCTGTTCTGCTGACTAGTGCCGAGTGAAATCGAGTCCCGGAACTCCGGATTGTCTAGAAGATCAAGGAAGGCGCTGCCGATCGTCTCGGCATTGTTCGCTACCCAATCCTCATCCAATTCAGCCATGTGAAAGGACATCGTGTCCCAGATGGAGGCGTTGAAGACGATCCGCGCATCCCGTCCGCGGATCTGCTTGCGGAACGCATGCCGACCGAACGCCCGCAGATTGTTGGTAAGCGTCCGGCGCAGCTTTATGCGGAGATCCCCAAAAAATGCTTCGGTGGCGCGCCGGTTCATCTCCTCCAGCGTACGGGCCAGGAAATCATCCATCTGCCCTTCATAGGCATCCAGCCCCAGCACTTGGAAGCCGCAGAACCGGTTGATCATCTCCCGATCCAGCATTTTCAGCGGAGTCAGGCTGTTGCCCGTCGCGTCCTTGAACAGGTCGATGGCAGCCTCCTCCTTCAGGAACCGGGTGGCGGGGCCGGTATGAAGGCAGTTGCGCATCTGCTGCCGGGTCAGCGCCACGCCGCTGTTCACCCGTTCGAAAATGTCCAGCAGGGCCCGTGTCGGCACCTTGGAATCGATGATGTAGAGGATGAGGTTGCAATCCTCAATCCGGTTCTGCAGCTTCGGCGGCAGATCCCTGAACAGCTTCTTGTCCAGATCCTGCCGATCCGGTAAGCGCAAGTGGAATTCATTTTCGCAGAAGCGACGGAAGGTGCTGAGCCGCTGAAGCCCATCCACCACCACCATCTTTCCTTCCCGATTCTCCGCGATATAGAACACCGGTAGGGGAATACGCAGCAGCACCGACTCAATCAGCTTGCTCTGCTTCTTCACGTCCCAGACGAAATCCCGCTGGAAATCTGGGTCCATGACATAAGTGCCCTGCTTGATCCGGCGCAGAACGTCATGCACCGTCCGCGGCTCATTGCGGATCAGCAGGGTGTCGATGGGATAGTCGCCCCAGGAGGATTCCTCTTCGTCCTCCCTGCGATACCCCTCGATCTCCTCTTCGCCCTGTGCCGGGTTCTGCCCCATTACCCAATCCTCCACCACTGACCCGTACCCCCTCTTGTCGCGCCTAACGGTTGGGGAAGCAACGGGCTTTTGACGCGCGGTTCAGTAACGTGGGGTGAGGGAGATCCACGCCGCCCCTGGATAGGGCGTGGGAGCCGTCGCATCCAGTCACCAGTTAAAGTGGACCCCATCGGCGAGAGCAAGGAAAGCTACCATATCGAGACCTATGGTCGGGTGGTGGCGATCACAAGGCAGGTGCTGATCAACGACGATCTCGACGCCTTCACCCGCATCCCGGCCAAGTACGGCACCGCCATCGCCACCCTGGAAAGCGATGTCGTCTGGGGCATCCTGACCGCCAACGCCGCCATGGCCGACGGCAAGGCGCTGTTCCATGCCGACCACAAGAACCTCGCCGGCACGGCGGCACCCCCGACCGTCACCGCCATCGGCGACGCCCGCGCGGCGATGGCGAAGCAGACCGGGCTGGACCGGAAGACCGTGCTGAACATCCGGCCATCCTTCCTGATCGTGCCGGCGGCGCTGGAACTGACCGCCGAGCAACTGGTGGCGCAGAACCTGACGCCGGCCAAGACCAGCGACATCGTGCCCGCCTCGATCCGCACCCTGACGCCCATCGCCGAGCCCCGGCTGGACGCCGCCAGCGCCACCGCCTGGTACCTGGCGGCCAACCCGGCCCAGATCGACACGCTGGAGTACGCCTACCTGGAGGGGCAGCAAGGTGCCTATATCGAAACCCGAAACGGCTTCGATGTGGACGGGGTGGAGATCAAGTGCCGGCTGGATTTCGGGGCCAAGGCCATCGACTGGCGCGGCCTCTACAAGAACGCCGGGGCCTGAGCCATGACGGACCCGTTTCCCATCCTCAGCCGTCCTGGCGCGATGGTGCCCTTCACCGCGCCGAAGCGGCCGGTGCATGTGGTGTTCATCCATTGCAGCGCCAGTGACCATGCCGCCCATGACGATGCGGCGGTGATCGACCAGTGGCACCGCCGGCGCGGCTGGCGCGGCATCGGCTATCACGTCTTCATCCGCGGCGACGGCACGATCCAGCGCGGCCGGTCCCTGGAAGGCGTGCCGGCCGCGCAAGCCGGGCACAATGCCGGCTCCATCGCCATCTGCCTGCACGGCTTCAAGACCTTTGCCCCGGCGCAATTCGACAGTTTGCGGCGGCTGGCCGACGCGATGGATGCGGCCTACGCCGCCCAAGGCAAACGGCTGCGCTGGCGCGGCCATGTCGAGGTCGCCAACAAGCTCTGCCCCAACTTCGATTATCGCGCCGTCCTCGGCCTGGACGCCGCTGGCTTCCGCGTCCCGGCCGTGCCGGCCCTGTCCTGAAGGAGCATCCCCATGCGCTACCTGATCGAACGCCTGCGCGAGCGCAGCACCTGGCTGGGCGCCACCGCGCTGCTGTCCGTCTTTGGCGTCTCCCTCGACCCGGCCCTGGTGGACCAGATCGCCCTGGTGGGCGGGGCGGCGGCCGGCCTGATCCTGATGCTCACCCCCGACCGGCCCGCCCGCTGAGGGTGGGACGGAACCCGACCGCCAAGGAACCGCTCCATGAAAAACCACATCCAGCCCGGCACCACCCTGACCCTGGCCGCCCCTTACGCCGTGGCCTCCGGCGAGGGCGTGCTCGTCGGCGCCCTGTTCGGCATCGCGGTCGCTTCGGCCGCCGGCGGCGAGCCGGTCGAGGTCTGCCTGGTCGGCGTCTTCGACCTGAAGAAGACCGGCGCCCAGGCCTGGAGCACCGGGGACAAGGTCTATTGGGACAACACCGCCCGCGAGGCGACCAAGACCGCCACCGGCAACACCCTGATCGGTGCCGCGGTCACCGCCGTCGGCAATGGCGCCGGCGAGACCGTCGGGCGGGTCCGGCTGAACGGGACGGTGGCGTGATCCCCAGGGAGCGTGTTACCCGGCCTTCTTCGGCCTACCGCGCCCCTTGATGCCGCCACGGCGGGCGGCGGCGATGCGGTCAAGCTGGATGTCGATGATGTACTTCTCCATGTCGTCGGGATCGTAGTCATCGCCATACCAATCCCGCATCGACGCGTGCTCCGGGTGGTTCGGATCGGCCATGGCCTCCAGGAACATCCCGAAGCCCGGAACGCCGCCGCAATCCTCCGGCGGGCAGCGGCGCTGCCCATCGACGAACCGGGGATACTCCATGCCGGGATCGGCGGGCAGCGTCCGCTCGATCGCGATCTCGTGCTCCCAACTGTCGCCGAAATCGTAGGTGTAGTGGAAGCGACGGATGCCGCGCGCCAGCACGGCCGACAGCTTCAGGGTGCTATCCCGGTAGACGGGAAAGGCCGGATCGGCGAACTCCGGATCGGGCACGCCGTAGCGGCGGTCGCCAACTCGGAACTCATGCAGATGGCTGAAGGTCCAGCCCATCGACACCTGGATGCAGTCATGTAGCCGGGCAAAGTTGAGTTCGGCTGGCACCAGAAGCCGCCGCCACACCGGCGGATCGGTGTCCAGAAGCGTGATCTTGATCTGAACGATATCGGTAGAGGGGGCGGTGGTCGGCATCGGCGGCATCTGCTGGTGGTCATTGGCGAAACACCCTAACCCGTCGTATTCACGACGGCGGCTTGGAGGGGGCGGCGGGTGTAGCGTAAGTCTCTGATCTGGCGTAGGATTTGGGTGCTGAAACCATCTCTGCAACCGCGTCGGAGAGCGCCACACCCGCCA